>NZ_JMKT01000012.1 GCF_000686525.1 Desulfonatronovibrio hydrogenovorans DSM 9292
ATAGTGAACCGCCGCATAGGCGGCTTAGAAATGGCTGTGGGCCAGGAGCTTTCCCCGGAATCTGTGAACCGCCGCATAGGCGGCTTAGAAAATTAATGCCCTTTTCCGGAATACATCCAAGGCGTGAACCGCCGCATAGGCGGCTTAGAAACACAGACAGGAAAGACCGAGGCAGGATATAACGTGAACCGCCGCATAGGCGGCTTAGAAATCACCGTCGTAATATTCAATATCTTGCTCATAGTGAACCGCCGCATAGGCGGCTTAGAAATCAGAATACCCTGATCCCGGTGTTGACCC
This sequence comes from Desulfonatronovibrio hydrogenovorans DSM 9292, assembly GCF_000686525.1. Lineage (NCBI taxonomy): Bacteria > Pseudomonadati > Thermodesulfobacteriota > Desulfovibrionia > Desulfovibrionales > Desulfonatronovibrionaceae > Desulfonatronovibrio > Desulfonatronovibrio hydrogenovorans. The sequence goes on from NZ_JMKT01000012.1 coordinate 301, forward strand.
TGAGTGAACCGCCGCATAGGCGGCTTAGAAATTCGTCCCGGATCTCAACTCCGGAGCCGAAGAGTGAACCGCCGCATAGGCGGCTTAGAAATCGCAGTTTCGTTTTTTCGCGCGTCGCCCCATCAGCATAGTATTCCCCACGCCTGTGGGGATGAACCGGATAGGGAGTTGACACGGAGATGCTTATATATTCAGGGCGTTCAGTACCGCTCTGAATATCTGGCTATTTTTCTGCTTTTCAATGACTTTTTCAGTTTGAAGCTTTGGGTCTTCTTGCCCTGGATATGACCTGGTCTTTACCCTGCAGATCTGCTATGCTTTAATCCGCTTAAATACCTCTCAATCATCAGGAGCAGAGCGTGAACACAAAACTGATGGGCATCAACCTGCTCAAAGCCCTGGAGCGGCCCGAGCTGGCTGCACTCAGGTCTGAGTTCAGGACCCGCAGTTATGGAAGGGGTTCAGTGATCTTTGAACCCAACAGTCCGGCCAACCAGGTCTTTATCATGGCCACTGGTACAGCCCGGCTTTACCTGGCCTGTCAGGAAAAAGAGTTCACCCTTTCCATCCTGTCCCCCGGGGATATTTATTCCACCCATACCAGGGCCTATATCCAGGCCCTGGAAGATGTATCCATCCTGTCCATGCCCACTGAGGGTTTTGCAGCCTTTGTCCAGGACCACCCGGAACTGATGCGGACCATGATCCCGGTTCTCGGGGACATCTTGCAAAGCTGTTTTTCCATTATCCACTCCCTGGTCTTCAAAGGCATACCATGCCGGGTGGCAGAGTTCTTTCTTGCTGCTGCCGGGGAGTACGGTCGGAAAACACCTCAGGGATGCATGATTACCTTTTCCCTGACCACGGAGCAGATCGCCAAGATCGTGGGCTCCACCAGGCAGACCGTGTCTGAAGCCCTGACCAGACTGGAAAATCTGGGCCTGGTGATCCGCCAGGGTCGGGGAGCTTATCTTCTGCCCGACCTCAAGGGTCTGGAAGATTTCGCAGCCACGGGCATGGAATAACCAGACCCGGACCTGGTATGCATTTCTGATCATTTCTCAGGCCTGCCTTTTGTCCTTTATGCCCGGCCCTGCCCAGAGTATGTCCTTGGTCATGATACAATCATCCTTATTTTGTCGGGTTGCCGACAGACGTTATTCCTGGAAGATGGTACTGTTTCAAGGTCTGTCTGGATATCAGGCCGGGATGTAAATCCTTATCCAGTCCGTGATCCGGGGTCTGTTTAGAAGCCATGGCCGGGAAAGGACCTGGAAAAAAACCGCATATCTTGCCATGAAGGCTGAACAGGGGTAATGGGAAACAAAAAACTTTAACCAATCATGAATTATGAAGAATAACCTGAATAGCGGTCTGAAAATGGCTGTGGCTGGAAAAGGCGGGGTGGGCAAGACCACCTTGTCCGCCTGGATGGGTGAATATCTGGCCCAAAAAAATCATCAGGTCTGGATGGTGGATGCTGACACCACCCATTCCCTGGGAGCGGCCCTGGGTGTGGAGTCCCGGGATCTGCCCGCACCCCTGGTGGCTGAAAAGGATCTGATTATGGCCAGAACCGGCAGGGGCGGACTTATAAGCCTCAGCCCGGACGTCAGGGATCTGCCGGACCGGTTGAGGGTCAGCCTGGGCAATATCAACCTGCTGGTCATGGGTTCTTTGGCCGGGGCAGGAGAAGGCTGCGCCTGTACAGCCAATTCAGTGCTCAAGGCCCTGCTGTCCCATCTGATTCTGGAGCGCAATGAATGGGTGGTGGTGGATCTGGAGGCCGGGGTGGAACATCTGGGCCGGGGAACTGCAGCCGGGGTGGACGTCCTGGTGGTGGTAAGCGAACCAAGCTGCAGAAGTCTTGAGGCCTCAGCCGGGATAGCCCGGATGGCCCGGGACCTGGGAGTGGACAGGCTGATCCATGTGGTGAACCGGGCAGCCAGCCACATAACCCTGCCGGATAGTCCTGATCTGCCAGATCCGGCCATCTTTATTCCGGAGATTCCGTCCCTGAGACAGAAACAGCTGTATTCGCCTCAGGTCACTGACCTGGCTGAACAAGACCTGATCCATAAGGCCATGGACAGGATCTTTCTGGCCGCTGGTCCCGGCTGATTCAGGCATGGTTCAACCTTCTCAACCCAAGGAGAGCAATATGAAAGACTTTAACATTATTGTCCGGCCCCAATTGTGTGTGGGCTGCAGGCAGTGCATGATCCGCTGCGCAGAAGCCCATTCAGGATGCCTGACCCTGGCTGAGGCCATCCGGGAAACCCCCCTGGCTAAACCCCGGATATTTGTGGGGCCAGGCCCGGAGGGCAAACCCTTTCCCAACAAGTGCCGGCAGTGTGATCCTGCTCCGTGTGAACAGGTCTGCGTACCCGGGGCCATCAGGACCGACATCTATTCCGGTCTGAAGATTGTGGACTATGGGCTGTGCATTGGCTGTACCATGTGCGCCATGACCTGTCCGTATCATGTGATCCGGTTTTTCCCCCACTGGTCGAATCCGGAAAAATTCAAGACAGCCATCAAGTGTGACGGCTGCTACCAGAGACTGGAGAGAGGAAAGGTTCCGGCCTGCGCTGAAGCATGTAAGACCGGGGCCATTATCTGGGATGAGGAGAACCGTTTCTGGGAAAGGGCTTCAGCTGAATTTGCCGGGAGTTCTTACCAGGTCAAGCCCTGAAGGATCAGACACGGATATTTTTGCCAGCAACCCCAGAGAAAAACCATGTAACGATGCAAGGAGACTGATCATGATGGGGAAAAAAACAGACGAATTGAGCATCTGTCAGGATGCCCGGGAGATGATCAACAAGGCCGGTGAAGAAAATATTGAAACCGTATGGGACCGGCTCAAGCAGCAGCAGCCCCATTGCGGATTCTGTGAGCTGGGACTTTCCTGCACGAACTGTGTAATGGGTCCGTGCAGAATAGATCCCTTTGAATATGGACCGCAAAAAGGGGTCTGCGGGGCAGATGCAGATGTTGTGGTGGCCAGGAATTTCGGTCGGATGATTGCGGCCGGAGCAGCTTCCCATTCGGATCATGGCCGGGATCTTCTGGAGGTCCTGGAGGCAGTGGCCCAGGGCAGGACACCTGACTATGGCCTTGCTGACCCGGCCAAGCTGAAACGGATCGCCCTGGAGGCCGGGGTTGCTGTGGAAGGCAAGGATGATCTGGAAGTGGCCAGAGAACTGGCTCATATCCTGTTTGAGGATTTTGGATCCAGAAAGAGCTCCCTTACTTTTCTTAGCCGGGTGCCGGAAAAAAGAATCAAAATCTGGGAAAAGCTGGGCGTAGTGCCCCGGGGCATTGACCGGGAAGTGGTGGAGATGATGCACAGGACCCATATGGGAGTGGACAATGACGCCCTGAACCTCTGCCTGCATTCGGCCCGGGTATCCCTTTCCGACGGCTGGGCCGGATCAATGGTGGCTACTGAGCTTTCAGACATCATCTTTGGTACGCCTTCCCCGCTCACGTCCAAGGTCAACCTGGGGGTTCTCAAGGAGGACCATGTCAATATCCTGGTCCATGGCCACAGTCCGGTTGTTTCGGAGATGGTCCTGGCTGCGGCCAGGGACAGTGAGTTTGTGGCAAAGGCTCAAGAGGCCGGGGCTGCAGGGATAAACGTGGCCGGTCTCTGCTGTACAGGCAATGAACTGCTGATGCGCCAGGGCGTGCCCATGGCTGGAAACCACCTTATGACCGAGCTGGTCCTGGTTACAGGGGCGGTTGAGGTAATTGTGGCTGATTACCAGTGCATCATGCCCAGCCTGGTTAATATTGCAGGCTGTTATCATTCCAAGATTGTCAGTACCTCTTCCAAGGCCAGGTTCACCGGGGCAGTGCATATTGAGATGAATGTAGAAAATGCCAGGGAAAAGGGCCGGGAAGTTGTTGCCCTGGCCATTGAAACATTCAGGAACCGGGACAAGTCCAGGGTCAGAATACCGGTGGAGCCGGTGGAACTCATGACCGGGTTTTCCAACGAGGCGGTCCTGGATGCCCTGGGCGGGACCCCCGGGCCCCTTTTAGAGGCTGTCAAGGCCGGCAAGATAAGGGGGGTCATCGGTATTGTTGGATGCAACAACCCCAAGATAAAACAGGACTACGGTACCTTTAACCTGGCCCGGGAGTGCATCAAGCGAGATATCCTGGTCCTGGTCACTGGCTGCGCCACCATTTCCACCGGCAAACAGGGACTGCTCATGCCCGAGGCAGCCGGTCAGGCCGGCCCTGGTCTGGCTGAAGTGTGCCAGGCCCTGGGCATCCCCCCGGTGCTGCACGTGGGCAGCTGTGTAGACAACTCCAGGATTATGCAGCTTTGCGCCCTTCTGGCCAATGAGCTTGGGGTTGATATTTCCGATCTTCCAGTGGCTGCAGCTGCGCCTGAATGGTATTCGGAAAAGGCAGCTACCATTGGGCTGTACGCAGTGGCCAGCGGGATATTTACAGTACTTGGAGTGGCTCCTCCCATCCTGGGCAGCAAGTTTGTGACCGACCTGGCCACCAGAGGCCTGGAAGATGCCTTTGGAGCAGCCTTTGCTGTGGAGCCGGACCCTTTTGCAGCTGCCCAGCTGGTGGATGAGCGGATCAAGGCCAAGCGTAAAAAACTCGGTCTGACTGAATAATCCGGAAATGCTGGGGCAGGCATGGACTTTGTCGTGCCCGCCCTTTTCCGGGCATTGGGCAAAACTGAAATCTGAACTGAGTGATTTTAAATTAACAGCCTGGCCTCACTGTCATTGCCAGCACCCCGAGGGTGCCGGGCAAGTTCATGAATAACTGACAAAGATTGCTTCAGCCGGCTCCGGGCCTGGCAATGACAGTGAAAAAATTACTCTGGTCAGGTCCACTCCAGTGGTTCAGTTTCAGGTCCAGGCCCATGAAATTCAAGGATGACAAACCCCCTGGGACTCCTTATGGTGTCGGCCAAAGGATCAGAAAATACCATTGGTGGCCATCCGGAGTGAATTTATGGGCAGTTTTTTAAGAGGGATATTGTGTGCCGGGATGATTGTCCTGTGGTCTACAGGGGCCTGGGCTGAAGGCTGGCTGCAGCGCGGCCTGGAGGTATTCCGGGAGCAGCCCGGGGTTTCCAGGGCAGACCAGCTGTCTGACCAGGATATTGCCCTGGGCCTTAAAGAGGCCCTGAAAGTGGGCAGTGAAAATGTTGTAAACTATCTGGGCAGAGAGGGCGGTTTCTACCTGGACCCCAGGGCCCATATATCCCTGCCTGACGGCCTGCAGCAGGTCCAGCACATCATGAACCGGGCCGGAATGGGGCGGATGCTGGATGATCTTGAGCTGCGCATGAACCGGGCTGCTGAAGATGCTGCGCCCGGGGCCGGACAGATCTTTGCAGATGCAGCCTCGGAAATGACCCTGGAAGATGCCCGGGGTATTTTTTATGGTCCTGATGACTCCGCCACCAGGTATTTCCAGGCCAGGATGTCGGATCCCCTGAGCAGCGAATTCACCCCTGCAGTCCGGCAAAGCCTGGCTGAATCCGGAGCTGTCCAGGCATACCAAGAAGTGATGGCCAGATATAATGAGCTGTCTTTTGTTCCTGAAGTCAGGGCCGATCTGACCCAGCATGTAGTGGACCATGCCATATCAGCCATATTTGAATACCTGGCCCTGGAAGAAGCAGCCATACGAAACAATCCAGCCAAACAGACCACAGACATTCTGCGCAGGGTCTTTGGCCGCTGATCAGGGCCCTTGTCTGACAATCCCTGTCCCAGGCTGACACCGGAAGAACAGGCTGCCGGGCATTGCTTTTGGCGGCATCTTTTCCTTGATCTGGCCTGTTAGCTGGCGGTGCTGAGCTGGATCACAGCGGTCCAGAGAATGCTTTATGTCCGGAAACAACTGTCCTGATGGACAGCCATTTAAGCTTCATGACCATCCCCTTTTGACCCCGGGTATTTCTCCTGTCTGGATCTGGACAGAATCAGGTCCGGAATTTATACAATACATATTATGCCCTCCTGAATAGTGGTGCCTGATTCCGGGTCCGGCTGTTTCATGTCCTGGCCTGCAACAGACTGCAGGATGATGGACCCTGGAAAGGCACAGGACTGATGTCTTCAGGTCATAATGGTCCCAGGTCCGGTTTTTGGAGGAATGATCATGACCCTGACCCGACGGAATTTTATCAAGAGTGCCTGCCTGGCCGGGGGTTCCCTGTTTTTCAAGGGATGTGCCCAGGCTGATCATGGTCCTGAATATCAGGGCTGGAGACCGGCTTATATTGAACTGGAAGAGCAGGGCAGGCTGATGGCCAGGGTTGAGCAGGCCATGGCCAGGCTGGAGAGTTGCCAGCTCTGTCCCCACCGGTGCAAAGTGAACCGTCTGGCTGGAGAAAAGGGCTTTTGCAACGCCCCGGACAAGGCCGTGGTTTACAGCCATGCACCCCACTATGGCGAAGAACTGCCTCTGGTGGGCCGGGGCGGTTCAGGAACCATCTTTTTTTCCAATTGCAGCCTGCGCTGTGTATTCTGCCAGAACTGGCCCATAGCCCATCTGGGCCGGGGCCGGGTGGTGGATGACCAGCAGCTGGCCGGGATGATGCTTGACCTGCAGAAAAGAGGTTGTCACAACATCAACCTGGTCACCCCGACCCATGTCCTGCCCAATATCCTGAAGGCGGTCCGCATAGCCTGCCGCCAGGGGCTCAAGCTGCCCCTGTGTTACAATACCGGCGGATATGAACTGGTTGAAAATATCCGGCTTCTGGACGGGATTGTGGACATTTACCTGCCTGATCTGAAGTTCATGGGCAGTGCTGAGTCAGCCAGGTATGTCATCAAGGGCCGGGGCGACTATCCGGCCCGGGCCAGAGAGGCCATCATTGAAATGCATGCCCAGGTCGGGGACCTGGTCCTGGATGATGGGGGTATAGCCCGGCATGGGGTCATGATCAGGCATCTGGTCATGCCCAACCATGTAGCCGGAACCAGGGAATTTACAGGCTGGGTGGCTGAAAACCTTTCTCCTGCAACCTATGTGAACATCATGTCCCAGTACCGGGTGGAACACATGGCCTTTGAATATGAGGAGATAGCCCGGGCCATAACTTCCCGGGAATATGTGCAGGCCATGGAATGGGCCTTTGAGGCCGGCCTGACTAACCTGGACAGGAGATCGCTGTCCCAGCTGGAGATCCACAGGCAGCTGGCCTCCTGATCAGGGCCCCTGGGACTGGGAAGATCGGCCTGATAAGGTCCTGCCTGTTGGATATGTTCAGCCCTGTCCGGCCCAGATCCCTGGTATCTCAGTGCTGCAGAATGAACACTGGCCGCGGGTCACCTTGATCTGGTCAATGAAGAATCCCAGCCGGCTGATGATTTTCTCCCTGCATTCCGGACAAAAGGTGCTTTCTTTTTCATGCCCGGTAACCTTGGCCACATAGACGTATTTCAGACCAGCTTCACCAGCTTTGTCCACGGCCATATCCAGGGTGGATACCGGGGTCCTGGGAAGCCCGGACAGCTTGTACAGGGGATAGAACCTGGCAAAATGAACCGGGGTGTCCGGACCCAGTTCCCTGGATATCCAGGAGCACATCCGGCTTATCCGGCCCGGGTCGTCATTAATGGTGGGAATTATGATGCAGGTGATTTCCACATGGACTCCTGCCTTTTTTAGGGTGACCAGGGTGTTAAGGACAGTGTCCAGCTCACCGCCCACATATTCCCGGTAAAAATCAGGATCAAAACCCTTGAGATCGATGTTGGCGGCATCAACCAGACTACACATCTTTTCCAGGGGCTCTACCCGGATATAGCCTGCAGTGTGGACAAGATTGAGCAGACCAGCCTGTCTGGCCAGCTCGGCTGTTCTGGTCATGTATTCAAAAAAGACCACAGGCTCGCCAAAGGCATAGCTCAAGGAGTCAACCCCGGCAGAAAGGGCATGGTCAACAACAGCTTCCGGGGGCAGGTCATAGGCGTGGATCTGTTCCGGTCTGACCAGGGCCATGTCCCAGACCTGACAAAATTTGCAGTGCAGGTTGCAGCCGGCAGTTGAAACAGACAGGGCTCTGGTTCCCGGCAGGACATGAAAAAACGGCTTTCGTTCCACCGGGTCTTCCTGGATCAGGGCCGGATTGCCAAAAGCCAGGGTATATCCCCGGCCATTTCTGTTTTCCCGGACCTGACAGCGCGACCTCTGGTTGTTTGCCAGGGTGCACTGGTTGGGGCAGAGCCGGCATTGGATCCGGTTGTTGCCTGCAGGCTTGAACCACGGGGATGGAGTCGGACTGACCAGGCCTTTTGCAGCAGTCTGGGCCGGACCTGGCTGGGCTGCCAGGACGGTCCCGGACCATGAGGGCCAACCAGCCAGTCCCAGGCCGCATAGACCAGCCACCCCGGCCTGGATGAATTCCTTTCTGGTGATATGAGAAGGATTCTGGTTAGAATCAGACATCCGGCCTCCTGCAGATTTTAAGAGCGGTAAATGCTGCAGCTCCTGCCAGAGCTGCCATCAGGCAACAGGCAGTAACTCCCAGCACAGGGATGACAATTGCACCGGCCAGGACAGCCCCGGTACAGGCCCCCATCAGTTCGGTTCCATAAACTGCACCGGCTGATTTTTCAGCCCCTGGGCCCAGTTTTTGGTAGCAGGCCATAGTTAATGGAAAGTCGATCCCGTTGATAAACCCGGCAGTAAAAGTCAGGCCTGAGAACAAAACAAAAATCAGAACCGGGAACTCAAGGGCTGCAACCTGGGGCAGTACTAGGGCCATAGCTCCTGCGCAAGCTGCCATGAGCACCTGGACCAGGGCCAGGGTACTCAAATCAGCCCTGCTGCCGGCCAGGGACTGGGTAGTCCACGCACCCAGGGCCAGACCCAGCATAAACAGGCCCATGATCAGCCCAACGGTTTCATATATAAAACCATATATGCTCTGAAAGGAAAAAAGCAAGGCCATCTGCAGAGCCATGGTGGAAAATCCAGTGGTAAAGGCTGTGAACAGGACAGCAGCCAGGGTGTCTAAGCGGGCAGGTAATCTTGGAGCCAGCAATCTGAAGCTCCAGATTGCTGCCAGGGGCAGAATTGTCAGGGGCAGAGCCCACCAGGGTCTGACCTTGAGAAAGGTCTCCAGGATATTGTTCTGTCCGGATCCGGTCAGTTCGTTCCAGAACATGAGGGTATAGAAATAGCCAATGGGCTTGAGGTCGGAATTGATGAAGTACCGGCTCTGGACCGGGGGTAAATCTTTTTCAGCCAGTTCCTGTCTGCTGACCGGCTCAGGGCTGATGGGGGCCAGGCCGGGGCCGTGGATGTGATCCAGAGGGTTCCGGCCGTGATTGCGGATGATCCAGTTGACCCGTCTGAGCTGCGCATCCTCCAGAAGAACATGAAAGTGCAGGGCTGAAAAACCTTGGGCATTTATGTTCCGTTCAAGGTATCTTTTGGCCAGGAGGTCCGGGTCAGGGGAAATATGTTCCGGGGTGTCTGTGGCAAAGTAGAATAAGAATCTGTCGCCCACAGGCAGGACCCTGGCAAAGACCGAAGCCAGGGTGTGATAGGTGGCTGCATTGCGATGGGCTACTCCCTTTGTCCGCAGGTCAGGTGTGGATACCAGGCCGGTGGCCAGCACTCCGCCGGGGTTGAGTAATTGCCGGGCTTCCTGGAAGAATTCCCGGGTGTAGTACCGGTTGAGGACTGCTGTGGCCGGGTCCGGGACATCAATAATAATCATGTCGTATTTTTTTCTGGCTTTTTTGACGTACAGTCTGGCATCGGTATGAATCAGAGTAATCCTGGGGTCCTGCAGGACCTTCAGGATGTCTGTTCCAGCATGATCCAGGACAGCCCTGGTCAGGACCGGGTCAAGCTCTATATAGTCGATTTTGCGGACCGGATGCCTGGCTGTTTCAGCCAGGACCCCGCGCAGGCCGCCTCCAATGAGCAGGACTGATTTTGGCTCAGGATGCTGGACCATGGCCAGGTGGGCAAACACCACTGCTTCCTGCTGTTCAAGTCCGGGAAGCATTGTCTCAGGTCCGGCAGTACTGAAGACCAGATGACCACTCTGGAAAAAACTGTACTGATCGTGCCGCTTAAGGACGGTTATATTGCCATGCTTGGACTGGTAGGTGCCGGCCAGTTCATGTTGAGGGGTCATGTGCTGCCACTGAACTGTCCAGGCCAGGCTGTCCATTTTTTCCAGGAGGAAAAAAAGAGGCACACTCACCAGGAAAGTGCAGACAGCCCAGACACCGGCCCGCTGAATGGTCAGGCTGGTTTTTTCTCTGGTGGGTCCGGCCAGAAAAAGGGCTGGCAGCAGCATGCATAAGGTGATGATCAGTCCGGTTTGAAAGGAGTTGAAGTAGCGGACCATGACCAGGGTGAATAACAGACCGCCCAGCATGTTGCCTGCAGCTTCAACCACATATGTCTTGGCCGCTCCTGAGGTGTCTGGTGCAGCGTCTTTTTCCCGCCAGATCCTGGCCAGGATGACGAACTGGGCCCCCAGCAGCAGGCAGACCGGCCCCATGAGCACAAAGCAGGACACAAACATGTCCCATACTGATAAATATGCTCCTGGAGGGATATTGAACATGCCCCGCAGGATGCGGATGAGCAGGATGGTCAGGGGCAGAATCATGACCACCCCGGCCGTGCTTGCCCGGAAAAGGGAGGTGATGCTGCTGCCGGGTCTGGTCAGCCTGGCGCCAAGAAAGCTCCCTGCCCCGACCCAGCTCAGCCAGGCGCAGAGGATGATGCCCATGGACAGTTCATTGCCATGGAAGACCATGAGCAGTTCCCTCAGGATCAGGACCTGAGCGGTCTGGGAGACAATGCCCAGCATGAGCACTGCCAGAATGTGCAGAGATACTGTCCGGTTCATTGGTTTGCTGTCCGGCCACGGGTGGAGCTTGAATGCTGGTCAGGTCTGCGAGACCTGCCTGACAAAACTTGTACACCATGGCTGAAAAAGGCGTCAATTCCAGGGAACAGGCCTTTGCAGAAGGAAACAGGGCTGGATAGTGCCCGGAGAACTGTGACTGCGGCTTGGATGGGGGGTGCTGAAAAGGGACAGAGCCAGGCTTCCGGACCAGTCCGGAGGAAGGACCGGTCTGGGAACGGATCAGGATCTAGATGCCAAGAATCCGGTAAATTTGATGCAGGTCCATATTTTCCTCAACAATGGAGGCCAGCCTGTCCAGACAGACATCTATCTGGTAGTGGACCTGGATCCGCTCCAGGGGTTTGAGCCCTTTTCTTTTTCTGATCCGGTCCAGCCAGAATCTTCTGAATTCATCATTATCAAATATCCCGTGGAGGTAAGTCGCCCAGATGTTCAGATGGGGATGGCTTACACCCAGCAGGTCCCCGTGGGTCCGCCTGATTGGTTCAAGCACCGGACTGCAGATCCGGGTCCGGCCATGATGAATTTCATAGCCCTGGACAGGAAAGACCGGGCCTTGGGTCCAGTGGGTGCAGACCTGGCGCAGGACCTTTTGGGGCATGACCCGGGTTTCAACACCCAGGAGCCCCAGACCCTGGGTGGTCTTGTGGTCGGACTCCAGTCCCTGGGGGTCATTTATGTTCAGCCCCAGGATCTGCAGCCCTCCGCAGATCCCGACCACTTCCCTGTTTTTGTGCAGGGCTGAGTCCGAAATCATGCCGGCCAGTCCGGATGAGACCAGGGCCCTGATATCTGAAGCCACATTCTTGGTACCGGGCAGGATAACGGCATCCAGGTCATCCCTGAAGTCTTCCGGCCTGCGGATTACAGTGATCTCTGTGTCTGGTTCCAGGTACAGGGGGTCGAAGTCAGTAAAATTGGAAATATGGGGCAGGTCAATAATGCCGATGCTGACCCAATCGGGTCTGGCTGATGATTTTCCGGACCGGTTGTTTTTAAAGGCAACTGAATCCTCTTCAGGAAGTCCCAGATCCTGAATATAGGGGATGGTACCCAGAACCGGGCAATTCACAGCAGTTTCTGTGTAGCTGATGGCGCTTTGCAGAAGGTCTTTCTGCCCCCTGAATCTGTTAATGACAAGTCCGGTCACCAGTTCTCTCTCCCAGGGTTCCAGGAGTTCCATGGTGCCTACAAATGAAGCAAACACCCCGCCCCGGTCTATGTCTCCCACCAGGATCACCCGGGCCCGGGCATAAAGGGCCATGTTCATGTTGACCAGGTCGTGTCTTTTCAGGTTGATTTCAGCCGGGCTGCCGGCACCCTCCAGGATCATCACATCATATTCAGCTGCCAGTTCGTCGTAGACATCCTTGATTTGGTCAAACAGTCCGGCCTTGTACCTGATATACCCATCCACATTCATGTTGCCCACCGGCTTTCCCAGGACAATGACCTGGGAACCGGTGTCTGAATTGGGCTTAAGAAGGACCGGGTTCATGCGCACATCCGGCTCCAGGCAGCAGGCCCTGGCCTGAACCACCTGGGCCCGGCCCATTTCCAGGCCCTGGATGGTGACATATGAATTAAGGGACATGTTCTGGGATTTGAAGGGGGCAACTTTGACCCCCTGGCGGACAAGGAGCCGGCCCAAAGCAGCCGTGAGCAGGCTTTTTCCGGCTCCGGACGACGTTCCCTGGACCATCAGGGCCGGGGTTTTCCGGGGCTTTAATGCCTTGGATCGGGGTTTCCCGGCCAGACCCTCAAGGATGGAGCAGAGCCGGAGGTTTTGTTCCGGAGTTTTAACGGCCAGGCGAAAAAAGGTGCTGTCCAGGCCTGGAAAATTTTCAGCCTGCCTGATGAGGATCCCTTTTTCCAGAAGCCTGGCTGCCAGTTCTGGAATTTGCAGGGGGCTGCTGACTGCCTGGCAGAGGATGAAGTTGGCCTTGCCCGGATAAAGTCTGAGCCAGGGAATCTGTTCCAGATTCTGGATGAATTCATCCTTGATCCGGGCCAGCTCTACCCTGGACCTGGAGGCAAAATCATCATCCTCCAGACAGACCCTGCCGGCTTCCTGGGCCAGGACATTGACCGACCAGGGCGATATGAACCGAGCCAGCTTCCGGATGTTCTCCGGACTGCCCATGGCCAGGCCCAGTCTTAAGCCTGGAAGGGCGTAAAACTTGGTCAGGGAATAAACCACCACCATATTGTCCAGCCCGGACCCGGCCATGGTTGGACTGGAGGTGAAATCAATAAAGGACTCGTCTATGATGAAAAAGGCCTGGGGGTGGCTGGAGATGAATTTTTCAAGTTCTTTTTTCTCCATGACATGCCCGGTGGGATTGCTGGGCCTGCCCAGATAGACCAGGGAGGCAGCGGACAGATGGGCAGCCAAATCCTCCAGTTGGGGAAAGAGGTCATTTTTCCGGGCAGAAGGAAAAACCTGTACTATCTCCAGGCTGTTTCGCCGGGCTGATTCTGCATAGCCGCTGTAAGCCGGAACAGGGATAACAACCCGGCCCGCCCCAAAGGCCCTGGGGGCGGCGTCGATGATTTCTGTGGCACCGTTTCCGGCCAGGATCATGTTTCTGGGGAGATTGAAGCGCCTGGAAGCTGCCCTGACAAGGCCGGGGCTGCCTGGGCCAGGATAATGGGAAATTTTCCAGAAGTTCTGGGCCAATACTTTGCCTGTTCCGGTCGGAGGCCCCAGGGGGTTGATGCTGGCTGAAAAGTCAATGATCCTGTCCGGACTGCATCCGGCAGCCCGGGCAGCAGCATAGATATTTCCGCCATGTGGATCCCTGAAAGGATGGTTGGTCTGCTCAGCCATAGGAGGAACTGGAATTACCTGGAAAATCCTTTAAACACAACCGGTAAAAACAGAAAGGCCGGGCAAGAGCCCGGCCTTTCTGACAGTATATGTAATAAACAGGCGAATTAATACATTCCGCCCATTCCACCCATTCCACCCATTCCGCCGGGCATGGCTGGGGCATCCTTTTTGTCGTCAGGCTTTTCAGCAATGGCTGCTTCAGTGGTCATAAGCAGAGAGGCCACAGAGGAAGCATTCTGCAGGGCAATGCGCGATACCTTCTTGGGATCGATGACCCCGGCCTTGATCAGGTCTTCGTACTCGCCTGTAGCAGCATTGAAGCCGTTGCCTTCTTTGGAGGACTTGACCTTTTCAATGATCAGGGCACCTTCAAAACCTGCGTTCATGCAGATCTGGCGCAGGGGAGAAACAATGGCATGCCGGATGATTTCGACTCCGGCCTTTTCATCGTCGTCAGCAGGCTTGACCTTGTCCAGGGCGGGCAGGGCACGGATGAAGGCCACGCCTCCTCCGGGTACAATCCCTTCCTCAACAGCAGCTCTGGTGGCGTTGAGGGCATCTTCAACCCTGGCCTTTTTCTCCTTCATTTCGGTCTCAGTGGCTGCGCCGACATTGATAACGGCCACGCCGCCCACGATCTTGGCCAGTCTTTCCTGGAGCTTTTCCCGGTCATAATCAGAAGAGGTCTCTTCGATTTCAGCCCGGATCTGCTTGACCCTGGCCTTGATGTCTTCACTTTTGCCGGCACCGTCAACAATGGTAGTGTTCTCTTTGTCAATGACTACCCGCTTGGCGCTTCCCAGGTCATTGGCAGTCACGTTCTCCAGCTTGATGCCCAGGTCTTCAGATACTACCTGACCGCCGGTCAGAATGGCGATATCCTGGAGCATAGCCTTGCGTCTTTCACCGAATCCAGGAGCCTTGACTGCAGTAACCTGCAGGGTGCCGCGCAGCTTGTTGACCACCAGGGTGGCCAGGGCTTCGCCTTCGATGTCCTCGGAGATGATGACCAGGGGCTTGCTCATTTTGGCAACCTGTTCCAGGACAGGCAGCAGGTCCTTCATGGCCGAGATCTTTTTTTCGCACAAAAGGATCAGGGGTTCGTCCATTTCGCAGACCATTTTTTCAGCATCTGTCACGAAATAGGGGGAGAGGTATCCGCGGTCAAACTGCATGCCTTCCACAACGTCCAGGGTAGTTTCCAGACCCTTGGCTTCTTCAACAGTAATGACCCCTTCCTTGCCCACCTTGTTCATGGCTTCAGCAATGATATTCCCGATGGTGGCGTCGTTGTTGGCGGAAATGGTTCCTACCTGGGCGATTTCCTTTTGATCTCTGGTGGGCTTGGCCACCTTGTCCAGCTCTGCCACAACCGCTTCAACAGCCTTTTCAACGCCCCGCTTGATGGCCATGGGGTTGCGTCCGGCAGCCACAAGCTTTACGCCTTCGTTGAAGATGGCCTGGGCCAGCACTGTGGCAGTAGTGGTTCCGTCACCGGCTACATCACTGGTCTTGGAAGCAACTTCCTTGACCATCTGAGCGCCCATGTTCTCAAATTTGTCTTCAAGTTCGATTTCCTTGGCAACGGTTACTCCGTCCTTGGTGATGGTGGGGGAGCCAAAGGATTTCTCGATTACAACATTTCTTCCCTTGGGTCCCAGGGTGACCTTGACAGCCTCGGCCAGTTTGTCCACGCCCTTCTGAAGCTTTTCGCGGGCTTTTACATCAAACAGTATCTGCTTAGCAGCCATATTATTTCCTCCTTAAATGAATAAAACCGGTTTGTTACTCGATGATGGCCAGGATGTCGTCTTCGCGCATGACCAGGTGTTCCACACCGTCGATCTTGACCTCAGTGCCAGCGTACTTGTTGAAGAGAACCTTGTCTCCGGCCTTGACGGACATGGCTACGCTCTTGCCTTCGTCAGTAGTTTTTCCAGGTCCGGCAGCCACTACTTCACCCTTGATGGGCTTTTCCTTGGCAGTGTCCGGGATAATGATCCCGCCTTTGGTCACTTCTTCTTCCTCAAGACGTTTGACCAGCACTCTGTCGTGCAACGGCTTCAAATTCATAACAATTACCTCCATAAAAATTTTTGATATTTTCTGGGTCAAACAAAACTTTGTGATGTATAAACACACTGCTAGCACTCGTCAAGGGTGAGTGCCAGGATTTTTTTAAAATTCTCAAGCCAAGGGTTTGTTTTGACAAAAGTCCTGTTTTTGGGCAGGCAAATATCCGGATCAATGAGTCATAATTTTTTTGCCGTTAACAGACAGTCCAGATCCGGTCCCCATAAAAAGTCATGGCAGGACCTGGTCAGGCTGATCACAACCTTGCGGAAGGCACGTCATGCTGGACATTAAATTTATTCGAAAAAATCCGGATCTTGTGGCCCGGAGTCTGGAAAAAAGAGGATCTGACCTGGAAATGGAGAACTTTCTCAGGCTTGATGAACAGCGCAGACAGATCATCCAGGAAACCGAGCAGCTGAAGATGGAGCGAAATCAGGCCTCAGCCAGGGTAGCCAGGGCCAAGCAGGAAGGACAGGACCCCGGCCGGCTGCTCCAGGGGCTTGGAGAGCTGTCTTCCAGGATCAAGGATCTTGATTCTGATCTGAAAAAGCTGGACGAACAGGTCCGGGACTGGCTTTTGTCCGTGCCGAATATTGTTCATCAGGACGTACCTGCAGGCAGGACAGAGGAAGATAATGAGGAGTTGAAAAAATGGGGCCAGCCGCCTGAATTCTCCTTTTCTCCCAGGGAGCACTGGGAAATAGGCACAGACCTCAAGGGGCTGGATTTTGAAAGAGCAGCCAGTGTGACCGGCTCCAGGTTCGTGTTTTATTTTGGCTGGGCCGCCCGCATGGAAAGGGCCCTTATCAACTTCATGCTGGATGTGCAGACTGGTGAGCATGGCTATATTGAAACCCTGCCGCCCATGATGGTTAACCGGACCAGCATGACCGCCACTGGACAGCTGCCCAAGTTTGAATCCGATCTGTTCAAGCTGGAGAACTGGGACTACTTTCTGATTCCAACGGCTGAGGTGCCCCTGACCAATATCCACCGGGGAGAGATCCTGTCCGAGGATGAGCTTCCCAAGGGGTTTGCCGCTGTTACAGGGTGCTTCCGTTCTGAAGCCGGGTCTCACGGCAAGGATACCAAGGGAATCATCAGACAGCATCAGTTCAACAAGGTGGAACTGGTCTGGCTGGCCCATCCGGAAAAATCCTATGACCAGCTGGAGATCCTCTTGTCCCATGCTGAAAGGATCCTTCAGCTCCTGGGACTGCATTACCGGGTAGTGACCCTTTGTACCGGGGATCTTGGGTTCGGATCGGCCAAGACCTATGACGTGGAGGTCTGGCTCCCTGGTCAGGGGAAATACCGGGAGATTTCATCCTGCTCCAATTTCGAGGATTTTCAGGCCAGACGGGCTGATATCAGATTCAGGCCGGAAAATGAGAAAAAAACCAGGTTTGTCCACACCCTTAACGGTTCAGGTCTGGCTGTGGGCAGAACCATGGTGGCTATCCTGGAAAATTATCAGCAGGAGGACGGCACAATACTGATCCCGGAAGTTTTAAGGCCCTACATGGGAGGGATCAGGTCCATAGGCGGATAAACAGTAACAGGGCTGCCAGGGCCGGGCTATTCTTCAAAGCTCCGGACAATGGCCTGTTCGCGCCGCAACGGACAGAATGAAGGGGTGAGCTTAGTCTCGGCCGGGATGGCCCTTTTGGGCGGGGTGGACACATTACACTGCATGTCCCTGTTTTCCAGGGTGTTGCAGAATGGACAGTCCAGACATTTTTTGACCACGAATATCATGTTGTTCTCCTGAATAGTTATTCCTGAATGACTTCAGCCCCTGAAGGAGGGACAAAGGTGAATAGGTCCGGCTCCAGTTCAGGGTCCAGATTTATGTTCTCCAGACGCAGCTCATTGCCGTTGCCGAAAAAGTCCACCAGAAGAATCCGGTGCATGAGCCCTTCCTGGTCAGCCCAGATATAAGCCAGGACCAGGCTGGGTTCGGGGTTTTTGGGGATCAGCTTGATCTTGGAAAATCCATCCTCCAGGCCCTGGTCTTCAATCCTGAAATCCTGCCTGAGTTCGGCCTGACCTGAAATAAACCTGAGCATGGTCCTGGAAGTGAGCACTTCATCCGCCTGGTATCTGTAGACGGTTTCTTCCTGGGGGAAATAATTCCACACTGTGTCCTGGTTGACAATAAGAAGTTCCTCCTCAGGGGTCCGGGATTCCCAGCGGACCATCAGGGGCTTTTGAAAAAAGATCTTTCCGGTCAATTCCTCCTGCTCCCGGGTGGCTGCATTGGTCAGGATCTGGACATAGTCGGCTTCAAAGGAATCAATGGCTTCATAGCGCTCCTGAACCAGGTCTGCGGTTTCAGAAAAAGCCCAGGTACTGGTCAGCCCCACAGTCATCAGGCAGAGAAAAAACAAAGTGCAGTATTTCATGGATACTCCTGGATAAAATCAATTTAGTCTTTTTTGATAAGTTTCAGAAGGGCAGCAGTCAACCGGATCACAGACCGGGCAGTCAGTACTGCCGGCTGAGCCCGACACTCTTCCCCAGGGAATAAACCTCACGGGCAGTCAGCCTCCTGCACTTTCCGGTTTTCAGCCCCTGAATACTCAAAGGCCCCTGCCTGATCCTGGTCAGGCTAAGGATGGTCAGGCCCAGATCTGAACACATCCGCCTGATCTGACGGTTTAGTCCCTGGATCAGGGTCATTTCCAGGATGGTGGATCCAGGTCTGGACGAAACAATATCAGCCTGGACCGGAGCCAGCTCCTGCCCGTCCCGGAGAATCATGCCCCTGGCCATGATCCTGAGCTGTTCCGGTGTAACATTTTCCCTGACCTGAACCCGGTAAACCTTGGGGTGTTTCCAGGACGGGTGGGTCAGGCGGTGAGTCAGTTCTCCGTCGTTGGTCAACAAGATAAGGCCCTGGGAAAAAAAGTCCAGCCTGCCCACAGGAAAGAGACGCCTGGAAGCAAGATTCGGCGGCAGCAGGTCCATGACAGTTGTGCGTCCCTGGGGATCAGAGACCGTGGTGACCACCTGGACCGGTTTGTTCATGATGATATAGGTGAAATCTTTTCTGGCTGGTGATTCTGGCTGAATGACCTTTCCCCGGACGGTTATCCGGTCCTTTTGCGGTTCGACCATCATCCCCAGTTCAGTCACGGTCTGGTTGTTGACTGCCACCAGCCCCTGGGAAATGAGCAGGTCTGCCTTGCGCCTGGAACAGATGCCTGCCCCGGCCAGAACTTTGTTCAGTCTGACCAGGGTGCTCATTTGGCCAGAAGCCTCAGGTAAAGATCACCCTTCCAGGGGCCGATCTTGCGGCCCAGCCCCCTGAGCCGGACTGGCCGGCCGACAACATAGTCTTCAGGCAAGGTGATGTTTATGCTCTGGGCCGGACCCGACCATTTACGCTGGACATTGATGCGGATGCTGGACCCGGGTCTGAGCTTGAGCGGGCTTAAGTAAACGGTCTGTTCATCGTCCAGCTGGGATGAGAACCATCTTTTTACTCCATGCAACAGACCCCTGGACAGGTCGATGTCCAGTTTGTGGCGACCCCATTCCAGTTTAAGGCGTCTTGTCTTGACCACGCTGGGACTGGTCTCTTTACCTGTCCTTTTGATCTTCTTGAAAATATCTTCAAAGACCTGCTTGGCAAAAGGATCATTGAGGATATCCTTGAGCACCTCTTCCTGCCGATAAAAGAATTTTCTGCGTCTGTCGCCCTGATCCGAATCAGTCCCGGGTTTGAAGGTTTCCTTTTTTCTGGCTTGGTAAGCCTGCTGCTGGTAAGTTTTGGAGGCAGCCTTTCTGGCAAAGGCTCCGGTCCCTGCCCTGTCTGAGGAGTCATTGTCGGCCAGGTCTTTTCTAAGGGCCACATAAGCAGTGTTGATCCGGTGAAACTTGGACCCTGCCTGGGGATCGTCAGGGTTGAGGTCGGGATGATACTTGAAAGCCAGTTCCCGGTAGGCCTTTTTTACGGCGTCCAGGTCCGAGTCCGGGCTGACACCCAGTATATCGAAGCATTCCCGGATGTTCATAGGTGATTCAGTGTTTTTTGATTCCGGTCAGGTTCAGGGCATTGGCCGGGCTGGTCTGGTTTTCAGCTGAAAGTCCCTGCTGATCAAGATAGTCCAGGCCTTGCCGGACAAAATCAGCAAAGGATATGTCCTGGCTGATGCCTGAACAGTACTGTCTGGCCATTTCAAAGCTGGACTCATCCAGCAGGTTGCCCCGGAAAAAAGGCCAGGCCCGGCAGGGTCCGGGCTTGACCGGGTGAACCATGCATCCTTGGCCAGAGATGAAAAAAAGGCACAGGCCGTCCTGCCCGGCCCGGATAAATGATTTATGGCCCGAGCTTCCCACATACCTGGCCTGGAAATCCAGCAGGTCAAGGTGGAGAAACAAGGCCATGGCCTTTTGGTCTTCAATGGTGGCCACTATTCCGCCCGATCCCCGGCAGCACTGGCCGCACATGGTGCAGGTGAAAGCTTCTTTCAAGTCTGACTCCCCATGAGTCTTAAGTGTTGAGTTTTGATGCACATATCCTGGACTACCAGGACCTGTGCCTTTTTCAAAATGATTTCTGCTTCCAGGGATCTGATGCCCGACTGCATCCAGAAGGCGCTGGGGCGGCAGGAAAGGGCCATGACCTCCCTGGCATGCTCTGGACAATAGCGGGCTGCCCGGAAAAGATCAACAATGTCCACGGCAAAGGGTATGTCCAAAATGGATTTCCAGGTTTCCAGGCCCCACACATTCTGCCTGACCGGGTGAACCGGAACCACCTGGTAACCGGCAGCAATCAGGTAGCGGCCAACCATGTCCACGGGCTGGCCGGCCTTGTCCTTGGCCCCGACAACAGCAATGGTTCTGGCTTTTTGAAAAAGATTTTTCAGGTCTTGATCCCTGACAGGTTCCAGCATAACATCACATCCCGGCTGCTAAATGAAATTCAAAAAAAGGCGATCATCATGCAGAGACTGGACATAGAACAGGCGGAAAAGCTTTGGCAAGAGGAGAATTTATTTACCCTGGGCCGGATGGCCCACCAGACCAGACTGAAACTTCATCCCGAAAACATGGTCACATACATTGTGGACCGGAATATCAACTATACCAATGTCTGTGTTTCAGCCTGCAAATTCTGCGCATTTTTCAAGCCACCCGGACATGAGGATGGTTATGTCCTGAGCTTTGCCGAACTGGGCCGCAAAATATCCGAAACCCTTGAGCTGGGTGGAGGACAGATACTTTTGCAGGGGGGAATGAACCCGGACCTGGATCTTGTATATTACCAGAAGATGCTGGAATTCATCAAGGACAGGTTTCCCCAGCTGGCCGTCCACGGCTTCTCACCTCCGGAGATCTGTTTTCTGGCTGGAGAGGCCGGACTTGCCATAGCCGAGGTCATTTCCAGATTAAAGAAGAGCGGACTTGATTCCATCCCAGGGGGGGGAGCCGAGATTCTGGTGGACCGGGTCAGGACAGAGCTTTCTCCGCGCAAGTGCATGACTGGAAAATGGCTGGAGGTGATGAGAGAGGCCCACAAGCAGGGTCTGAAAACCTCGGCCACCATGATGTTCGGTCATGTGGAGAGTCTGGCTGAAAGAATCAGCCACCTGGACAAGATAAGATCCCTGCAGGATGAGACCCGAGGCTTTACCGCCTTTATTCCCTGGACTTTTCAGCCCGGCAATACCCTGCTGGAGGTTCAGGAGGCCTCTTCGGCTGAATATCTCAAGTTTCTGGCCCTGAGCAGGCTTTTTCTGGATAATGTGCCCAACATCCAGGCCTCATGGGTCACCCAGGGGGCCAGAGTTGGGCAGGCAGCCCTTTTATGGGGGGCCAATGATTTCGGTTCGACCATGATTGAAGAAAACGTGGTAGCAGCGGCAGGGGTGTGTTTTAAAATGCCGGAACCAGAAATGCGGGAGCTGATTCAAAGGGCGGGATTCATACCCCGCAGAAGAAGAATGGATTACACTCTCCTGGCTGAATCCGGGTGACCACGCCCTGGTCCGAACCTGTTAAGGCCAGCATCCAGTACCGGGTACAGGGGATCTCAGCCAGCATCAGGAGTAATTGATTGGATATCGGGATAAGTAGAAAATACGCAGGCACCATGGTCTTTCTGGCTGTTGGGTTGCTTATCCTGGGTCTGGCCCTGATCCTTCTGACCTGGCAGAACCTCAGGCAGCAGCAGGATCACGTCCGGGAACAGCTGGAGGTGACCGGCCGGGCCATCATCAGAAGTGTGGAAGCCAACCTGTACCGGTCCTTTTTCCGGGGCATGGGGCCCAGAAGGTGGGCAGAAAATGGAGATTTCACCGATCTGGCCAGGGACATTCTGGAAGAACTGGTGGCGGATGGGGATGTGGTCTTTCTGGATATGTCCGGACCCATGGGCAGGCTCTTTATTTCCAGAGACGGGGCTGACCCTGAGCTGTTCCGGCCAAGCCCCCAGATGATGGAACAGGCCAGGTCCGGAACGTGGACCGGGATAACCAGGTTCATGGATAAAGAAGTGTTCATCATGGGCATCCCCACCAGGAGGTCCGAATTTCTGATCCGGGGCAGGCACGTTCCAGGAGGAGATCCGGAGCTGGACCAGGGCGGAGTGGTTTTCATAGCCCTGGACATGGCCGGACATCTGGAGCTTTATTCCGGGTACAAAAGGACGATCATCTTTCAGACCCTTTTCACTCTGGGGGCTGTCCTGGTGTTCTGGTTCCTGCTCCTGGCCTATCTGCGCAAAAAGGATCAGGACCGAAAACTTGTCAGTCTCAAGACTTTCCACTCCAGACTGCTGGACAATATGCCTGACGGACTGCTGAGTATGGATCAGGCCGGGATCATAACTGCGGCCAATCCGGCAGCCAGGGAGATCCTGGGCTCAGGGGCAGAGATGGTTGGAGAAAAACTGTCCACGGTCATGGCCCCAGGGCTTGAAATTAACCCCGGCATCGGCTGGATTCAGGCTGACCTGGATGACAAGTCCCTGGAAATACTTGTTCTGCCCATCAAGGAGGAGCAGCAGTCCCTGGTTCTGCTTCGGGACCGGACCAGGATGAAAGAGCTGGAAAAGGATCTGGAGCGGTCCAGGGACCTGGCCACCCTGGGCAGGTTTGCAGCCGGTCTGGCCCATGAGATCAGAAATCCCCTGAGTTCTCTCAAGGGATTTGCCCAGTATTTCCTTCAGAAATTTAAAAAAGATGATCCTGCCCATTCTTATGCCCAAACCATGGTCCGGGAGTCAGACCGACTGAACAGGGTGGTGAGCGACCTGCTCTATCTGGCCAGACCCAGGCCGGTTGATCCGTCCATGCTTCATACGGCAGAGGTCTTTGAGGAAGTCGGCGGTCTTCTGCGGTCTGATCTGGCTGCCAAGGGGTGCAGACTGGAAACCAGGCCGGAAGCGCCCATGGTTTTTGCTGACCGGGATCTGCTCAAGCAGGCTTTGATCAATCTTGTCCTGAACAGTCTGAGTGCCTTGGACGGCCAGGCCGGGCTGATAACCCTCAAGGCCCGGCAATCCGGGAACATGGTGGAAATATCAGTTTCCGACAATGGGCCGGGTATGGATGCTGAAACCCGGAACAGGGCCATGGAACCGTTTTTTTCCACCAGGACCAATGGAACCGGACTGGGACTGGCCATAGTGGAGAGGATTGTCAGAGATCATGGGGGCAGTATCAGGATTGATTCCTCTCCAGGACTTGGGGCCAGAGTCAGTCTGTATTTCAGGGAAAGGCAGGAGTGAGCATGAACATGACGGACAGGCCCAGGTTGCTGGTGGTTGATGACGAATCCGGACACAGGCAGATGATCAGGGCGGTGATGGAAGACGAGGGATATTTGGTCCTGGAAGCAGAAAATGGTCGGGGATGCCTTGAAGTCCTGGCAGAAAGAAATGTGGACGTGGTCATGCTGGACATGAAGATGCCGGTCCTGGACGGGATGGATACCCTTGAAGAGATCAGAAAACTAAAAGACCCCCTCCCGGTGATCATGCTGACTGCCTTTGGCAGTGTAGGCTCTGCTGTTGAAGCCATGAAATCCGGAGCCTTTGACTACCTGACCAAACCGGCGGACATTGACGAACTGAAGGTCGTGGTCAGCAAGGCCTATGACTACAGAATGCTGACCAGGGAAAACGCGGTCCTCAAGGACAAGATTGCCAGCCTCAGAAAAAAGGTCAATATCATTGGTCAAAGCAGGGCCATGAACCGGGTCATGGAGCTGGTGGAGCAGGTCGGACCGACCGAGGCCAATGTCCTCATCCTGGGCGAGTCTGGAACCGGCAAGGAGCTTATTGCCAAGGCCCTGCATGAGGCCAGTGCCAGGAAGGAGGGGCCGATGGTCAAGGTCAATTGCGCAGCCCTCCCCAGTGAACTTCTGGAATCCGAGCTTTTCGGTCACCGCAAGGGGGCCTTTACCGGTGCCTTGCGGGACAAACCAGGCCGATTTCAGCTGGCAGAAAAAGGGACCCTTTTTCTGGACGAAATTGGAGATCTGCCTGTCCAGCTCCAGGCCAAGCTTTTGCGGGCCCTACAGGAACGGGTTGTCGAGCCCCTGGGTTCAGTGGGCGAAGAACAGGTGGATGTCAGGCTGCTGGCCGCCACCAACAAGGACCTGGCTGCAGAGGTCAGGGAGAACAGGTTCAGACAGGATCTCTATTTCCGGCTCAATGTCCTGGAGATCAGGATACCGCCCCTGCGGGACCGTCTGGATGATCTGCCCCTGCTGGTCAACCACTTTGTCAGGGTTCTGGGAGAAAAGAATCGCAAGCAGGTCCGGGGGGTGGACCGTGGCTTTTTGGAAGCCCTTTATGGTTACCACTGGCCAGGGAATGTCCGGGAGCTGGAGAATGTTGTGGAACGGGCCATCATCCTGAGCAGGTCGGATGTTCTTGAGATCTCCGACCTTCCATCCCCGATCCTGGAAGCCGGGCCGGAAAAACCGGGCAGAGAGTCCGGGCCGGGCCCTATGCTGGAGTCAGTGGATAAAGCTGAAAAAAAAGCCCTGGTCAGGGCCCTGGAGGTCAATAATGGACACCGGGAAAAAACAGCCAAAGCCCTGGGTATCAGCAGGAGGTCTCTTCAGTATAAACTTAAAAAACATGGATTGATCAGGCCTTATTCCAGGTCCTGAACCACTGCACGAATTCATCCGCTGGTCCGGGCTTCATAATATGAAAGCCCTGGGCCATGTCGCATCCCATCTGACTGAGGGAGTGGAGAATAGATTTGTTCTCAACCCCTTCAGCCACTATCCTGAGGTCCAGGTTATGGGCCAGGTCTATGATGGACTTGACGATCTTCCGGTCATTCTCATCCTTGTCCATGGATTTGACAAAACTCCGGTCGATCTTGAGCACTTTGACCGGCAGCTCCTTAAGATAGGCAATGGAAGAGTAGCCGGTCCCAAAATCGTCAATACTAAGTCCCACCCCCATCCGGTTCAGGGCGTTCAACACCCTCAGCCCCTTGCCCGGGGAGGTCATGAAGGCACTTTCTGTAATTTCCATTTCAAGCATGGCTGGTGGTATTTTTTCCAGATCCAGGATCTGGAAGACCTGTTCAGGAAGTCCGGAGTCCTGGATGTCCCTGGCAGACAGGTTGATGCTGAGGGGCAGATTGACTCCCAAATTTCTCCAATGGCTTATCTGTTTGGCAGCCATGAGCATAACCCTGTGGGTCAGTTCCTTGATGATGCCCCCCTGTTCGGCCAGAGGTATGAATTCATCAGGCAGGATGAGTCCCCTGGTGGGATGGAGCCATCGGACCAGGGCTTCGGCACCGCAGGGTTCCTGATTGGACAGGCTGATCTTGGGCTGATAAAAAAGGACCAGTTCATTTCTGTCCAGACCCTGTTTGAGTTCACCCATGAGGCTCAGACGGTTGAGACCGGAAGAGTCAAGGTGGGATTCGTAAATGGTGTATCCGGTTTTTTTGCGTTTGGATGCGTACATTGCCACATCAGCCTTGCTTAAAATCTGGCCCAGATTTTTTCCGTCCCTGGGGTAGACGGCAATGCCGATGCTCACATCAAGGACCAGGCTCTGCCTATCCATTTCAAATGGTTCAGCCATGATCCTGATGATTTCGGATGCGGTCTGTCTGGCCCTGGATTCAGCGTCAGGCCCGGATAATATGACTGCAAATTCATCTCCTCCCAGCCTGGCCAGACATTCCTGGTCGTCCATGATCTCCTGAAGCCTGAAGCCCACCTGAACCAGGAGCTTGTCACCCATGTCATGCCCCAGACTTTCATTGACCTCCTTGAACATGTCCAGATCAATGAGGATGAAGGCCACCTGGTGATCCTGGTCTTCTCCCTCGCAGGTCCTGATTTCCTTTTCCAGTTTTTTGAAAATCATGTCCCGGTTAGGAAGGTGGGTCAGCTGGTCGTAGCTGGCCTGGATCTCCAGCTGTCTGGTCCTGTTTAGAACAGACCTTTTGAGCTTGACATTGGCTTCCCTGAAGATCCTGTAAAGTTCAAAGCTTTCCAGGGCATTGGCGCTTCCGGACAGGACGATGCTCAGAAGAGACCATGAGACATCGGGGATTGTGGAAGACTCACCCTTGATGAGACCCACAAACATCCCCCTGATTCTGGAGCTGGTGGACATGACATGGAGGACCACGCTCTGGCCGGGAACCGAAGAAGCAAGTATCAGGGGCCTTTTTTCCTTCATTACCCAGCTGAAAAAACCCTGTTCAATCAGCCTGGAGATCTCTTGGGCGATCCTGTTTTTGGAGTTGGAGGGTTCCCAGTGGGCCGGGAAAAAGTCACTGTCGTTTTCATCCACCAGGTAGATGGCCATGTTGTGAAACCGGATCAGCCTGCAGATCCTGGCGCAGGTTTCCTCCAGGATCAGGGACGGGCTTTCCAGCTTGCTGATGTTGGGCTGAAAATCCATGAGGGATGCAGCCAGCTCAAGGGCGTCCAGAGTGAATCTGTTGATCTCCTCCAGGTGCCGGATCCTCTGTTTGAGGTCTTTTAAGCTCTGCCTGTCCCTGTTGTTTGAGTCGGCTGTCTTGAACATATCCTGTTTACGTCCCGTCGAACAGTAATCGATAGATGTTATCCACCTGGGACTGCATCAGCTTGGCGGTCTGGATGAGCACTGAGTGCTCAAGGTTGACATTGGCCCAGGAAGCGAGATCCGGAGAATGAACACTAGTTTCTCCGCCTGAACCGATGCAGCAGCCAATGGCCAGGATGTTGGCCATATGGACCATCGTGGTTTCCATGTGAAAGCGAGAGGCTGAAGGATTTTCGTGGTGTCTGATGGCCTGTTCAATTTTCAGGGGCAGCTTCCATCTCCTGACCATTCTGGCTCCCAGGGCAGCATGGTCCCGCCTGAAAAAGGTCTTTTCCTCCATGATCAGACTGGTGTTCGTTTTTCTGGCCCTGATCATGGTCCGCAGATAGTGGTCCGGGTAATAGTCAAGCATTATCAGTTTGCCTATGTCGTGGAGCAGACCGCAGACAAAAAAGCTTTCTGTATTGGGAAGGTTTCTGAAGCCGGCCAGGGTCTTGGCACCTATGGCACAGGCAATGCTGTGTTTCCAAAATTCCTCCATGCTCAGGATATCAGGAGAAATGTTCCTGAATCTGGAGACTGCGCAAACACCCAGGGCCAGGACACTCAACTGTCTGGTGCCGATGATGGTCACAGCTCTGCTGATGGTGTCGATTCTGGATGGAAATCCATAAAAGGCACTGTTGACCAGTTTGAGCAGCTTGGCAGCCAGTCCCTGATCCTTGCTGATGATATCGGCCAGGTGTCTGGAAGAAGTCCTGGGGTCCTGGATGGCCTCCTGGATGAGCATGAAGATCCTGGGCAGTGAAGCAAGCTTTAAGTCCCTGGAAATATCAGCTTCAGGGTCTGCAGGGGTCGCTGGTGGGCCAGGGTCAGCATCTGGCTGGGTCAAGTCCTGGGCAGGGCAGCCCGGCTGCTGGGCATGACAGGCATGCTGGGTGAATATATTCAGAAGGGTGTCACTGGCCTGGTTTTCAGGGTCATGGCCCGGGAACCTCTCCAGGACCGACTCCATGGTCTTCTGCCATACCTTGGAATCGTATCCTGGTGAACCATCTTGGTGGTCCTGACCCAGCCCCTGAACATCCACCTGGCTTATACCCCAGATTTTGAAGATTCTGAGGTGCTTGTCCTGGATGGTCAGGCCTTTTCCCAGAAGAAAACGGCCGTTATGGTCTCTGATGTCCTGGTCCAAGATCATGCCTGGCCGGATGTTTTCAATTGGAACAAGCGTCATGAACCATATACTCGGCCATAAGGCCACAAAATGCAAGTTTGATTTTTGGATGCCTCCTGGAGCTGTCAGTATGGATCATGAAAGGTCACGGGTTGTGCTAGATGGGCAGATACCTTTCAAATTCCCTCTGGGTGACATGGGTTCTATGCTCCTCCCATTCATTGGTCTTGAGGTTCATGAGATTGTCGTAAAGACGCTGGCCAAGCATTTCCTTTAAAAAAGTGCTGCGTTCGGCCTCCACCAAGGCCTCAAACATGGACTTGGGCAGAAAGCGGTCATCCCAGATTTTTTTCTGCAAAGACTGGAAATATGCCTTGCCCGCGTCCGGGCTGTTGCACTCTAAGTTTTCCCTGACTCCCTGCAGGCCCATCTTGATCAGGGCGGCCATCTGCAGGTATATGTTACCGGCCGGATCCGGACTTCTAAGCTCCAGTCTGGTTCCGTCAGGGCTGGTGGCGTAAGGAATGCGGACCATGGAGGTCCTATTTCTGGGACCCCACCCCACCACCACCGGGGCCTCCTTTTCAATGACATAGGCCTTGTAGGAATTGAAGGTAGAGGCCATGATAATGGAAGTCTGTCTGGCATATTTGAGTATTCCAGCAATGAATCTCCGGGCCAGGAGGCTTATGCCGAACTCGTTTTCTTTGTCATAGAAAATATTCTTACCGTTTTTGTCCTGCATGGAAAGATGGATATGCAGGGCGTTCCTGTTCTGACCGTCAAAGGGCTTGGGCATGAAGCTGGCGTGGAATCCGTGCTCTGAAGCCACCATATGGGACACATAGTTGAACAGCAGGGTTCTGTCTGAAGCCACAATGGGCGAGGAGCATTCAAAATTGATTTCGTGCTGAGAAGGACTGACCTCGTGGTGGGCCTTTTCAAAGGGGATGTCGCAGTCGGTCAGGATGTCAATGATATGGTTGCGGACGTTTTCCCCCCGGTCTCTGGGATCAGCATCACAGTAACCGGCGTTGTCCGTGTTCAGATCTTTGGTGTAGCTGTCGTTTTTAAATAAAAAAAACTCATATTCTGGGCTGGCCAGGAACTGGAATCCAAACTCGTCATAGGCTTCACTGACGGCTTTTTCCAGGACATAGCGGGGGTCGGTTCTGGCCCTTTGCCCCTGCTCATTATGGATTGTCCCCACAAACAGAGAGGTTCTTTTATCCCTGAAGCTGATTTTTTTCAGGCTGTCCAGCACAGGGACGAGCATCCGGTCGCTTTTGTCCACAGTGGCAATTCCAGCCACCGAACTGCCGTCAAATCCGATCCCGTCCCTGACAATGGCCTGGATGTTTTTGGGATTCACAGGCAGCCGCCTGACTCGGCCGTTGAGATCGGTAAAGACGATTTCCGTGGAATCTGACTTTTTGATAAGCTCCTTGATTTCATCCAGTTGCACTTGATCTTCTCCTTTAAATTCAAAGGTTGGGAAGTATAGTAATAAATGGTCTGTCCGGGACATTTGCCTGGAAAGCACCATAAAAGCTCTGAATGTCCATTGCGGAGAGGGTAAGGTCAGGATAGGGAACCGGTCCTGGGACAGACCGGGTAAAGGCAGTTGCCAGGTGGGCTGGATGGCTGTCTATCTTGTCCCAATTGTTCATGAAAGATTTGGATTCTGGTCGTGGTTGAAGCTGGTCCGGATCATGAAATGATCCGGACCAGCAGTATTCATTCAGCAATAACAGGCAGAGTGGTGGTCTGCCCTTTATAGTTTTTAAGGATATATTCCTTGTCGGTTTTTTCCTGGATGTAATAGTCCGGCATCAGAGGGATTTTCCCGATATTGGTGGCGATGACGTACATGGGTTGTGCCAGGCCTGTGGTATGGCCGCGCAGGGCGTCCCTGATGAGCTGGGCACCTTTTTCTACCGGAGTCCTGAAGTGATCAATCCCCGGGGCTGGTTCACAATAGAACACATAGTATGGCCGGATCCTAACGGAAAGCAGTTTCTGGTGCAACTCCCTGAAGGTGTCAACATCATCATTTATGCCCTTCATGAGCACTGCCTGGTTGCCGACATTGATTCCGCATTTGAGCAGATTAAAGACTGCTTCGGCTGTCTGATCGGTCAATTCTCTGGGGTGGTTGCACTGGGTGTTGATCCAGATGGGAACCCGGTGAAAGTCGCCCAGGATTTCCATCAGCTCCGGAGTTATCCGCTGGGGAAGGACAATGGGGGTTCTGGTACCGAAGCGGATCATCTGGATATGGGGAATGCGGCGCAGTTCAGTGATGATCCGGTCCAGTTTGTCATCTGACAGGATAAAGGGATCACCCCCGGTTATGAGGACATCCCGGACTTCGGAATGCTCTCTGATCCAGTCCAGCCCTTCGTTGAGGTCGAACCTGAGGCTCAGATCCTGGTCCACCACCAGTTCCTTGCGAAAGCAGTGTCTGCAGTAGTTGGCACAGATGTCGGTTACAGTGAAGGCGATCCTGTCCTGATACTGCCTGGCAATGCAGTCCGGTCTTTTTTCTCCCACTGCCCGGTTTTCCTTGAAAATCAGGTAGTCCTGAAGTCCATAACAGTTTTCCTGCTCCAGTCTGGATGGAATGATCTGTTTTCTGATGGGACAGTCCGGGTCATCTGGATCCATCAGGGAGGCAAAATAAGGAGTGGTCCCCCATCTGGTCCGCATGGAGGTCACAGCCTCTTTTTCTTCTGGTGTAACGTTAATATATTTTTCAAGCCGTTCCAGGGTGTTGACCATGTCCTGGAGCTGTCTGATCCATTCTTGCATTTTTCATCACCTCAAAAATAGTGTTGGACAAAGTAAATCAGGGTAAAGGAGATGGAAGCGCAAAACACATGGGGAGGCTTTTTTCTTTTTTTGGAATGGGTGTTTTTCTGCATCTGTTCCCCGTCTGCATAATGAAAGGTATGGCAGGCCTTTAGTACGGGTTTCAGCTCGGGTCAAGCAAAATCCCTCAGCCTGAAAGCTCGACCCCGGAGGCGAATGAGGTATGGTTCATTAAATAGATGGCAGTTCTCTGTCCGAGCCTGGCTGATCAGCTGTCCTGTCCGGAAAGCAGTAGGCTGAATCCTCTATGGAGTCCTCGGGAAATACATAAAAAAATCTCAAGACCGAGCAGCCGGTGTTCTGCAGACCGTGAAGGGTGTTTCCTGGAATAAATACTGCAGTGCCCGGCGAAACAGCATGCTGCTTCCGGCCGAGTCTCAGGATGCCGGTGCCCTCCAGGATGTAATATATTTCAGCAGGAGGATGGGAGTGAATATTAAATTTCCTGCCAGGAGGGATTTCAGCTACTCCTGCTGTAAGGCCCAAGGTGGAAGTCTTTTTTCGGCTGAAAAGGGTCTGCCAGCGGACATGTCCCCAGGTCTGATTTCTGCGGACTTCATGGCACTGGTCAAAACTGGTCACAACGGGCTGGTTTCTGGTCATTGCTGCTCCTTTATCCCCTGGGTATTCTGATTCGTTTTTCAGATTCGCCGGAATCAGATCCTGGGCCTGTATAGGGGCTTATTTCTTTTTAGCCGACAGGGCCTTGTTGATGGCCTCCAGCAGTTCAGATGTCTGATACGGCTTGCCGACAAATCCGGCTGCCTTAGATGTAAGAGTCTTCTGGGTCTGGCCGTTGGGGGAATAGCCACTGGCGATTATAACGGGCAATCCAGGCTTTAACTGGACAAGTTTCTGGAGGCATTTGTATCCTCCCATGCCAGGCATGTTCAGATCCAGGACCACCAGGTCAACCGTTTCCTTGCTTTGGCTGAGCAGTTCAATAGCCTGTTCACCGTTTTCAGCACTTAAGACCTGATATCCTCTGGATTCAAGGATTTCTTTGCTCAGTTCCCTGATATCAGCTTCATCGTCAACAACCAGGATGGTTCCCGTACCCTGCTGCAGGGTTTTACTGGCAGGGGAACCGTTTTTTTCCGGTTCTTTTCCAGGCAGGGCAGGCCAGTAGATTTTAAAGGTGGTGCCCTGGTCCGGGATGCTGTAGCAGGAAATATGACCATGGTGGGCCTTGACTATCCCATAGACTGAAGACAGCCCCAGCCCAGTGCCTCTACCGGTATCCTTGGTGGTGAAGAAGGGTTCAAAGACATGGTTGAGACTGTCTTTATCCATTCCAAGCCCGGTGTCAGATACGGCCATCAGCACGTAACTGCCAGGTTCCAGTTCAGAAAAGGTGTTCTCGGCCACAACCATGTTTCTGGTTTCAAAGGACAGAGTTCCTCCGTCCGGCATGGCATCGGCAGCATTTGAGCCAAGATTCATGATCACCTGTTCCACCTGGATCGGATCTGCGTGAACAGACCAGAGGTCCTGATCCAGGCTGAGCTCGATACTGATCATTTTGGGAATGGTCCTTTCCAGGATGTCTGCTCCATCCATGATCTCTCTGTTCAGGTCCAGGGGCTGCCGCTTGATTTCCGCTTTCCGGCTGAACAGAAGGATCTGCTGGATCAACTGGGCTGACCGGTTGACAGAACGTTCAATGGCCTGGAGCCGTTTTTTGTCCGGATGGTCCTGGGGCATATCCAGGGCAAGGAGCTGGACATTGCCGCTGATGACCTGAAGCAGATTGTTGAAGTCGTGGGCTATGCCACCGGCCAGCACGCCGATGGATTCCATTTTCTGGGCCTGGTGCAGCCGGTCCTGCAGCTTTTTCTGGTTTTCTTTTGCCCGCCTGCGTTCCATCTGGCGCCACAGCCCCTGCATCAACAAGGTCAGCTGATGCACGTCGTTCTCATCATAATCAGTCTGTTTGTTGCCCACCCCGGCCAGGATCACGATCCTGCTGCTGTCAAAGACCGGGACATTCATATGTCTGATCACCCTGACATGCCCGGGAGGGAGTCCCTTTTTCAGCTTCGATGACAAGGAGTAGTCATTGGTGATTATGGGCTTTCGCTGCCGGACGGCCTCGCCCCAGAGTCCGGTCTCTTCCACTGCATAATCAAGGGTCTGCTGGTGGACAGCACACTCCTCAAGGGCGGATCTAGACCAGGAATGCATTCTAAGTCTGGTTTCATCCTCATTCAAAAAAGCCAGATAACCGATTTTGCTCCTGGTCAGCTCCACTGCCTTTTCCAGGACAAAGTCAGTGAGTTTTTTCAAGTCCCTGTCTGAAGACATCTGGCCCAGCTGGAGCAGGGCCTGAGTCCTCTGATAATTAAGCAGACTTTCCTGGTTTTTTTCGTGCAGGGCTAACCGGGACTGGTGCCGTTCTTCCTCAGAGCCCAGGGCTGAGCTGATGATGCCCATGATCTTTTTATCGTCTTCACAGGGTTCGAAATCCGTCTGGAATACGGCGCAGATGGCCCCGACGTTTTGGCCGTCGGCTTTGACCGGATGACCAATGTATGTGTTCAGGGAAAACCTGGATACATTGGGGTCGGTTTTGGCGTAAACTGTCTGCTGGAGGTTTCTGATCACCACTGTTTCAAAGGCATCCTGCCTGATTAGATCATAGCAGATGTGCCCCTGGGGCTGGTCCTGGGGGTTGTAGTCCCCGGGGGTGCGCCATTGGCCGACCGAACAGAGCAGTCCGTTGTCCAGCCGGCTGTACAGGGCACAGGTCGCCCCCAGGAGCTGGCCGCAGAGTTCGGTCAGGCGCTGGACATTGGCATTGTAGTCCGGACCCAGACTGAGCAGACATTGGTTAATCTTGGTCAGCCGTTTTTCACTCCTGCGCAGAGCATCCTCGGCTTTCTTGCGTTCAGTAATATCCGTAGTAAAACCCTGGTAATGGGTTATTTCTCCCTGGTCATTGCGGACAGCCCAAGTGTTCAGGGAGACCCAGAACAGGGTACCGTCCCGGCGCAGCCTGGGACTTTCGTAGTTGATAACCTGGCCGTCATGTTCCAGGAGCTTCTTGTATACTTCCCTGTCTGCTGGGTTGGCGTAGGCCTGACTGGCAATATCAGTCACCGCCTCCATGAGTTCCTGAGGGGTCTGGTAACCGTACATTCTGGCCAGAGCAGGATTGACCGATACATACTCACCCCCGGGGGTAGTGATGAAGATGCCTACCGGCGCATTGGTGAAAAGCTTGCGGTAATCAAGGGACATGGCCTGACCGGCGATGTCATTTCTTGGCAGGGCCGGTTTGTTTTCTGACATGTCGATTTCCCCTTATGGAAAACTATAGAACTCATTGGAAAGGATCGGCAAAGCAGATCACCGAGATATCAATAAAAGATGTTCATTCGTCTTTTTTCAGGTGGTTACCATGCAAAAGGTCGTGGGTAAATACCTGATCTGCTGATTTTGACTGGGTTTAGTGAACAGGAGATCAAGAATCAGGTCCAGGATGCCATCCCAGTAGTATCCTTGTTTATCCGGATTATTAAATCAATGTTTGTATTCATGGAAAAATATGGTTATAATTGTTATGAAAAAGTTTTCAGAGGACAAGATCCGGGTGCGGCTTCACAAGAATGCCCCGGGTCCGTGCATCAACCCTTAACCCCTAGGAAAAATGGAGGATAGTCATGCCCAAGGTAGGAGAAGTCTACAAATGTGAACTCTGCGGAAATGTGGTTGAAGTCAAGGAAGCCGGTGATGGAGAACTGGTTTGCTGTGGTGAGCCCATGAAAAAACAGTAAAAAATCGAGATTTGAATCCCTGGATTGACTTTGATTACTGGATCCAGGGACAGTTACAGGCCCGGTTTTTCCTGCTGGACAGCCGGGCCTTTTTGCCTGCCAAAGGACAGAAAAGGGCTGATCAGACTCTGACGTCCTGGTTGCGGATCAGCTGATCCAGAAAATTGATCATGTGTTCCCGCTGCTCAGGCAGGGCGTAGCAGATGCAGTCACAGCGGATTTTCTGTTTGCAGCGGATCAAAAGCTCCAGTTTGATCCAGTCAGGGCCTGTTTCCAGGGCCATGTAGTGCGGACCGCAGTCTGCCGAATGGGAGGACTGCTCCGAGGAAAGCAGATGACCGGGCAGAGCCAGCCAAAAAAGTCCTTCCACTGGGCTTTCAAAGGCTTCCTGTTTGATTTTCTCCAGGATTCTGGGCATGTCCTGGTTGTTTATTTCCTGGATAAGGTAAGATCTCATGGGTTATTCCTTTTTCTGTTCTGGTGGGCATCTGGAGGAACCTGTTCGTCGTCCAGGTTGAAGATCCTCCGGGCTAGATCAATAAATTTCTGGGCTGACCCTTCTTCCCTGGCTCTGCGCTTTAAAAAGACAATGGGTTCATGATAGAGCTTGCGGACCAGGGACAGGGCCATCTGTTCCACCACCCTGGTGGTGTCCGCGCTGACATCAGGGCCCAGGCTCCGCAGCGACTTCCTTAATTCCCTGCGGGCCAGAATTTCGCCCCTGTTCAAAAGGTCCACAATGGTCGGGCTGAGATCCAGGGCCCTGAGCCAGTCGGAAAACTTTTCAACTTCAATATCCACGATCTCCGCTGCCCTGGCTGCCTCCTCTCTGCGCCCGGCCAGGTTTTCCTCCACAACCTCCTTGAGATCGTCAATATCGTACAGATAGACATTGTCCAGCATGTTGACCCTGGCATCAATATCCCTGGGAACGGCAATATCAATGAAAAAAATGGGCCGGTGTTTTCTTTTCTTCAGGATTTCCCGGACCTGGGCTGCGCTGATGATAATGCCTGATGCGCCTGTGGAGCTTATGACTATGTCGGCTTGGGGGAGGTTTTCCAGCATCTTTTCCATACACATGGCCTGGCCGTTGAACCTCTGGGCCAACTCCTGGGCCCGGGCCGGAGTCCTGTTGGCCACCATGATATCCTTGAGACCGCTGTTCAAGAGGTGCAGGGCAGCCAGCTCAGCCATTTCTCCGGCTCCAATGAGCATGGCTTTCTGGTCGCTCAGCTCGCCAAATATTTTTTTGGCCAGTTCGACAGCTGCATAGCTGATGGAAACAGCGCTGGATGAAACAGCGGTTTCTGTCCGGATCCTCTTGGCAGCTGAGAAAGATTTGTGGAGCAGCCGATTGATGATGACCCCGGCGGTTTTCTCCTGCACAGCCTTGCGGTAGGCGTCCTTGAGCTGACCCAGGATCTGAGGTTCTCCCAGGACCATGGAATCCAGGCTGGCAGCTACTGAAAAGAGGTGTTTCACTGCTTCCAGGCCGGAATAGAAATAGACGTGTTTTTCAAGGGTATCCCTGTCCTGGCCGCAGAATTCAGCCCAGGCGGTCAGGGCCTTGTCCTGGACGGCCTCCTTGACCTCGCTGCTGACACAAAGGATCTCCACCCGGTTGCAGGTGGAAAGGACCAGGGCTTCCTGTACAGGGCCCTGGTCCTCCATAAGGCCGTGACTCAGGGGCTCAAATCCGTTCAGGGCGAATTTTTCTCTGATTTCTATGGCGGCGGTTTTGTGGCTGAGTCCGAAAAGATATATTTGCTGTTCCATTACGGCCTTAAGCTGTGGTGGGTTTCAATGAAAAAGTTGATGCCGATGAAGGAAGCAAGGGACAGTATGAAAAGCAGAATGACCATCTTGGCCGGTTTTTTCCCTTTCCAGGCCCCGGACACCCGCCTGTGAAACAGCCAGGCAAAGATGAACCAGATGAAAACAGTTGCTACTTCCTTGGGATCCCAGGTGAAGATGGTTTTCCAGGTAAATGCAGCCCAGATAAAACCGGACAAAACCCCCACGGTATAAAGAGGAAAGCCGATGATTACGGCCAGGTGGTTGGCCCGGTCAAAGGTATGCAGGGAGGGCAGGTCTCTGGACACGTTGCTCAGCTTGGCCTTGAACTTGATTTTCCGGTCAAGGTGCAGATAGGCAAGACCGGCCCCGAAGCCCATGGCCAGCAGGGCCATGGTGATGAACAGAGTTCCGATGTGCAGCCCGAACCAGAGTCCCTGCAAAAAGCCAGGCACCGGCAGAGTGGTGGGGGAAATGGCCAGGGAACCGCTGAAGATCAGCAGGGCCAGGGGGGCTGCTGTAATGGACAGAAATTTTAACTTAAGCCTCCACCACAAGAAGAAGTAGATAAGCAGAAAAGACCAGGCCAGCAGGCTGATGTAAAACTGACTCTGGGTCAGGATCTCACCGATACCCAGGGCATATTTGAGAATGAGATCCAGGCTGTGCAGGCCAAAGCCGATGATGGTCAGAAGCACTGATTTGTCCTGGGTTTTTTTGCTGGAATAGATGAGACCCAGCAAAAAAGACAAAGCCCCGGATAAGTAAAGGACGGCAATGAAAAAATCCAGAATCCTAAAGGAGAGCATCGATTATCCCTTGTAACCGGTTGTGGGCCTTTGCCGGCAGAATTTCACACAATAGGTCAAGGAGTTCCTTCCGTTGTCCGGACCTGATGAGCATTAATGCTTCAGAGTCCACAACAGCCCTGAAGTAATCCCTGTTTTCTTCCTGATCCAGGCCCAGGGAAAGAAGTATTTTTCTAACTCCTGCCAAGAGCTCGGTCAAGGTTGCGTATTCAGGTCCATAAAGGTTCATGAGTTCTTTTTTGATCCTGGCAGTAAGGGCCGGACTGGAACCACAGGTGGATACAGCCATGATCAGATCCTGTCTGGAAAAGACCCCGGGCAGGATAAAATCGCCCTTGTCCGGTCTTTCAGACACATTGCACCAGATGTTTTCCTGTCTGCAGGCCTCAAGGACCTGGTCATTGGTTGCCGGGTCAGAGGTGCAGGCAAAGGCCAGGTGGCAGCCGGCAAGGTGTTCCCTGGAAAAGCATTGGTCAATAAAGTAAATGATCCCATTGGGATCATCAATTTCCGGAGCCCGAGAATATGGGTCCACGACCACTATTCTTTTGGGTTCAGCCTCCATCAGGGTCCTGATCTTTCTGAGCCCCACTTTCCCAGCCCCCACCACCAGGCAGGTTTTACAGGTCAGGTCAAGAAACAGGGGGTAATAACGCATAAATGGAACCAATCCTTTCCAGACCCTGACCGGACAGCACCGGAGGTTGCCCGCGGTCGGGTCTTGGTATAAGCTGAGGTCCGACCAGGAGGAAAACTTGAGTTCAGAAACCCTAATAATCCAGCTGGCCCGTTTTGGAGATTTATTGCAGACCAAGAGGCTTGTAAAGTCTTTGCAGTCCCATTCCAGGGTCCACCTGGTGGTTGACCATTCCCTGGTGGATCTGGCTGAACTGGTCTATCCGGGTTCTGTTGTGCATGGGATCAAGGCCCATTTTTCAGGACCTGGAGATCCAATGAATATCTTTTCTGCCAACACCAGGTCCATGCAGGAACTGTCCGGGATCAGCCCTGATCTGGTGGTTAATCTGAATTTTTCCGGCCTTAATTTTGCCCTGTCCAGACTGTTTGATCCTGGAGTGGTCAAAGGTTATTCCTGTATGAACGGACAGGAACAAAGGCACCCCTGGACCAAGCTGTTCTTCAGGCTGGCCGGGCACCGAAAGCTCAGCCCCTTGAACCTTGTGGATTTCTGGGGTTTTTTTGCTCCTGCCCCGATCTCCCCGGCCCAGGTCAATCCCCCGGCATCATCCTCTGGCCAGGGGGTCGGCATTGTCCTGGCCGGCAGGAATTCCAGACGATCCCTTGACCTGGAGCTTCTTGTCTCCCTGGCCAGGGCGGCCAGGTCAGGGGCCAGGTCTTCCAGGTTGTTTCTGCTGGGCAGCCGAGCAGAACAGGGCCTGGCCAGGAAGTTCAAGGACCTGGCCGGGCCCGGCCTGACCAGGGACATCATTGATCTGACCGGCAAGACCGGATGGAAAGAACTGACTGATACAGTATCTTCCCTGGAACTGGTAGTCACACCGGATACCGGGACCATGCACCTGGCCGCCCACCTGGGAACCAGGGTCCTGGCCTTTTTCATCTCCTCGGCCCACTGCTTTGAAACAGGCCCTTATGGTCAGGGACACACTGTTTTCCAGGCCATGCCTGCCTGTGCACCATGTATGGAATCCAGAAAATGCAGCTTTGATCTGGTCTGCCACCATCTTTTGAAGCAGCGAGGCATTTTCAGGGCCATGATGGGCAAGGGCCGGGAAAATCTGGAGGAAACCGGGATGTTCAGTGCCCTGGTTGATGAACTGGGGGTGGACTACTGCCTTGTCCAGGGGGTAGATGAACATGCAGACCACAGAAAGGCTTTGAGGGAACTGCTCCGAAGACATTTGGGACTTTCAGGTCAGGCTCTGGAAGTTCCTCAAGAGGTGGCCGGGGCCTTTTTTCATGAATCACAATGGATGCTGGAGCACAGCGGTCTTTCCCTGAAAGGGATTGATTCATCAGCTGACCGGGGTTTCCGGCCGGGTGACTGATGCTTAGTTATTGATGCAACTCAGGCCAGCAATGTCGGGTCCCGGGTCAATCTGGTCTTTTTCCAGGATAGAGCCGGACCCGGTCAGACAGGGATCAAGAGATGATCAGGGATAATTACGGCAGAACCATCAGCTATTTAAGGCTCAGCATAACAGACAGGTGCAATCTGAACTGTTTCTACTGTCGTCCGTGCAAGGTCACCAGTTTCATTCCCCACAACAATATCCTGACTTATGAGGACATGTACCATCTTCTTGAAACCGCGGCCAAGATGGACGTGCAAAAGGTCAGGCTGACCGGAGGAGAACCTTTTGCCAGGCGGGATATTCTTTATTTCTTGAGCCGGATCAAGTCGGGTATCCCCGGGATGGACCTCAGGCTGACCACCAACGCAACCCTGATTGCAGGAAAGATCAAGGCCTTGAAGGATGTGGGGATTGAAGCCCTGAACATCTCCCTGGACACCCTGGACAGGGATAAATACCAAAAGATCACTGGCCGGGATTTTTTGAAGAATGTCCTGACCAGCATTGAGAGGTGCCTGGAACATGGGATCCGGGTCAAGATCAATGTGGTGGCCTTGAAAGGGGTCAATGACGATGAGCTGGAAAATTTTGTCGGGCTGGCCCTGAGCAAGCCCGTTGATGTCAGGTTCATTGAATTCATGCCCATTGGACAGAAAACCCTGTGGCGCAAGCAGCACTTCTG
Organism: Desulfonatronovibrio hydrogenovorans DSM 9292; assembly: GCF_000686525.1. Taxonomy (NCBI): domain Bacteria; kingdom Pseudomonadati; phylum Thermodesulfobacteriota; class Desulfovibrionia; order Desulfovibrionales; family Desulfonatronovibrionaceae; genus Desulfonatronovibrio; species Desulfonatronovibrio hydrogenovorans. The sequence goes on from NZ_JMKT01000012.1 coordinate 40,308, forward strand.
GCCTGGAGATGCAATAGTCAGTGCAGCTGAAAAGGTAACCAGGCTGGAGCCCTTGAGCCATGAAGGAAAAAACCATGGACCGGCCAGGATCTATGCCCTGCCAGAAGGTGCAGGAAGGCTGGGAATTATTTCCCCGTTGAGCAACCATTTCTGCGAGACCTGTAACAGGCTGAGGATTACGGCTGACGGCAGGCTGCGCACCTGTCTGTTTTCTGACAGGGACTACAGGCTCCTTCCCCTGATTCGCTCATCAAAGATCAGCCCGGAAAGACTGAAGACCGTCCTGGAGAGGGCCGGACTGAACAAGCCTATGGGTAATGAGCTTGCGGCCCGGGACAGGGGTCCGGAGAAAAGCCTTTGTCAGCGGGTCATGTCCTCCATAGGTGGTTGATTTTTCAGGACAAAAAATGTTGAAAGTTGAGATCGATTTAACAGCCATCAGGCATAACTACCGATGCCTGGCCGGCATGACCCGGGCCAGAATCCTGCCTGTAATCAAGGCTGATGCCTATGGCCACGGACTTTTGCCCGTGGCTGCTGCCCTTGGTTCAGAGGGTGCGGACATGTTTGCGGTGGGTACAGTGGATGAGGCCTGTCTGCTCAAAAAGGAGGTTCCCGGGAAAAAGGTCTATTCTCTTCTAGGTCCGGCAGACCATAACGATGCCCAAAAGCTGGCCCTTTTTAAAATAGTTCCTTTCATCCATTCCTGGAGCCAGCTTAAAAGCCTGGTGTCCTTGACTTCAACCGGCCAGAGGCAAAGCATTGTTCTGAAGTTCGACACTGGCATGACCAGACTGGGTTTCAAACCTCAGGACGCTGAACAGCTGTGTCTTTTTCTCAAGAAAAGGCCGGATTTGATGCTGGAAGCGGTTTCATCTCACCTGGCCTGTGCTGATGATCCGGCAATGAGGGCTGTAACCAGCAGTCAGCATGAGAGGTTGCACAGGGTTCAGGAGATATTTCAGAAGCAGGGTCTGGATTGCATGAAATCCATGGGTAATTCAGCCGCAACCCTAGAAGAGTCCATGACCCCTGCCGACCTGGTCCGGCCCGGCATAGCTCTGTACGGGGTTAACCCGTTTCAGGGAACTGCATTTCAGTCTAAAGGGGCCGGGCTGAAGCCGGCCATGGAGGTGTCTGCACCAGTCCTGGCTGTCAAGGCCTTGAAAAAAAATCAGGGAGTCAGTTACGGTTTGAGTTTTACTGCGCCAAGAGACATGCTGGTGGCCATAATCGGGTGCGGCTATGCAGATGGTTATTCAAGATCCCTGTCCAACAGGGCCTGGATGAGTTTCAAGGGCAGCAGACTTCCGGTCCTGGGCCGGGTCTGCATGCAGCTCACAGCAGTGGATGCCTCTCAGGCCCCGGAAATAAGGCCCGGGAATGAAGTGCTGATCCTGGGCCGGGAGACGGGGTCAGGCATAAGCATTTATCAGCTGGCTGGATGGTGGAATACTGTTTCCTACGAAGTCTTGTGTGTGCTGGGTAAAAACCAAAGGACCTACCCGGGCCGGTAGCCAGTCTCATGTGGATAATTCTTTCCTTTCTTACAGCCGTTTGTGAAGCGGCCAAAGACGGTCTTTGCAAAAAATCCCTCAGAGACTTGGATGTATTTACTATTTCCTGGGTCTGGAAGGTCTTCAGCCTTCCATTTATTGTGCCCCTGATTATCCTGGCCCCTGTTCCGGAGCACCTTCCAAAAGAGTTCTGGGTAGCCTTAGTGGTGGGAGGGGGGTTGAATATCCTGGCCACTCTTTTATACATCAGGGCCATTAATCTGTCGGATCTGTCCATCACTCTGCCTCTGCTCAGCTTCACGCCGGTTTTTCTGCTCTTCACTTCCCCATTGATGGTGGGGGATGTGCCTTCGGCCCAGGGATATGCAGGGGTCTTTTTCATCTTTTGCGGTTCATATCTTCTGGGGATCAAAGACAGGTCAAGCCTGTTCAGTCCATTGCTGGCCATAGTCAAAGAGCCCGGGGCCAGACTGATGCTGGGAGTAGCCTTGATCTGGAGTGTAGCAGCCAATATGGACAAGATCGGGGTCACGGCCACCAGTCCGTTTTTCTGGGCAGTGTGCGTTCAGGGATTTATCTCCCTGGGTCTGACCCTGATCCTGCTTATGAACAGGTCGTCTCTTAAAGGCAGGATCCGGAGCAACATGCCTGTGCTGCTGCTCATTGGACTGGTTACTGGAGCTGGTTTTGTATTTCAGATGTGGGCCATAAAAATCGGCCTGGTGCCTTATGTCATTGCCATCAAGCGGACGAGCATCATACTGGGAGTGCTTATCGGAGGTCTTTATTTCCTGGAGCAGGACCTCAAGACCAGGATATGGGCGGCCACAGTCATGCTGGCCGGGGTGTTTCTCATCGCCCTCTCCTGAAAGACTCCCGGTTTTGGGCTGTGCCGGGCCTAACAGAGTTCCCGGCTGAAACTGATGCAGCAGGTCAACTCTGGCTGATTATCTCCTTTTACGGAATACGGCCTTTTCCATTTCCACCAGGATGAACACCAGGATTCCAAAGATCAGTATCCTGACCCAGGCCGCCGGATCAAGGCCTTCAGTCTGGAAGAGATACTGCATGGGCGGCAGGTAGGTGAAGCTCAATTGAAGCACTGCCAGCACAGCTATGGATATGAGGACCGGACGGCTGCCCATGATTCCCCTGATGGTCCATGACGGTTCAAAAATAAACCGGCTGTTAAAAAGGTAGAAGACCTGTCCCATGACCAGGGTGTTGATGGCAGCTGTGCCTGCCAGGTTCTGGGAGGCCCCGTCCAGGAGCATGAGTTTGTAATGCCCCAAAGCCCCGATGACCAGCAGGACCGAGACGAATCCTACCCGCCAGAGTAAAAAGCCGGATACAAGGTTTTCATCCGGGGACCTTGGCGGTCTTTTCATGACATTGGCCTCGGAAGGCTCAAAGGCCAGGGCAAGGGCCAGACTGACTGCAGTGACCATATTTATCCACAGGATCTGAGGGGGAGTTATGGGCAGGCTGAAATGTCCGGTGCCGTCCATGAGCCCGATTCCCAGGATGATGGAGGCTATCACCACCAGAGCCTGTCCGCCGTTGGTGGGCAGGATGAACAGGATGGCTTTTTTCAGGTTGTCGTAAACAGTCCTTCCTTCTTCCACTGCATTGGCTATGGAGGCAAAGTTATCGTCGGCCAGGACCATGTCCGATGCCTCTTTGGCAGCTTCTGTACCATTCTTGCCCATGGCCACTCCAACGTCGGCCCTTTTCAGGGCAGGTGCATCATTTACACCGTCACCGGTCATGGCCACGATATGGTTCTCGGCCTGGAGGGCCTTGACCAGCCTGAGTTTATGTTCAGGACTGGTCCGGGCAAATACGTCCACATCCGGGACAACCTGCCTGAGTTCCTCGTCGGTCTTTTTTTCCAGTTCCTGTCCGGTCAGGGCTGTTTTTCCGTCGCCGATGCCCAGCTTCTCCGCAATGGACAGGGCGGTCAGCACATGGTCACCAGTGATCATCTTGACCCTTATGCCGGCAGAATGACATTCATCTACGGACACGCATTCGCCGATGAGCCTGGCAGCAGCCTCAATGGCCTCTTGTCTGGGCGGGTCAATGATCCCGAAGATGCCCAGAAAAACAAAGTCCTGTTCAAGATCTTTATCTCCCAGTTCTTTCTGATCCGCCTGTACCTCCTTGACTGCCAGGGCCAGGAGCCTTTGACCTCTGGATGCGATCCTCTCCCCCTGCTGATGCCAGAAATCCCGGTCCAGATCCTGGTCCTTGTCCTGATGGCGCTGCTGGGAGCACTTTTCCATAACCCTTTCCGGGGCTCCTTTTAGGATGATCAGGTTCTGGCCATCATCCCACTGATTAAGGGTGGCCATGAATTTTTTTTCCGAGCTGAAAGGAACAATATCCAGTCTGGGTCTTTCCTTACTGGTCCGGTCATGGTTGAGCCCAGCCTTCATGGCAGCCGTGACCAGGGCTCCTTCGGTGGGGGCTCCGTCCAGCTTCCAGAGCTCTTGCTCCTGTCTGACCAGGGCATCGTTGCAGAGAAGGGCTGAGGTCAGGACATCCATTAAAATGGGGTGGTCCTGGGGATCAATGCTGTTTTCATCAAGGGTGAATTCTCCCTGGGGAGAATAGCCGGCTCCAGTAACTCCGTAAAGACGGTCAGCGGTCTGAATGTTTTGAACCGTCATCTCGTTTTTAGTCAGGGTCCCGGTCTTGTCCGAGCAGATTATGGTCACCGAGCCCAGGGTTTCTACAGCAGGCAGTCGGCGGATGATGGCGTTGCGTCTGGCCATTCGCTGTACTCCTATGGCCAGGGTAATGGTCATGATGGCTGGAAGTCCCTCTGGTATGGCCGCCACGGCCAGTCCGACCGCAGCCAGGAACATTTCGCCGGCACCGTAATCCCTGATTACTATGCCGAAGAAAAAGGTCAGCCCGGCTAAGGCCAGGATGGCAATGGTCAGAAAATGTCCGAATTTGGCCACCTGCCTCAGAAGCGGGGTTGTCAGGGTATCAACCTGGCTCAAGAGGGAACTGATCCTGCCGATCTGGGTCAGCTGGCCAGTTGCCACCACTACTCCCCTGGCCTGACCATAGGTGACCAGGGTGCCAGAAAAGGCCATCCCCGCCCGGTCGCCCAGGGAAGTCTCATCATCCACCTCATAGATGTTCTTGCTTACAGGGACCGATTCACCGGTAAGGGCTGATTCATCGATCTGAAGATCTTTGGATTCAAACAGTCTGAGGTCGGCTGGGACCTTGTCTCCTGCCTTGAGCAGGACCACATCGCCCGGGATCAGGTCCTGGGCCGGGATGTTCTGTCTCTCTTTGTCCCTTAAGACCACGGCCTTGGGGGCCAGCATGTTTTTTATACTGTCCAGTGATTTTTCAGCTTTTCCCTCCTGGATGAACCCGATAAGGGCGTTGACTATGGTCACCCCAAAGATGACCATGGAGTCCACCCATTCCTGAAGCAGGGCCGTGATTACAGCAGCAGCCAGCAGGACATAGATCAGTACATTGTGAAACTGAAGCAGGAAGCGGGTCAGGGGACCCCGCCGGACAGCCTGATCCAGCATGTTTGGCCCGAAAATGTTCATCCGTTCCCGGGCTTCATCTCTGCTCAGTCCGTCCGGGGATGAGCCGAGAATGTGCATGGCTTCCTTGGCTGGTACGGCATGCCATCTTTTTTTATTGATAATCTTGTCTTTATTGATCACAAATTCCCCCTTTAACGCAGGATAATTGAGATTATGCCTGAAACCTTTATCAAAGTCCACGGATGATGCTTGAAAAGAGAGTCATTTTTTGGCCGGCAGAAGTATGACAGCGCAGATCCCGGATCGGGCCGGACTGTACCGGAATAACTTTTTGGTTATTTGAAAAAGTAACAAATTGTATTTTTGAGAGAAAATAGAAGAAATTTAAAGAAAATCGAGTTATATACTGTTGAATAAAAAACTATTGCTGTTAAAACAAAGTGATTTTTCCCCATTTCATCTAGGGTTATTGGGGTGGGCCGGAAATACCGGTAAATTGGCCAGCTAGAGGGGTTGTCTCTAAAAAAGGTAGTCATGGCAAGGTGTTATCTTGTAAAGAATTAAAGGGAGGCTAGGGCGAAAATAGCAGCTTTTTCCAGGTTGCATGGCAGGGAAGATTTTGGGTAATGATTGCACCCATGATGAACGCATGGGAAAGAATCCGTCTAATCCTCGAAAAATCCTTGAAACCAGGCCTTTTTCAGCTATGGATAAAGCCCCTTAAGGGGGACTTTGACTCAGAGTCTTCGGCTCTGAAGCTTGAGGCTCCCAATGAGTTTATTGCCTCCTGGGTCAGGGAGAAGCTCAAGGATCTGATTCTTGAATCCTGTCGGGATGTCCTGGGAACCACGCCGGAGCTGACAGTCACCTGCGCCAAGGCCGCACCCAGAGGTCTGCCCATCGGGGCCGGGAAGTCCATTGCCAGGGAAGATCAGCTGGCACTTCCGGTCAAGGCCGCCCTGAAGACCACCACTGGTTTTCGCTTTAATTTTGAAGATTTTGTGGTCGGTCCTTGTAATGAGCTGGCCTATGTGGCCTCAAAGAGTTTCTGCAGGCAGAATGTTTCATCGGATCAGCTTTTTTTATGTTCTTCCACAGGTCTTGGCAAAACTCACCTGGCCCAGTCCATGGGCAGTCACCTGGCCGGATTATCCAACAAGAAAAGTATCCGTCTGGCTTACCTGACTGCCGAGGAATTTGCCAGCCAGCTGGTCATGGCCATAAAATCAAAACGCATGGAAGAGTTCAAGGCCAGGTTCAGACAGGAAATTGACGTGCTCATGCTGGAGGATATCCATTTTTTTCAGGGTAAGGAAAAGATCCAGAATGAGTTTCTGTCCACCATTAATTCCCTGCAGTGCCAGGGAAAAAAGGTTGTACTGACCAGCACCTTTCTGCCCAAGGAACTCAATGACGTGGATTCCAACCTTGTTTCCAGACTATGCCGGGGTTTTCTGGCGGTCATTGACAAGCCGGATATGGGAACCAGGCGCAAGATAATCCAGAACAAGGCTGACTCCCTCAAGGCAGATCTGCCTGAAGATGTTGCTGATTTTCTGGCCGGCAGGATTCAGAAAGACATTCGCCAGCTGGAAAGCTGCCTGCACAACCTGGTTTTCAAGGCCAGAATGCTCAAAGAAAGCATCAGCCTGGAGCTGGCCATGGAGGTGATCAAAAATTATGATATCCAGGATCACAAACTGGATATGGAGCAGATCCTTAAGCAGGTCTGCGGCCTGTTTGACGTATCCCTGGATGCAATCTGTTCCAAGAGCAGGAAAAAGCAGTATGTCCTGGCCAGGAATGTGGCCTTTTATGTTGCCCGGAGATACACTGATTTCTCCCTCAAAGAGATCGGCGGTCACCTTAATCGACGCCACTCAACGGTAATCAAGGGGATTACCAACGTGGAAAAGGAAATCTCCCGCAATTCTCCCCAGGGCAGACAGCTTCAGCAGACCATCAACCAGGTGGTTGTCTGATTTTTTTGTAGGCAGGGTCCTGGGCCAGCTGTCCCGGACAGTCAAAGTCCCCACGAAAAAATATTTTAACCCTTCCTAAAAGGATGATGGCATCCTTTTAGACTCAAATCAGATAAAAGTCAGTTCCATGTCTCCTACCACCAGCAGGTCTTCTCCCATCTGAGCCAGGATTCCGGTTATCCCTTTTTTAAACAGGCTGTTTTTATCCCTGCTGATTTCAGCCATGGATTTTCTGGTCTGGAGCAGGTTGCAGATGGCAGTTGCAGCTGCGTCAGCCACAGCTCCAGAGTTTGCCATGACCGCCACCAGGTCTCCTTTGCCCAGGCTCAGGGAGTGTCCTATGCTGGCTGATGAAGAACATACTGAGCAAGGGGTCTGGTCTTTTCTGACTGCAAGCCCCAGGTTCAGGGGCTCATGGGGATGAGGGAGAAGGCCTACCACCCGGTCTTTTTGGGAGCGGATGAAGATATCACCACCGTTTTCCACCAGGACCTCCTGGTTTTCCCGGGCCAGATAATCAGCAATATCCTGGGCCACTGCCCCGGCCACTGCAGCCATGGGCCCAACATTGAACAGCTCTGCTGCCTGGGCCATATTCCGGATTATATCCGGGGCAGTGGCCCTGACCTGGACAGGGCTCAGAGATGCGCCAAACTCAGGGTGAAGAAAAATATAGTTTTTGATTTGGCTGCGGATCATGTTCAGCCGTTCCAGAGCCCTTGACCTGACATCGGTTGTGCTGATGATGAACAGATCGCTCTGTTCAATGACCACCTGGCAACTGGTTTCTCCTGAGCCCGGCCTGCACCGCTTGCGGTAGGACCGGATATGATCCTGGCGGGTCATTGCCTGGCTCCTGATTCAAACTGTACCAGGGCAGTTTTGGGTTTGCCAGCATGGGCAGACCATGTTGACATCAGGGGACTTAAAGGATTCAATCTGAACAGCTGTTCGGATGAATCAAGGGAACTTTCCAGGAGGGGCTGGTCAGAACCGGGTGTTTTGTGCAAGGCTGATCATTCCGTTTTTTTTTAAGGGTTAACAGGTTGTTTGCTTTGAAGGTATCGGTTATTATACCAACATTCAACCGGGCCGGTTTTTTGAAAAAAGCCGTGGATTCGGTGCTTGGGCAGACTCTGGCCGATCTTGAGCTGATCGTGGTGGATGACGGATCTGAAGATGCCACCCGCCAGGTTCTGAACTCATTCAATGATAAGAGATTAAGGTACTATTATCAAGAAAACCGAGGGGTCTCTGCAGCCAGAAACCTGGGCCTGGACAAGGCCAGGGGAAAGTATGCCGCTTTTTTGGACTCTGATGACTACTGGCTTCCCAAAAAACTTGAACTCCAGACCAGGTTCATGGCCCAGTCCGGATTCAGGATTTCCCAGACCCAGGAGATCTGGATCAGAAACGGTACAAGGGTCAATCCCATGGCCAGGCATCGGCAGCCTTGCGGATGGATTTTTGAAAAATCCCTGGAGCTTTGTCTGATAAGCCCTTCCTGCGTGGTCATGGATATGGGGCTTGTCCGCCAGGGATATCGTTTTGATGAGTCTCTTCCGGCATGCGAGGACTTTGATTTGTGGCTGAAAATCAGCAGTGTTTGCAGAGTGGGTTTACTGCCCGAGGCCCTTACTGTCAGGCTGGGAGGTCATGCTGGCCAGCTTTCAGGCAGGATAATCGGCCTGGATCTGTATCGGATTTACTCCATGCTTGGTATTGAGAAGGGCGGTGGGTTAAATTCTGAGCAGGCGTCCGCCCTGGACAGGGTGCTTTTGAAAAAGGCTCAAATCTATCTGAAGGGATGTCTGAAACGGGCCAGGTTTCAGGAAGCTTTGCGCATAAAAGAGCTGTTGAAATCAAGACCCGGGAAGGGCTGAGCCGGTTTTTGGCAGGGCGGGCAAGGCGGACTAAGGTTTTGCCTGAACCAGCCGTTATATATAAATGGGTTTTTTTGGCTTTTCAGGGGATCTCTCTTTTGACCACGGCATCTCTTTTTATGGTGTCCAGTATATCTGCCAGGACAGGCTTGACGTTCTCCCGGATGTCTCCGGCCACTATTATGAAGAGCAGATCATCGCCGGGTTTAAGTAAACCCCGGGCGGCCTTGACAACTATCCTGAAGATGCCGGGCCGTTTTTCAAAGCGCTTTCTGATTTCTTCCAGGGCCTGATAATCAGGAGTGACTTCAATTGCTGAAACCCTGGACCGGTCCTTTCTGGACCAGGCCCTGACCACTCCGTTGTGAACCAGGAGCATACCAACATTCTGGGAAAACCCCGGTTCTTTTTTCAGGTCTGCTATGGTCTTGGATATGTCCATTGTGAATCCTTCCCAAATCAAAATGTTTAACTGATATCCGGTGCCCCATGCATAATCTATCATCTCTAGTTGATCAACTGCCCAAGGTAGAATTTCCGGAAATGGTGAGCCAGGGTTATTGTGTCTGGATGGTCTGGGGGGACCAGCTGCCAGAGTCAGTTCCTGAAACCTTTTTCAGTTTTGGAGGATGGGAGGTGGCCTCCACTGACCAGCAGAGCCTCTGGGTTTTTCCATCAAAAGAGGTGGTTTTTGCCTGTGCCCAGGTCTTTAAATGGTTGAAGAGCAGTGATACAAGACTGACCATCAGGGTCTTTCCGGTCAGGATCAATATCGGAAAAGGCCTTGAGCATTCCCTGGGCATTGAAGATCGGATCCTGGAAATGGCTGCGGACCGGCCAAGTGACTTTGAAGTATGGATGCACCTCAGACTCAGGGAGGCTGTGGCAGGGGTGCACACCCTCAAATTTGAGCTTCCGGCTTCTTCCTACCTGCCCTATTCAGATCAATGGTATGTTTTCAGGGCTGGAGAAAAGGCTTCTTTTTTCAGCAAGTTTTCCTGGTTGTTCATCATGGGACCGGCCCAAGCGTCTAAAGATTCCAAGATCAGCCAAAAATGGGAACAGCAAAAAAGGCTTGTCAAGGATATTTCCACCCGGCTGGGATTCACATTTAAAGAATCAGATGAAAGCCTGAGGATCCAGATAGACGGGATCAGGCAGCTCAGGAGCTGGGCTCTGGAGATGCTTACGGTTTTTCAGGGACTGAAGGAAGGAAAGAAATTGTCCTGCCTCATGGTCTGCCTGGAGCGAAATGAAAGCAGACCAGGGTCCCTGGACCTGGATTTGCCTGATCCGGATTGGAGCCAGTTCAAGCCGGATGTCCTCTATCTTCCGCTGAAGAATGTATTTCAATTGGGACCGGGTTTTGAACCGGCTGATCCAGACCCTCAGTCCAGGGAAAAAAGTATTTCCGATCTGGTGGGGATCAGGGTCAATACCAAGATGTTTGGTGAAATGGACCAGAGGCTGAATGTTTTTCTGCCCAAAAGTCTTACCCAAGGTAAGTACGATCCCTGCTTTTACTGCGGTCTTAAATCGCACCGGATTGAGGGGTGTCCGTCCCGGAACATGTTCAGCCTTGACCCTGTCTGGGGACAGCTGGAAAAAACAGGTCTGGAGGAGATATCCCAGGGACTGGAAAAGCTTGACCAGGAGCTTTCATCTGGAACCGGTGTGGAAGACATACTGCAGCAAAGTACCTTGTCCGGAACCATATTGCGGGCCGTATTTTCAATCAATCATCCGGCCCAGCACCGGACCATCAGGCTGGTCTGGAGAAGCAGGGGGAATGACTGGCCGGATGGTTTGCGTCAACTGTCATCCTTTGAAGAGGTCCAGGTCTGGAGTGCCCTGGAAAACTTCCGGATGCGCCAGTCGGGTTTTGCCGAATCCAGTGCCAAGAAATTATGTCTGAGGCACCCCAAGGATTATCAGCCTAAAACCCTGCTGGGGTTCATAGCCCTGGAAAAAGGTAACCCCAGGGAAGCCCAGAAGTACTTTGATGAGGCCATAGACTTAGGCTATACTTCCCTGCAAAAGGCTTATCATCACTATCTTAAAGGCCGGATGAAGGAAACAGCCAGAGATTATGTCCAGGCCCAGAGTCATTACCAGGATGCAGAAAGGATTGCCCCCAGGATGTATGAAGCCCGTTACAGGCAGGGAGTCTGTATGGTCAAGTCAGGGCATATCGATCAGGCCCTGGGTCTTTTCTGGAACCTGATCAAAAATGACCCTGTATTCTTCAATTATATCCTGATTGATCCGGAGCTTAAGGATGGCCATGTCCATTTCATGTCCAGCCTTTACCCCATTTGGAAATCCGCGGTCAGGGAGGCTGGTTCAGCTGAGGATCTTTTTCCCAAGCTCGAAAAAAAGATATCGGACTGGTTTGATGCTGATCATCCTTCCCAGAACCAGTTCAACCAGCGTCTGGATTTTTTGCGCCAGTATTCAGGCATTGATAATTACGTTGCCAGGGCCAGGATTGTTGAAGGATCCAGAAAACTTTTTGATGACATTGCCAAAAAGATTGAAGAAGAGGTTATCCTGCTTAAAAAAGACCAGCACAGCCTAGTCAAAAGGCTTAGGGAGATAAAAAGCGAGGTGTCCTGGTTCCCTCTGGCCGGCCTGCTCCTGGCCAGGTTCAACCGGGTAGCTGGTCAAGCATTTGCAGATTTGAAGAAAGTCAGCGAAACAGACCTGGGTACGGCCTCAGGATTCAGGAAAGGACATGAACTCATCCGTTCGGCCAGGGAGAAGATCGGGATTCTGGCGAAAAAACTGTCTTACCTGAAAACTGTGAGGGATGGACTGCTCTTTATCCTGATCATGTTCAAGACTTTTTTGTGGACCATTGTGATCGTACTGGGGCTTTCTCTGCTTGCTGTGCCTGGAGCAGCATACCTTGGGATGCGCCATGGAATGGGATGGGCCTATTCCATGGTGGACCAAGTCGGGATAGTCTTTCAGCTGGGAATGGTCATTGTGGGCATATTTTCTCTTGGCCTGGCTGCCATTCTGACGGTGCTTGGCTTTGAAAAAAAGAAGGCCAGATATTTGAGCTATCGCGAATAAAAAAGGCGGACTCTAAAGAGTCCGCCTTTGAAACATTGAAAAGCAGGCTGTGTTTATACACATCCTGTAGGCTTGGGCAGCCCGGCCATCTTACAAGCTCCCTTTCCAGGTCCGGAGGGGAAGAGTTCGTAGATGTGTTTGAGTTTGAATCCGGTAACCTTGGACAGGATGCGAACCATGGGTGCGATACCGTTTTTCTTGTAGTAGTCCTGCAGGAACTCGATGACCTTTTTGTGCTCGTCAGTGAGTTCCTTGATGCCTTCGCTTTCCTTTACATATTCAACCCATTCAGGGTTCCAGTCCTCAAACCTTTGCAGGAAACCATCTTCATCAACCTCAAACTGATTTCCCTTAAATTCAACAACTGCCATGCTAATACCTCCTTAATTAATTTTTACAATAAGAGCACTGACCAAGCCAGTGTCAAACGCATGCCGCACTTGAATCGTAAAAAAAGCAATATTAAAAAACCTGTTTAACAAAACATACTTAATGTAAAATCCAGAACACTTTTTTGTCAATGCCTTTATCTCTAAAAAATTACTATATCCTCACAATCTTATTTCATCAAGGGTTTTTCTTGCGTAGGAAAGATCAGGATCTAGTTCCAGGGCCCTGGTGAGCATGTCCGCGGCAGCTCTGCTTCGTCCTGTCCGGTGATAGCATATTCCCAGGTTGGCCATATCCGTTGCTGAACCACTGTCCAGTTCCAGGGCTTTTTGAAAGTCAGAGGCTGCAGTTTCAAACTTGTCCAGCTTGAAAAGAGCCACCCCCCTGAGATTGAAATATTCCTTGACCAGGGGATCAAGCTCGATGGCTGTATTCAGGAATGGAACAGATTTCTCCCATTTTTGGCTATGGGAAAGAGTGTATGCACTGTAAAAGGAGCAAAGAGCCCGGGATTCGTTGTCGGGCTGAATATCCTGGGCCTGCCTGAAAAGATCCAGGGCTTTTTGGGATTCATGCCTGCGCATGAATGCTATCCCTTTGTAAAAAGGGATGAAAAAAGAATCCGGATAAATTTTTTCCAGCATTCCCAGGCTGGTGACAGCCTGGTCAGGATCAGTCTCTTCAGCCAGAATTCTGCCGGTAATCATACCTAGACTTGCATGACGGGTGCGCTCCCGGAATTGGAATCCGGGCACAAAATTATAGTTGGCAGGAATTTTCAGGTCAGCATGCATGGTGGAAAGGGAAAACAGTTCAAAGCCCAGTGAATTGAGGCCACTGCACAGTTTCTTCAGCTCCACCCCCATATCCGGATGGGAGATATCCGGCAGGGAGTCCAGGGATACCGCCGGCCCCCGGGTCAGCCATTTGATCTGGTCCAGGGATGTGTACTTGGGCAGCCCTGAGGCTTCGTAATTGCTGCCGCTGTGAAAGTCGCCGGCCAGCTGGGCGATTTCGGTCAAGGCCCGGACAGCAGCCTTGGTCGGCGAAGTGGCGGTTCCTGCAGTATATACAATTTCACTCAGCCCTGGAAAATTGGCTGGATCATAGGCCAGGGCCCCTACAGTGGGGGCTGGCATGTCCAGAGTGAAATCCTTGAGCCAGACCTTGATGTTGTTTTTGGCGAACTTGTCCAGCAGTTCCTTGAGAACCGGGTCTGCTGCTGATTGAAGGTCAATGGTGGGGACAGGGTCCTGCCTTGAGTCGATCAAGGCACAGCAATGCCTTTCAATCAGCTCGCATCCACCCTGCAGGATGGATTCTTCAAAGGTATTTCCAGCACTGCACCCATTGAATTCATTAAGTTTTTTGAACCAGGTGTAAGGAATGTAGAATTCCTGGTCGCGGCCCATACAGGTGGCTCTGGTGAATTGCCAGGTTACCAGAGAAAGGACCTGTTCTGCCTGGGAAGGGCTAATATCCTCGTTTACTGATTTGATGATCTCGGTAATGGGAATGAGTTCATGGGGCCAGGCTGAACTGGCCTCATTCCAGGTCATGGAATGGAAGTTGGCTGGATTGCTGATGAAGCTGAAGTAGGAAAACCTCTCAGCCAGTTCCATCAGGGCTGAAGCTTTGGCCTGGACAGGAGATGAACCTTTGCCCATCTGTTTTCGGGTGGGCATGACCTCTCTGGCCTTTTCGCCGCAGATACTTAAATACACCGGGATGTCCAGCCTTCCAGTGTCAATCCTGCGCAGCTGAGAGAGGATTTCCCGGCCCTGTTCGGCAAAGGCGGCGGTGGCTCTATCCACGGTTACCTGGGGAGTCACAGCCTTGTCCGCGTCAGCCGTGTATTTTTTCAAGGAGTTCTGAATGGTGATCATGACTTTTTGGCCTTCATCCGGTAAATGGCGCACAGGAATTTTTCCGCTGGGCCGGAATCAGACTGTCCGCTTTTATATCCGATGTTTTTCTGGTCAATATGAAATTCCCTGGCAGCCGGTTGAAAGAACTTCTTGGCTTGCCTGCGGTAATCTGCAGCCAGGACCACCTGGGCTTGGGGATCTGATTCCAGGTGGGCCAAAAGAAATTTGACCAGCCCTCTGTACCCGCTTTCTTTGTAAAATATTTCAGATCCAATAATGTACTGGAAACGTTCATCCAGACGGTCGGCAGTGAAATCAACCAGGGCCACCCTGGCCCTGTGCTGGAGGTTGTTTTTGAGGATATTGATTTTGGCGAACAGGAGAGCTTCGGGACTGTTGTCGGACAGGACAACCTCAAAACCCCTTGCTGCAGCAAATAGCCCTGCCAGGCCTATACCGCTGCCTAGCTCCAGCATTTTTTGGGGGTGTGGATCAGGAGAAAGGGAAACAAGATAGTAGCTTAAAAGGATTGATGCCGGCCAGATCTTGGCCCAGAAAGGAAGTTCGATTTTGTCGGCCGGGCCTTCGGCCAGCAGGTCTACATATTTTTCAAGATCGGCTATTTGCAGGATTTTGAGGCTGTAGTCTCCTACAGTTACATCCTCAAAAACAAGGTCGAATTTCTGAGAAGCCGCTTCCATAAGAGCGTCCAGGTCGTTTTCAAGATATAATCTAGAAGATTGCAAGGTGTCCTCCCCTGTAGGCCGGGCACGATGTGTCCCAGGGCCCTGGATTGCAAGATCCTGTATGATATGATGCTTGGCTGCTGGAAAATGGGTGTCAGTCGGATTGCTCCGTACATAACGTAATGTTTGGAGCGGGAGACGGGATTTGAACCCGCGACTTCAACCTTGGCAAGGTTGCACTCTACCACTGAGTTACTCCCGCAGGAAAATGGAGGCGGCATCCGGATTTGAACCGGAGAATGGCGGTTTTGCAGACCGCTGCCTTACCACTTGGCTATGCCGCCTTTGCTCTGGAGCGGGAGACGGGATTTGAACCCGCGACTTCAACCTTGGCAAGGTTGCACTCTACCACTGAGTTACTCCCGCTTAGGAGAAAAAGTTTGATAAGGCAGAGCTGAAAAAGTGTCAAGGATAATTTACCTGTAACTCAGGCGGAATAAACCTGCTGGACCTGAGCTGTCTGGCCGGCTGGATGAAAGTACAAATACTTCAGGTCATGATCCTTGACCTGGTCCTGACCATGAAACTTATCCCTTCAAGGTTTCTGAAGGCAGTTCCATGCCGGATTCCCTGGACAACCCTGTCAACATCCTGGACTACAATGCCGCCCAGGTAGTCCAGACCAAGGTCCAGCAGGCTGTCTCCCATGGGGGTGCTGGGGCCCAGCATGAATTTGATGGCCTTTTTATCGGCCAAGGCCAGAATCTCGGCCAGGGAGCTATTGAGGAGGGTGGTGGCAGTGATGGCAACCAGGTCGGCCCTGGGCAGGAAGTAAGATTTCATGCTTTCCGGGAAGTCGGAGCTCTGAGGCTTTTTTTCAAGAACCCAGAGGTTCTTGAAAACACCCCTGATCCTGTCCACAAAAGGGAAGTGCCCGACAACAGCTACGTTTTTTCCGGCACCCAGGCTCTGCAGGAGGTCCTGGATTTTAACCGCCTGTCCTCTGACTCCGGGATTGAGCAGAGAATTGACTGCAGCCAGGCCCCAGCAGGCATGGCCCGTGTTTTGCTGTCTGAGCAGGCCAGCCAAGCCGTGGCAGGACAAGTTAAAGGACTCTTTGGCCATCACTTCCGGACAGCCGCCCGGAAGTCTTGAGCAGAGTCCGGTTCCCTTTTGATTCTGAACAGCCACCATATGGGCACCGGCAAAGGATCCAATGCTGGGTAGATCAGCTTTTGATCCGGCTTCCTGGATCAGGCAATCAAGAATATGACGCTGGGTTGTGATCATAAAGTAACACGAAACTGTTATACCGGCTCTCAACACTAGACATGGTATGCTCAATCCTGGTGTTATACAATATAAAAGTTTGGGGATATCTTTACATTTGTCTGGATTTGGTTTAGTATAATTAATTTTAATAAAGAGGAGGAAATTGCCCATGAAGAATTCCGACTTTGAATATTTCCGGAACCTGCTCAGGAACATGCGTGAGGAAATTCAGCAAAAAGGTGAGAATACCATTGAAGACATGACCGAGGACCGGGAAATGTATGCTGATCCGGCAGACCGGGCCTCGGCTGAGTCTGACCGGGCCTTTATCCTCCGCTTGAGGGACAGGGACCGCAAGCTCATTTATAAGATTGATCAGGCTCTGGATCGCATTGATGAAGGCAGTTTCGGGATCTGCGATGAGTGCGGGGAAGACATATCCATCCCCAGGCTCAAGGCCAGGCCGGTGACCACCCTTTGCATCAAGTGCAAAAGCAGGCAGGAACAGCAGGAAGCAATGCAGGGCGATTAAGCAGGATCACGGCTCTGCAGCCGGTCCCCTGACGGAAGACATCTCAGCCGTCCAATGACCAGGGCTTGTCAGCCCCCAGCCTTTTTTTGTCTCTTTATGTCTGGCCACAGTCAAAAAGCAACACTGTTTTGATCTGAATCTGCAAGGACTATGGAAGCCAATTTTTTTCGGTTTGCAGCCCAGGAGCTTTTTTTGCTAATCAAGGGGCTGCGGATGGAAAATGTCTACATGCCCGGTTCTGACCTGTGGGTCTTTTCATTTGGCCGGGCCGGAAATCTGATTTTTCACCCATCACCCAGAAACGGCTTTTTTTTTCTCTCCCCGGAAAAACCGATTAATCCTCCGAGTCCTTCAGCCCGGGTCATGTGGCTGCGAAAGAGAATAAAGAATCTCCGGATTACCGGGCTGATGAACTTCTGGCCTCAGCGCAGGATGGTTTTTGAGCTTTCACCTAGCCGGGTTTTCCTGGCCCTGGATCTGAAACAGGGCCTTAGTCTTGAGCATACTGCTCCATCTCCCCCCACCCCAGTGGACTGGCCTGATCTCAGACAGATTGTGGCAGATCAGGATATTTGGAAAATGTACCCCCATATCACTCCCCCACTGAGGTCCGCCCTTGGGCAGCTTGACTCTGAAGATGCCCGAAAGCTTCTGGAGGACCTGTCGCAAGCCAAGCCCAGGGGGTTTTACATCCTGACCAAACCCGGGAAAAAAGAGAGTCTGAGCTGTTTTCAGGCCAGCCCGTGGCTGGTTCGCCGGACCTTTGACAGCGCCCTGAGTGCAGCTTTGGAGTTCGGTCTTCCCAGGGTTCAGGCCATGGTTGACCGGACAGCGGATAAAAACCGGGCCGACCAGGTCCGGGTCAGGAGAATCCGGAAGAATCTGGAAAAAATTGAACAGGACAAAGAGAGGCTGGCCCGGATGATCGAACTTTCCCGGGACGGCGAATTCATCAAGTCCAACCTGTATCGACTGAACCCGGATTCCAGGCAAAAGGAGATATCTTTGGTTGAGCCTGATGGAACGGCTCGGACCTTGTCCCTTCGACCTGAGCTGACCGTCCGGGAGAACATGGAGCGGTTTTTTAAGAGGGCTGCCAAGGGCAGGCGGGGGCTTGACTTTGTCAGGAAAAGGGAAAAAGAACTTCAGAAAAGTCTGAGCAGCCCCTATGAACATGAATCCACAGTCAAGAAGGACGGGGTCAGTTCCAGGAAGGCCGGGACCGCAGGAAAAAAGGCAAAATCAGGATCAGAAGTTCATTATTACCGGTCCAGCGACGGTTTTCTCATTTTACGGGCCAGAAACAGAAAGGCAGGGCACAGGCTTTTGAGTACCGGCGCAGCCCGGCACGACCTGTGGTTTCATGTCCAGGGCGGGCCAGGTGCACACGTTATTTTGAAACGGGATCACGACCTTGTTCAGGTGTCCGAACGCGCCATTGAAGAGGCTGCCGGACTGGCTGCCCTGGCCAGCTATAAAAAAGACGATGCCAAAGCCGGGGTTTATTGCGCCAGAGTCAGGGACGTGCGCAAGGTCAAAGGACTTGAGCAGGGGATGGTCCATGTGGACAGGATGCTCAGGACTGTTCAGGTCAAGCTAGACCCTGACCTGGAATCGAGACTGAGGCAGACATGAGCCTGGCTTTGACCAGGGACTGAATTATATTCACATTTCACCGGAGGTAATAGCCTTGACCAAGGACTTGAACAGCCATCTTGATGAGCTGCAGCAGAAGATTTTTGATCAAACTCTTGAGGCCTACGGGTCGGAGGTTTATGAGCGCTGGAGGAATCCTGCCTACATGGGCCGGATGGAAGGTCCCCACGGAAGCTCGCGTTTGACCGGATCATGTGGGGATACTGTGGAGATCTATTTAAAAGTGGAAGATCAGCGTATCTCCAAAGCCATGTTTTTCAGTGATGGGTGCGGCCCGAGCGTTGTTTGCGGCTCTGTAGCCTGCGAGCTGGCCCTGGGCAAAGACCTGGAGGATGCAGCATCGGTAACTGGGCAGGATATTCTGGAAGTGCTCAAGGGTTTGCCTGAAGACAAGAAACATTGCGCCTTTCTAGCTGCCAGAGCCCTGGAAGAGGCTGTGCATGACTATCTGGCCCAAAAGCCATGAAAAAAGGCCGGACCTCCTAAGGTCCGGCCTTAAAAACTGCTGGAAATCATTGATGGAATCTGGTCAGAGTACCGGATCAGGCTGATTTGGCTTCCTGTTCGTAAATGAGCAGAGGCTCAATACCGTTTTCCACCACTGCCTTGTTTATGAGGCACTCTCTGACTCCGGTCAGTGAAGGGAGTTTGTACATCACTTCCAGCATGATGGATTCCATGACATTCCTGAGTCCCCTGGCACCGGTTTTTCTCTCCAAAGCCTTGCGGGCAATGGCCTTGAGGGCGTTCTGAGTGAATTTGAGCTTGATGTGATCCAGGTCGAGCATCTTCTGGTACTGTTTGACCAAAGCATTTTTGGGCTCGCTCAGGATCTTGATCAGATCGCCTTCTGTCAGCTCATTTAAAGAGGAAACAATCGGGATGCGACCAACGAACTCGGGAATCAGCCCGAATTTGATCAAGTCTGCCGGATGAGCCTGCCGAACCAGGGAGTCAGTAGTATCCTTTTGCTGCTTGTTCAGATCGGCGCCAAATCCCATACTGCTTTTACTTATCCTCTGTCTGACGATATTATCCAGACCGATAAAGGCTCCACCTGCAATGAACAGGATGTTGGAGGTGTCCAGACGGATGAATTCCTGCTGGGGATGCTTGCGGCCTCCTTTGGGGGGAATATTGGCTTCAGTACCTTCAATTATCTTGAGCAGAGCCTGCTGGACCCCTTCTCCTGAGACATCCCTGGTGATGGAAGGGCTGTCGCTCTTGCGGGCTATCTTGTCGATCTCGTCAATGTAGATTATCCCCCTGGCTGCTGCTTCCAGATTGTAATCTGCATTCTGCACCAGCTGAACAAGGATGTTTTCCACGTCTTCGCCAACATAACCGGCTTCAGTCAGGGTGGTTGCATCGGCTATGGCAAAAGGGACCTTGAGTATCCTGGCCAGGGTCTGGGCCATGAGGGTCTTGCCCGATCCAGTGGGGCCTATGAGCAAGATATTGCTCTTGTCCAGCTCCACCTCGTCTTTTTTCCTGGTGTAGCGGATCCTTTTGTAGTGATTATATACTGCTACAGCCAGGATCTTCTTGGTTTCATCCTGACCTATGACATAGTCGTCAAGGGCTTTTTTGATTTCTGCAGGGGGAAGCAGGACCTCCCCTTCAAAGCCTTCTTCAACATGGTCCTGGGCAATGATTTCGTCGCAAAGGGCTACGCATTCATTGCAGATATAAACATCAGGACCAGCTATGAGCCTGTCCACTTCATCCTGAGTCTTCCCGCAGAATGAGCAGCACAGGTCATAGACGTAAGGCTTTTTCTTGTCAGCCATTTTGCACCTCGGATTGCTGTTTATTTTTACGGTTCCGGCTGAATCATCAGCTCATTTTATCAATTTCAGCCCTGGAAGTGAGTACATTGTCAATGAGGCCGTACTTTCTGGCTTCATCTGCACTCATGTAATAGTCCCGGTCAGTATCGTGCTCGATTTTAGAGAGCTTGGCTCCGGTATGTTTAGCCAGGATTTCATTGAGCTTGGCCTTGAGCCGGATGATTTCCTTGGCCTGGATGTCGATGTCAGTGGCCTGACCCTGGAATCCTCCCATTGGTTGATGTATCAATATCCTGCTGTGGGGCAGAGAATAGCGCATTCCCTTCTGGCCGGCTGCCAGAAGCAGGGCTCCCATGCTGGCGGCCTGGCCCAGGCAGAGAGTAGCCACTGGTGCAGAGATATACTGCATGGTGTCATAAATGGCCATGCCTGCAGTAACTGAGCCACCAGGTGAATTAATGTAGAAATTGATCTCCTTTTCCGGATTCTCCGACTCCAGAAATAAGAGCTGGGCGCAGATGAGGTTGGCGATGTGATCATCAATGGGGGTCCCCAGAAGGATGATCCTGTCCTTGAGCAGCCTTGAATAAATGTCATAAGCCCGCTCGCCACGGCCTGTACTTTCTATGACAATGGGAACATTATAGCTCATATTTGCTCCTTGATTAATTTTGAGTGGTTCCGTGAAGTTCAAAGAAAGCAACGGAACTTGGATTATAATGAATAAGAATTCAGCAGGAAAGTCAATGGCGGGTCCGGGCTTTTTCCAGTAAAGCCGGTGATTCGGCAAAAGGCCTGATCACCGGCTTTGAACAAATGCATGATCAGGCCTTTTCCTGTGTCGGTTCATCCTGGACCTGAGTTTCAGTTTCGGCCGGTGGAATTATTTTGACTTCCGCGTTCTTGTAGATCAGCTCCATGGCCTTGTCAGCCAGGAGACTGTCTTTGAGGGCGAACATGAGGTTGTTCTGCTCGTAGAAGCTTTTCAGTTTCTCATAGTCCTGCCCACTGGAACTGGCCATGTTCTGAATGTATGAGTCCATCTCCTGCTGTTCAACAGTGAGTTCTTCTTTGGCAGCTACAGCCAGCAAGAAGAGCTGGGATTTGACCATGTCTTCAGCGTCAGGCTTGAACTGTTCCTGGAGCTGTGCATGGGTCTGGCCCAGGGACTCGAAGTTTTTGCCTTTTTTCTCAAGACTGCTTTTCAGTTCAGCAATCTTCTGCTCGATCCTTCCCTGGACCAGAGACTGGGGAAGTTCAAACTCCACTCTGGCCTTGAGTTCATCCAGGGCCTTTTTCTGGGCTGTGCTTTTGTTGAGCTGCTTTCTGGAGCCAATGTATGATTTTTCAATGACTTCCTTGAGCTTGTCCACACTTTCAAACCCGCCCGCCTTTTGAGCCAGTTCATCGTCAACATCAGGCAGCTTTTTCTCCTTGATGGAGTGCAGGGTGACCTTCATCAGCACTTTCTGCCCAGCCAGGTCCTTGTTGAGAAAGTCATCCGGAAGGGTGATCTCAGCCTGGTCAGTGCTTCCAGGAACAAGTTTTTTTACCAGATCTTCAAATGCTTCCAGGGCATTCCCTTCGCCAAGGGTCATCTGAAAATTCTGGGCCTTTACTCCCTCCACTGGCTGGCCGTCTTTAAAGGCTTCAAAATCGATGACCACGGCTTCGCCGTCCTGAGGAGATCTTTCTTCTTCAATAACAACCAGTTCGGCCAGGTTGTTCCGGATACGCTCAATGACCTGCTCTACTTCCTGAGGGTTGACGACCACTTCCTCTTCTTCAATGGTTATTCCGGTGTATTCGGGAAGTTCAAACTCAGGGGCGACTTCAAAACTGATGGAGTACTTGAAGTCTTCACCCCGGACCAGTTCACCGGCGTCCACATCAATGCGGGAGACCGGATTGATTTTGAGTTCGCTTAAGATCTGATTGATATGCAGGTTGATCAGCTCAGTGGTTGCCTCTCCATAAATCTGCTTTTTGAACTTACCCTCAATAACAGAAGAAGGGACCTTGCCCTTGCGGAATCCTTTTATGTCAACATCCCTGCGGTACAGGGCCGTGGTGGCGGCCAGGGCTGCATGAACTTCTTCAGCCGGAACCTCGATCTTGATCTCTTTTTTTACCGGGGAAACATCTTGTACATTATAATCCATAAAAATCCATCCTCCCTTGGTGTATTTGAATGCATCCGGTTCTGCCCTGACCGGAACTGCAAGTGAAAGCCCTTTGCCCTGCAGACATGGACCTTCTATGGTGCGAGAGGGGGGAGTTGAACCCCCACGGTAAAACCGCTGGATCCTAAGTCCAGTGCGTCTGCCAATTCCGCCACTCTCGCCAAAAGCTAAATATTAAAAATTATCTTACCCAGAAAGGATAGTCAAATAAAATCAGATCATCTTTCCAGGCTGCATGTGGTTATAATGTCCTGGCTGGCAACAGACCCTGGCTGGAGATCAAATTGCCTGTTTCAGATCATTAAAACCAAGTTTTAACAGGTGGCTGCCCAAACCGCCCAGGTCAGAGGGAGTGTATCCCAGGACCTGTTTCCAGACCATGTCCGACTCCATGCAGAAATAAAGCTGCCGGGATATTCCACCCTGCCTGAGCAGGCCTGTGATGAACCGGAACTGCTCGAGCCTGAGGGGAAGCACAAGCCTTGATTTATTGTCCAGCCCGGTTATGAATTCATTGAAAATATATTTGGATTCCGGATGATTGTCCTTGATGATTTTTTTCAGTGCCGGCATGAACCTGAATGATCCCATACTGATATAAGCTATGTCTTTGGGGTTCAGGTAGCTGAAGATCATTTCAACGGCCCGGGCATAGCCCTTTTCCCATCCCGGGTAGTGAATGACCGGGTCAAAGTGCAGGCAAGCCCGAAAGCCGGCCTGAGCACATTTGCGGGCGGCCTGGAGTCGATCTTCCAGACAGGAGGCTCCGTGCTCCTCCCTGGCAATGATTTCCGGACTGTTCACTGACCAGGCCGGCAACACCCTGTCCGGCCTTTTGACCTGCTTCATCCAGGTCAGGTCAATGATCTTGGATTTTAATTCCAGGCAGACATTGGGGTGATCATTCAGGAATGTCACCAGGTCGGCAGCGTATCCAGTCAAGTATTCCAGGGCCAGGGAGTCATTGAATTCTCCGGTTCCCACCCGGAAAAGCCGGCCTCTGTCCCTGCCAAAGGTCTGGTCCAGTTCCTTCCACAAGTCATTCTGGTTGGCCCAGACCTTGATGACCCTGTCCTGAAAGTAGGCCTGCAGGATACAATAGCTGCAGCCAAGGGGGCAGTTTTCTCCGGTATGGATAATCTGGTATGCGCAGCACCTGTAATGTTTAGTGCCTGGACAGGGGCGGAGAAACCTGCCCTTATAATGCTTCAGGTAAATGACCAGAGAATTTCCAGGCTCTGCACTCTCTTTTTCTGTCTGATCCGGATCAAGTAAGACCACAGGAATGCGGGGCAGCTTTTGGAGTATTTTTCTGGTCAGGGGAGAGTCGTGGACTTCCCTGTCCACGATGATCTTTTCAAAGGGTGCAAAGCCAAATGGGGTGGCTGGCAAAGAAGAATTATTCATGGATGCTGACCGGCCACTGATCCAGGATGCTGGAAGAGCTGATTTCCTGAAGCTCCCCCAGAGCCCTGTGCAGGTCCTGCTGGTTTCTGATTCTGGCGGAAAAGATCAAGTCAGTGGATTCAAAGTCATCCCTGTGCCGAACCTGCCAGAGACTCCGCTGCTCCAGCTGTCTGAGACTTTGCCTGGTCCGGTTTTTCAGGCGGGAAAAGACCGGGTATCTGGCCTCAAAGACCTTCTTGAGGATCTTTTTGGTCTTGTCAGCCGGAGACTGATTTGACTGGAGGATTTGGTCAAGACTCAGGCGATCAATGGTTGTCCTGAGGCTTTGGCCATTATTGGATGCCTGTTCAGAGATCCAGGTGATGAAGTTCAGGCTGTTGTTTTTGGACCAGCCCAGGTCCTGGAAAAATGGAAAAAGTGGTTCCAGATCGTTTTTCTCCTCCAGGGCCAAGAGGAGTTCAGCGCATTCCAGACAGATATTGCCACGGCTCAATGGCTGGTCCCAGGACCTTGGGAGGCTGAGCCAGGCTGTCCACAATGAGTGGAGTCTGGTGCCTGGATCAATGCCAAGGAGCAGCCAGGATTCAGGTCCTGGTCCGTGATGGTCGGCAAAGAAACGCAGGGCAGAGATGACCCTGCCGACCGTCAGGTTCCGGGTGAAGTTGGAGCTGAGATATAAAAGCCCCCGGTGCTCAGGCCCTGCTTCAGGGATCTCCAGGGCCAGCACGGCCTGGTTCAGGGCTTTCTGGGCCATATATCGCCTGTATCCTGAAATCAGGATCCATCTCTGCCCAGCCGGCATGACAAGGACAGGATTCAACTGGCCAAGGTCTTTTATGTTCTGGATAAAAATCCGGTCCGGTTCTCTGGCCCAGAAAAGGCAGGGATCTGTTGGATCGATTTCTGCGGGGCTTAAATGAAGTAATGAAGGAAGATTATTCATAATATTTTTTATATTTTAATCTCAGCATGTTATGTTGATTATGGGGTCAGGAGCAACTTGACAACTTTTAATTCATCTTTCAATAGGACATAATCAAACGGCTTGCAGTGATATGAACAAAACATGCAGTGGGTTTACCTGTAGGCCTTGGCGATGTCCAGAGTTGCTGAACTGGATCGCTGGTTTTCCTGTTCAGATACCTTGGCGGACTGGATGGGATTCTTTGAAAATCCATGCCTTTCTTTGGGTAGTGTGGGGCATCGGTTCTCCAGGATACTGCGGTCCCTGGCCGATCAAAAAAGATCAACCCCCAAGGCAAGGCAGGGCTGAACATGCAAATACAAATTATTAAAGGGGGCAAAATCAATGCTGGATAAGTTGGAAAAGCAGAGGACCTATGCCTTGATCGGACACGGAGGAGCTGGAAAGACCTCTGTGGCTGAGATGATTCTTTATAACAGCAAGGCCATACAGCGACTGGGCAAGATTGAAGAAGGGACCACTTGCCTTGATTTTGAACCTGAAGAGATAAAGAGAAGAGGCAGTGTCCAGCCCGGGTTTTCAGCCTTCAGCTGGAACAAGAACCGGCATTATCTCATTGATATCCCCGGAGACAATAATTTTATCGGCGACATCAGCTATCTTTTGCATGGCGTTGACGGGGTGGTGTTTGTGGTTGACGCCATTGACGGGGCCAAGCCCCTGACCAAGAAGATCTGGTCCGAAGCCAAAAAACAGGGCCTTCCTGCAATCTTTTTTATCAACAAGATGGACAGGGAAAGGGCTGACTTTGACATGGCCTACCAGAGTCTGGTCAATACCCTGGGTATTAAACCAGTCCCTCTTTACCTGCCCATAGGGGCTGAATCAGATTTCAGAGGGATGGTGGATGTCCTTGAGAATAAGGCTTACCTGTTTTCCGGGGACGGGGTCCTGACTCCCGGAGAAGTGCCGGCTGAGATGGCCGACATTGTGGAGGAAGCCAGGGAGGCGGCCATTGAGAATATCGCTGAAAGTGATGAAGTGCTCATGGAAAAGTATCTGGAAGAAGGAAGCCTTACTCCTGAAGAGATGCAGCAGGGTCTAAGGGCAGGTGTGCTTTCCGGTGAAATAGTGCCCATCTGCGTTGGCTCTGCCCTTGAAAACAAAGGCGGGGCAAATCTTCTTGATGCGGTCCAGCAGCTCCTGCCATCTCCCCTTGAACATCCCGCATGGCAGGGCAAAGATGGAGAAGTCAGGGAGGCCAGTCCGGATGAGCATTTTTCGGCCTTTGTCTTTAAGACCATTACTGATCCCTTTGCCGGCCATTTAAGTGTCATGAGGGTCATGTCCGGAAAACTGTCCGCTGATATGACTCTTTTCAACCCCTTGAAGGATGAAAAGGAAAAACTGGGCCAGCTTTTGTATCTGGAAGGCAAAAAACAGACTCCGGCCAAGGAGGAGTTGGGCCCCGGGGCCATTGTTGCCGCGCCCAAGCTCAAGAAAACCACCACTGGAGACACCTTGTGCGCTGAAGGAAGGCTTTTTGTGCTTCAAGTCGAAGACCTGCCTCCTTGCATCCTGTCCTACGCCCTGGCGGCCGAAGAAAAGGGTGAAGAAGACAAGGTCTTCTCAGCTGTCCAGAGACTCCTGGATGAGGATATCAATCTCAGGCTGGCCAGAAACGAGGAGACAGGGGATATGCTGCTTTCCGGAATGGGCCAGCTGCACATTGAAACTGCAGTGGAAAAGGCCAGAAGAAGGTATAAAGCCAATATCGTCCTCAAGACCCCCAAGATTCCCTACCGGGAAACCATCAAGGGCCGGGCTGAAGTCCAGGGAAGGTACAAAAAACAGACCGGAGGCAGAGGACAGTTCGGTGACTGCTGGATCAGGCTTGAACCAAGGCAGCGGGGAGAAGGCTACGAATTTGAAGATGCTATTGTGGGCGGGGCCATCCCCAGGCAGTATATTCCGGCAGTTGACAAAGGAATTCAGGAAACAGCAGCCAAGGGAGTGGTGGCCGGCTATCCGGTGGTAGATTTCAAAGTCACCCTGTATGATGGTTCTTATCACAGCGTGGACTCATCAGAAATGGCCTTCAAGGTGGCTGGTTCCATGGCCTTTAAAAAGGCCGTGGAACAGTGCAAGCCGATTCTGCTGGAGCCCATAGTCCTGGTCCAGGTCTATGTGCCTGACGAGTATATGGGGGACGTCATCGGAGATTTGTCCAGCAAGCGGGGCAAAGTTCTGGGTTCTGATTCAGACAAGGGGATCACTGAAGTCAGAGCTCATGTGCCCATGTCTGAAATCCTTCAGTATGCCCAGGATCTGCGTTCCATGACCGGCGGTCAGGGCACCTTTACCATGGAGTTCGATCACTATGAGGAGTGCCCGGCACCTATTGCAGAAAAGATAATTGCTGAAAGCAAGGAAGCCAGAGAGGGCTGATTCCCGGCATCGGGTAACCCGGACAGTATCCTGAAATATCAAAGCCCGGTCCGCTCAAAAAAACATGAGCGGGCCGGGCTTTCATGTTTTTATGGCCTTGAGCTGGAACTGACCTTGTTTGAATAAAAACTTGAGGGCCAGGGATGTTTTCCCTGGATTGTTTGAGTTGTATTTTGCAGGGTTATGAGATAGTTCCCCATTAGGTAACGATGAGTTGACAGACCAGGATGACTGTCGGGCAGGAATGCTCTGACCCTGGGCCAAAGGACCATTGATTCAGAATCTAATGGTCCTGGATTGATTGGAGTACATGATCTACCAGCAGGGATAGATCGGGGCGGATATAAGTTTTTTCATTGCAGGGCAATGCCCTGGCCAAGCTTTTGGGAGTGTCAGTCATGGATTCAGGTGAAAATTATGTTAAATTGATCCCGTTGGGAGGACTGGGTGAAATCGGTCAGAACTGCATGGTCCTGGAGAGCAGGGATTCCATGGTGGTCATTGATTGCGGTCTCATGTTTCCTGAGGACTTTCTTCTGGGGGTGGACGTGGTCATACCCAGGTTTGACTATGTCATAAAAAACAAGGACAAGCTTAAGGGAATTGTCCTGACCCATGGACATGAAGACCATATCGGGGCCCTGCCCTGGCTCATGCCTTATGTGGATGTTCCCATTTACGGTTCCAGGTTCACGTTGCAGCTTGTTTCCAACAAGCTTTCTGAATTCAACCTCATGGACTATGTGCAGACCGAGGTGGTGGATCAGAACAGCGTTCTTGAACTGGGTGATTTCACCTTTAATTTTTTCCGGGTTTGCCATTCCATTATAGAGGGGTTTGGCCTGGGCATTGAAACTCCCATGGGCAGGATGGTCCATACCGGAGATTTTAAGCTGGACCGTGAACCAATGGGGGGCCACCTGACTGACCTTGATGCCTTCAGGGCCTTTGCTGAACCAGGGGTGATGCTTCTTCTGTCCGACTCCACCAATGTTGAAAGGGAGGGTTATGCCCTGACTGAAAGGGAGATCATGTCATCTCTCAGGGGGTATTTTGCCAAGGCCAAGGGTCGGATACTGGTGACCCTGTTTTCCAGCCATATCCAGCGGATGCAGGAGATATTCGATCTGGCCCGGGAATTTGGACGCAAGGTAGCCATCAGTGGCCGGAGTCTTGCCAAGAATATTGACATGGCCATGGAAGAGGGCTTTCTGAGGGTGGATCATGATGTTTATTGTCCGCTGGAGGATTTGCCTGGTTACGATGATTCAGAAATGGTCCTTTTATTGACCGGATCTCAGGGCGAACCTCTCTCCGCCCTGACCAGGCTCGCCCTGGGCGAACACAAGCAGCTGCAGATCAATAAGGGCGATCTGGTGCTCATGTCTTCCAGGATAATTCCGGGCAATACCAAGGCCATAACCAGGGTCATCAATAACCTTTACCGGCTGGGTGCGGAAGTGGTTTATGAAAAGGTCCGGGCCATTCACGCCTCAGGCCATGCCCATAGGGAAGAACTGAAGGTGATGCTGGAAACGGTATCCCCCAGGTTTTTCATTCCGGTCCATGGAGAATACAGGCACCTGTTCAAGCATGTCCAGCTGGCCAAGGAATGCGGGGTTGCTCCGGAAAGAAGCATCGTTCTGGAGGACGGGCAGCCTTTGACCTTTACTGCCAAAGGGGTCCGGTTTGAGGAGGAGATTTTTTCCGAATCCATCCTGGTGGACGGAAAGGGTGTAGGAGACGTAGGCCATACTGTGCTTAAGGAGAGGCATATCCTGGGCGGAGAAGGACTGGTTATAGCAATAATGGTGGTCAGCCAGGAAACCGGGGAAATGCTCATGGGGCCCAGAATTTTGTCCAGAGGGTTTATTTTTGAACAGCAGTATGCCCATGTTCTTGAAGATGCCAAATGTCTTGTGCTGGATATATTTGAAGATATTCCGCCCGGTGCAACAAAAAAACTTGAGGAAAAGACCCGTTCCACCCTGCGCAGATTTTTTCGGAAAATCCTGGAAAGGGATCCTATTGTAATACCCCTGGTAATAAAAGTGTGATTAATATTTTTTGTCAGGGACAGGGTGGTCCTGTCCCTGACCTGCTGACCCGTTCCCAGGGATGAATTGAAAAGACCGGTGTATCTCCTGGTCAGTAACTAAAAAACCGGCTTGCAGCTTTTGCGAGCCGGTTTTTTAGTTTGTTTGACAATTCAGGACATATTAATTACGGTTTATAATCAGGATAAAGCGTTTTTTTTGCGTATAAAAGTGATCTGGATATTCAAATAAATATATTTGATTAGTCCAGTACAGGTTTAATCATTGTTGATCCAGGCATGCTGCATTTCTGACTGTCTGCAATAAAGGATCCAGGGGACAGGCAACCGGTCACGACCCTCTGGTCCTCTTTTTGTACATCCGGCATGCAGCTTTTGCCCGGGTTATGAGCAAGGGGTATTAGCATGTGTGGTATTTGTGGAGAAATCCGGTTTGATAACAAGGAAATTACGCCTGATGCAGTTTACAGGATGTCCAGGGCCATGGTTCCCAGGGGGCCGGACGGGTCGGGCCTGGTTCAGCTGGGCAGACAGTGCCTGGGTCATCGAAGACTCAAGATTGTGGATCTGAGCGAAAAGTCCAGACAGCCCATGATCGATTCTGAGCTGGGGCTGTCATGTGTGTTCAACGGGATGATCTATAATTTCAAGGAGATCCGGGAAGAGCTTGCTGCCCAGGGTTACAGGTTTTTTTCCGATGGGGATACAGAGGTAGTTATCAAGGCCTACCATCACTGGGGCATGGAGTGCGTGGACCGGTTCATGG
This sequence comes from Desulfonatronovibrio hydrogenovorans DSM 9292, assembly GCF_000686525.1. Classification (NCBI taxonomy): domain Bacteria; kingdom Pseudomonadati; phylum Thermodesulfobacteriota; class Desulfovibrionia; order Desulfovibrionales; family Desulfonatronovibrionaceae; genus Desulfonatronovibrio; species Desulfonatronovibrio hydrogenovorans. The sequence goes on from NZ_JMKT01000012.1 coordinate 70,271, forward strand.
GCATGTTTGCCTTTGCAATAGTCGAGCGCGATTCAGGCCGGGTTGTTCTTGGCCGGGACCGCCTGGGCATCAAGCCCCTTTATTATGCCGAAAAAAACAGCAGTCTTTTGTTTGCTTCTTCTCTTCCGGCCATTCTGGCCACTGGAGCGGCAGGTCCGGAAATAGATCCGGTTGCTCTGCATTACTATATGAGCTTTCATGCGGTGGTGCCAGCCCCGCATACCATGCTTCTGGATGTGCGCAAGCTGGGTCCGGCAACCCTGATGACCATTGAACCGGATGGGGAAAAAAAAGAGACGGTCTATTGGAGGCCGGATTACAGAAGAAGTTCCCAGGACCAGCAGAGGTCTTTTGAAGAGTGGCAGGATCTGGTTATGGACTCCCTGCGCAAGGCTGTTCAAAGGAGAATGGTGGCTGACGTGCCGGTTGGAGTTCTTTTGTCCGGCGGGCTGGATTCCAGCCTGGTGGTGGGCCTTCTGGCTGAGGCCGGAGTCAGGGACCTCAAGACATTTTCCATTGGTTTTGAGTCAGTGGGCGGGGAACAGGGAGACGAGTTCAGGTATTCGGACGTTATAGCCAGACATTTCAGCACTGACCATCATAAGATCAGGGTCAGATCAGGAGAGGCCCTGGCCAATATCCAGAATTGTGTCCGGGCCATGTCTGAACCCATGGTCAGCCATGACAATATCGGTTTCTATCTCCTTTCTAGAGAGGTCTCCAAAAAGGTCAAGGTGGTCCAGAGCGGACAGGGGGCAGACGAGATTTTCGGTGGCTATCACTGGTATCCGCCTCTTATGGACAGCCTTGACCCAGTCCAGGACTACTCCAAGGTGTTCTTTGATCTTGATCATAAAACCTATGCCCAGACAGTTAACCCGGAGCTGGTGCTGGAAGATTTCAGCAGCCGGTTTGTCCGGGACCATTTTGAAAAGGAGGGGGCGGATCGGACCATAGATATGGCCATGCGGCTGGATTCTCTGATCATGCTGGTGGATGACCCGGTAAAACGGGTGGATAACATGACCATGGCCTGGGGCCTGGAGGCCAGGGTACCTTTTCTTGACCACGAGCTGGTGGAGCTGGCAGCCCGGATTCCACCTGAATACAAGGTGGGCCAGGGAGGAAAGTTTGTCCTTAAGGAGGCCTCCAGAAAAGTGATTCCTGCTGAGGTCATTGACCGGCCCAAGGGATATTTCCCGGTTCCGGCCCTCAAATATCTCAAGGGTGATTTTCTGGATTTTGTCCGGGATGTCCTGGCTGATCCCGGAGCCAGAAACAGAAGGATTTTCCAGCAGAAGCATCTGGACAGGCTTTTGGATAATCCCCAGGAAGAGATAACCCCCCTTGGATCATCCAGGCTCTGGCAGGCTGCACTCCTGGAACTGTGGTTTCAAACCCATGACATCTGAGGAAAGGAAGGCTGGACATGGCGCACAAGTACAAGAAAGACCATCGGTTTGACCGCAGCAATGTTCCTTCCCTGCGCAGCTGGGAAAGCAAAAACCTAGCACCCGGGATCAAGGCCGAAGATGACGTGGTTTTGGATTGCGGTTGGGGAAGACTGATTTTTGGACACACCTTCAAGGATCAGGAAAAACTGGTGCAGGCTATTCTTAAGGAGACGCCCGGCAAAAGAGATATCGCCATCTATCTCCGGGATCCCCACGTTGTCCTGTCTCTGGCCCCTCAGGACCTGTTCATGGATCCTTCACACACCTACCGGCTGTGGCTTGATAATTACCTGCCGGGCAAGGCCCTGCCCAAGCGGTTTGTGATCCGCAGGATAAGTTCCCTGGAGGATTGCCGGGCAGTGAACCGGATCTATTCCACCTGGGGCATGGTCAATTCCAGTGAAGATTTTATGTGGAAAAACCGCAAATCAAGGAAGATCGTGATTCTTGTAGCTGAAGATGTGGACCGCAGGCAGATCATCGGTACTGTGACCGGTGTGGACCACAAGGCCGCCTACAGTGATCCGGAAAATGGTTCAAGTTTGTGGTGTCTGGCTGTGGATGCCCAGGCCCCTCACCCTGGGGTTGGAGAGGCAATGGTCCGGCATCTGGCTGAAAACTTCATGGCCAAGGGCCGGTCATATCTTGATCTTTCAGTTATGCACGACAATAAACAGGCCATTGCCCTGTATGAGAAACTCGGTTTTCAGAGGGTTCCGGTCTTTTGTATAAAGAGAAAAAATCCCATAAACGAGCCCTTGTTCACATCCACCCCTGAAACCAGTCAACTAAACCCCTACTCCACCATTATCATCAAAGAGGCCAGAAGAAGGGGGATCAGCGTGGAGGTCCTGGACCAGGAGTCGGGTCATTTCGCCCTGACCCTGGGCGGAAGAACAGTTGTCTGCTGGGAATCCTTAAGTGAGATGACCAGTGCCATTGCCCTGTGCCGGTGCGATGACAAGTCCCTCACCAGAAGGATTCTGCGCAGGGCCGGACTGAATGTGCCTGAACAGATCAAGGCTGGAAACAGGGAAGAGAATCATGTTTTTCTGCAGAAACATGGTTCCCTGGTTGTCAAACCGGCCAGGGGGGAGCAGGGTGCGGGCATCAGTGTTGATGTCCGTGGTCCTGATGGTCTGGACAAGGCCTGCAGGGCCGCTTCCAGAGTCTGCTCTACTGTTTTGCTTGAAAATTATGTTCAGGGGCAGGATCTCCGGATAATTGTCATTGATTTCAAAGTGGTTGCCGGAGCTGTTCGCAAGCCTGCAGAGATCGTGGGAACAGGCAGACACACCATCAAAGAGCTTATCCAGAAGCAGAGCAGGCGAAGAAGGGCAGCTACTGGAGGGGAAAGTAAAATACCTCTGGATGGTGAAACCAAACGTTGTGTGGCCCAGTCCGGATATGACCTGGAGAGTATCCTTCCGGCTGAAGAACGCCTTGAGGTCCGCAAGACAGCCAACCTCCATACCGGAGGAACCATCCACGATGTTACAGAAAAGCTTCATCCCGAGCTTGTCCGGGCAGCTGAGCATGCGGCCCGGGCCATTAATATACCTGTGGTGGGTCTTGATTTCCTGGTCAGTGATGTGACCGGGCCGGAATATGTGATCATTGAAGCCAATGAACGTCCGGGACTGGCCAATCATGAGCCCCAGCCCACGGCCCAGAGATATGTGGACTTCCTCTTCCCCCAGACAGTTGTTTAACTAAATTTGGCAAAAAAAAGCTTATGGAAAAAAAACTATCCATTGATATGCACTATCTGAAAAGGATCATGAGTGATCTGCTGAACATTCCCAGTCCCACCGGGTATACCGACAAAGTGGTTCACTTTACCTGTAATGAGCTGGATAAACTGGGCCTGTCCCATGAGCTGACCAGGAGGGGGGCCATCAGGGCGGACATCAAGGGGGCCAGATCTTCTCCAGACCGGGCTGTTGTGGCCCACCTGGACACCTTGGGGGCCATGGTCACCAAGCTAAAGCCCAATGGCAGGCTGAGCCTGACCTCAATAGGGACCTGGTCCAGCCGGTTTGCTGAAGGGGCCAGGGTGAGCATTTTCACTGATTTTGGAGCCAGAAGGGGTACCATCCTGCCCCTTAAGGCTTCAGGTCATGCCTATGACACGGAAATAGACTCCCAGCCTGTTTCCTGGGATAATGTAGAGGTCCGGGTGGATGAAGACGCTCTGTGCCGGGAAGATCTGGAAAATTTGGGGATTAATGTGGGTGACTGGGTGGCTGTTGATTCTCCTCTGGAAATAAGTCCAGGGGGATACGTCAATGCCCGGCACCTGGACAACAAGGCAGGGGTGGCTGTTCTTCTGGCTGCTGCAAAGGCAGTGGTTGAGACCGGAACCAAGCTGCCCATTGACTGTCATCTCCTGTTCACCATTTCCGAAGAGGTGGGATCTGGTGCATCAGCTGTGCTGCACGGGGACGTGGCTGAAATGGTCAGTATTGACAACGCTCCTATCATTGAGGGCCGCAACCGTTTTGAAAAAGGGGTCACCCTTTGCATCAAGGACTCCAGCGGTCCTTTTGATTATCACCTGACCCATCTTTTGATTGAGCTTTGTCAAAGACATAAGATTCTGCACCAGCGGGATGTGTTCCGGTACTATCGGTGTGATGCCGCTTCAGCCATTGAAGCCGGCAATGACCTCCGTACCGCCCTGGCCTGCTTTGGAGTGGATGCCTCCCACGGCCATGAACGGACTCATCTGGGTTCCCTGGAATCCCTGACCCACCTGTTGACCGTTTATATGCAGAGCCCTCCGGTGACAGAGAGGGATCGCAGATATCTGGGTCCCATTAATGGTTTTACTGAGCAGCCCCTGGCCTCGGCTCAGGAGCCCGAAGCCCAGTCATGCAGGATCGGATCCCAGGAAACTCCGGAAGCAGCAGATTGAAGTGCCTGGCTAGCTCCTGGTCCAGACAATCTGCCCTTTTGACAGGGCCTTTAAGGCCCTCCATCTGGTGAGTATCTGGAAAAAAAATCATCAAGGGATTCCAGGTAGCTGACCTCGCTCTCCATAAACCCGGTGTTGTGCCCGCCCCTTATTTCCTGAAAATGTTTGGGCTCGGTTGCAGATTCGTAGAGGCGCTGCCCGTGGGAGTGGGGAATTATCTCGTCGTCCGGACTGTGAATGATGAGGGTGGGTGCGGATATATTTCTCAGTTTATCCAGGGTATTATATTCAAAACGGGACAGAAGCCGCACCGGCAGAAACCTGAACAGCTCCGAGCCAAGGTCAATGACACTGGTGAAGGTTGATTCCAGAATGACTCCGGCCGGATCGGTCTTTGCGGCAAGGTCGGCAGCCACAGCTCCACCCAGGGATCTGCCGAAGATGAAAATTCTGTCCGGATCAATTCTCCTGGTTCCCACCAGATAGTCCCAGGCAGCCCGGGCATCAGCGTAGGTATTAATCTCGCTGGGTTTTCCGGAACTCCGTCCATAACCCTGATAATCAAAGATCAGAACAGACACGTCCAGGGAATGCAGGTAGCTGATGGTCTGCAAGCGGTGGGATATGTTGCCGGCATTTCCATGGCAGAACAGGACCACTGCCCGTTCCTGGGCTGCAGGGATGAACCAGGCATGAACCCTGTTTCCGTTTCTGGAGTCAATGTATACCTCCTGGAAACCCAGTCCGATCTGGGCCGGATCTCCCTGCAGGCTGGAATAGGGCACATAAACCAGACGATGCTGAAAAAAATAGGCATATCCCAGAAAAACCAGGTAAAAAAAGAAAAAAATGCCAGAAAGGGAAGCAATTACTTTAAACATAATGTTTTCTGCCGGTTGAAAGACTTAAAACCACCTGTTTCGTCCAGGACTCCTCCAAAGTCTTTGTTGATCTGGAAGCAAATCATCCGGTAGAGCCAGGTATCCATAGCCAGGGTTTCTGGTCTGTTTTTTATTATCTTGGGCCAGACTAATCAACCGTTTAATTCTGTCCTCTGTTCTGGGATGAGTTCTGAGAATGGATGGCAGGTCGGATTTTCTGCCCGGGAACAGAAAGCCGCTCCACCAGACCGGGACCTTATATTCTAGCCTGGCCAGGGCCCTGGCCAGCCCCAGTGGATCATTGGTGAGCAGTGCCGCATCCAGGTCCGCATCCCACTCCCTGGTCCTGGACAGGGCCAGCTGCATGATGGCGCTGACAGTAGGGGCCAGGATGAGCACTGCTATTGCCCACCAGGAAATCCGGTAACCCTCCATCAGGATCAGGGGAAGGTTGATCAACAAAAGGATCTGGCCACCCAGAGCCATGAATCCTGTCAGACGGCTGACTGCATCGGCCATGTTCATAATCCGGGTGTCGTTGTTTCTGATGTGGCTGATTTCATGGGCCAGAACTGCCTGGAGTTCCCTCAAGTCCAGGGCTTCAAGTAAACCGCCGGTCACAGCAATGACAGGCCTTTTTCTGTTGCCCAGGGAAAAGGCGTTTATGGCCGGGCTCGGCACATAATAGAGATCCGGGGTCCGGATCAGGCCGGCTTTATGACTGATTTTTCCAAGGATTTCATAAAGGGCCGGGATTTGTTCCGGCTTCAGCCGGCCGGCCTTGTATGCGTGCAGCACCAATGCCGGCCATGGAGAGAACATCCATGAGCCGGCGGACAGAACGCCTCCTGCTGCCAGGGCCCATAAGATCCCAGTCCTTCCGGCCATGAGCCAGCCCAGGAGAATAAGCAGACCGGCCATAACGGATATGATCAGGACGGAGTGAAACAGGTTCAGCCACTTGTGGCCTGTATAGTTCTTGCTATTCATAATCACTGCAGCTACATGGCCGTGCCTTGTGCTGTCCATGGTTCAGGGGTATTGTCTTGACTTGGGAACGGGTCGCCACTTAAAAAATCAACATTAAGGCCTGGATCACAGCCTGGCTCAAAGGTGATTTTTTCGGAGTAGTTGAATTTCTTTTAGAAGTTACCCTGATTTTTTCCCTGGAATTATCAGACATTTTTATATAACTAAAACATTCCTGCCAAAAATCAAATCAATCTGTTTTTTTGATTTCAGGTTTTTTTCGAGCACTGTTACGGTAGATGGAATTAATAACAGTCATCGGCTGGTCCAGTCTGGATAAGGGACAATCAGCCATAGCCCTTTTAAGAGGATGTACATGAAACCCAGCAAGATGCCCCAGGATACGGTTGAACCTGTTATAAGCGACAATGCCAGAACTGTCTTGACCAAACGATATCTGCGGAAAGGAGAGGACGGACAGCCTGTCGAGGATTTCAGGGCCATGTTCTGGAGAGTTGCTTCCAGCATTGCCAATGAGGAAAAAAAATATAAAAAATCAAGATATAAGGCAGATGAGCTGGCTGGAATTTTTTATACCCTCATGACCGAGTACCGCTTTCTGCCCAATTCCCCGACCCTGATGAACGCCGGAACAGACCTGGGCCAGCTGGCCGCTTGTTTTGTCCTTCCGGTGGGGGACTCCATGGAGGAAATTTTCGATGCCATAAAGCATGCAGCCCTTATTCATAAATCTGGAGGCGGGACAGGCTTTTCCTTTTCCAGGCTGCGGCCCAAGGACAGCCGGGTGGGCTCCACCGGGGGAATTGCCTCAGGTCCCATCTCTTTTTTAAGGATCTTCAACACCGCCACTGAGCAGGTCAAGCAGGGAGGCACCCGTCGCGGAGCCAACATGGGAATAATGAGGGTGGATCATCCGGATATCATCGATTTTATCCGGGCCAAGGAAAGGGATGGAGAGCTGAACAACTTCAACCTGTCCATCGCCCTGACTGAAGAGTTTATGCAGGCAGTGGAGAATAATGAGGAATATGTACTGATCGCTCCGCATACCAAAAAAGAGAAGGGAAGGCTCAAAGCAGTTGAAGTATTTTCTCTGCTGGTCCAGAAGGCCTGGGAGAGCGGTGATCCAGGGATAATATTTCTGGACCGGATCAACCGCGACAATCCCACCCCAGCCCAGGGCGAGATTGAAAGCACAAATCCGTGCGGAGAACAGCCCTTGCTGCCTTATGAGGCCTGTAACCTGGGCTCCATCAATCTGGACAGGTTTTACGCCCCTGACTCTGATGACGGCATCGACTGGGAAGCACTCAGGGATACGGTACATCTGAGTGTCCGATTCCTGGACAATGTCATTGATGCATCAAGGTATCCCTTGGACAAGATCACCCAGATGGTGAACAAGAACCGGAAGATTGGCCTGGGAGTCATGGGCTGGGCTGACCTATTGTTTCAGCTGGAGATACCATACAACAGTCACAAGGCTTTGAAGCTGGCGGAAAAAGTCATGGGCTTTATCCAGAATGAGTCCAAGTCGGCTTCCAAGCTCCTGGCCGAGGAAAGAGGGCCCTTTCCGGCCTACAACGAGTCGGTCTATGCCAGGCAGAATCTCGGGCCTTTCCGGAATGCCACCACCACCACTATTGCTCCCACCGGGACCCTGTCCATTATAGCCGGGTGTTCTTCCGGAGTTGAACCACTCTTTGCCCTGAGCTTTGTTCGCCAGGTCATGGACGGGGAAAGGCTTGCAGAAGTTAATCCCCACCTGGAGGAGGCCCTGAAAAAGAGCCGGAGTCACAGCCCCAAGCTTATGGAGGAGATCAGTCAGAAAGGCAGCATCAGCAGGATGGACTTTCTGAATGAGAATCTGCGGGAAGTGTATGTTACTGCCATGGATATTGAGCCGGAATATCACCTTAAAATGCAGGCTGCATTTCAGAGGTACACGGACAACGCTGTATCCAAGACAGTCAATCTGCCCCATGAGGCAACCAAGGAGGACATCTGGGATATCTACTGGATGGCCTATGAGCTGGGATGCAAGGGAGTAACGGTCTATCGTGACGGGTGCAAAAGCTCCCAGGTCCTGTGTACCGGCGACGGTGAAAAGGCCAGCCAGGAGAAAAAGGAAGGCCGGCTGAGTGTTCAGGAGCGGCCGGAGGTGGTTTACGGCTTTACCCAGAAGGTCAGGACTGGTCTTGGAGAGCTTTACCTGACTGTCAACGAGGTTGATGGCAGGCCTTTTGAGGTGTTCGCTACCATAGGCAGGTCAGGCCGATCCATTACTGCCAAGGCTGAAGCCATTGGCAGGCTGGTCTCCTTGGCCCTCAGGTCGGGCATAGCAGTAGAGGATGTTGTCAAGCAGATCAAGGGAATAGGAGGAGAGCATCCGGTCTTCCAGAAAAAAGGACTGCTGCTGTCCATACCCGATGCAGTGGGCTGGGTTTTGGAAAACAGGTATATGCAGGGAACCAAAACCGTCGGCAGCCATGCAGGGCTGAGCCGTCCTTCCTGCCCTGACTGCGGCAGCGAGCTGGTCTTTCAGGAAGGATGTTTTGTCTGTTCTTCCTGCGGCTACACCAAATGCGGATAGTGCCTGGCAAGATGCGGATGATACACAATAACGATTCTTGGGCATCCCGGGACATGCAGCTGGTGGTCAGGGTTATCAACTTGCTGGCTGACAGGGGCATGACCTTGCAGCAGAAGCTCGACATGAGCCTCAAGATGATTCTTGAGGGAATCGGGGCTTTGAACGGGTCCATTATGATCATTGACCAGACTGAGGCCAAGCTGAAGGTCTGGGCTGCCACAAACAAGGACATTATTTGCAAGAAACAGCCGGTCAGCGAGGAGTCCATTTCAGGCTGCGTTTTTTTGAGAAATGAACCGATCTTTATTAGAGACATAAACAAACATCCTGACTTTGCTCCCAAAGCAAGGCCCGACAACTACCGGACCAGTTCTCTCATCTGCGTACCCCTTGCAACAACAGGTGAAGATAAGCCGTTCGGGGTGATCAATGTTTCAGACCGTAACGACAGTACCTGGTTCAGCAGTCAGGATTTTGCCCTGCTCATGGACTATGCGGCCTGGATTTCTCCTCTTCTGGAGAATACCTTCCTGGTTGAGGATCTGGCCAGGGAAAAGGAAAGGTACAAACGCCTGAGTTACGAACTGGAAATCAAACAGAAGGAACTCATGATCTCCACTTCAGAACGGTCGGAACTCATTCAGATGGTGGTCCATGATTTCAAGAGTCCCTTGTCAGCGGTAATATCCAACCTGGATCTCCTGTCCTATATGGGGTTAAGCCAGGAACAGCAGCCAGTGGTCAAAACAGCTGTGGACGGCTCTAAAAAACTTCTGGAGATGATCAACGAGTTTCTTGACGTGGCCAGGCTTGATCACTGGCAGGAAACCGGTGAACTCAAGGATATATCTCTGATGGGAGTGGTCAAGGAAGAGTTGGAAGAAGTCTTTCCAGTGGCCAGGAAAAAGAAAATTTTTCTGGAGGTGGCTGAAGTTGAAGACGTTGTTGTCCACGCTCATGAAAACCTGTTGCAGCATCTGGTGAAGAATCTTCTGTCCAATGCTGTCAAGTATACTCCGGACAATGGAGCAGTCCGCATCTACTGGACGGTGAAAAAGGCCAGGAGGTTGACGGACAGGTGCACCAGGCTGGTTACCTTGTGTGTAGAAGACAGCGGTCCTGGAGTGCCTGAAGAGATGAAAAAAAGCATATTTGACCGGTTCACCAGGGTGAAAAGGGACCGGCATATTCAGGGGTCAGGCGTGGGTCTGTTCATCTGCAACCGTATAGCCACCATCATGGGCGGGAAAATATGGGTCGAGGATGTCCTGTCCGGAGGCAGCAGATTTTGTGTGACCATGTTTGCACCGGAGGACGGCTGTGCTTAATGGTGATCTTCATGTCCTGGTGGTGGACGACATCGGGCCGGCTAGACAGACCGTGGTCAATATCCTCCGTGTCCTGGGCTGTAAAAATACAGTGGAAGCTGGAAACGGTCATGAGGCTTGGGAAATCCTGAGCCAGAGAAATGATATCGGTCTGGTGATATCGGACTGGAAAATGCCCAGGATGAACGGGATAGATTTGCTGATCAGAGTGCGGGAGAACCAGCAGACCAAGAATCTTCCCTTTTTCCTGGTAACTTCCAAGAATGAGTCCGAAGATGTTGCTCTGGCATCGGACTGGGGGGTGAACGGCTACATGGTCAAGCCTTTGAGCCTGGCTGTCCTCAGAGAAAAGCTGGAAAGCCTGGCCGAAGATACCCCGGGCCGGATTTTGAATCAGGTTTTGAGTCAGTGTCGGGAAAAGTACTATCAGGGACATTTTGACCAGGCAGAAGAGCTTCTGACCGACCTTCTGAAAAAGCAGCCTGTACTGGAGTCCAGGGTGTTGTATGAGCTGGGCCAGGTTAATGAAATGCAGGGCAAGGACAAAGAAGCTGAAGAATATGCTGACAGGGCCATATCCCTTAACCCGGACATGTCCAGGGCCTGGTTCTTAAAGGCCAGAATACTGGGCAGACGCAATAACTGGAAGGAGGCCCTGGGCTGGATTGAAAAGGCGGTCCGCATCAGTCCTCATAACAACGAATATCTTCTGTTCAGGGGGGAAGCATTTCTCAAGCTCAAGGATTTTGCCAAAGCCAAGGCAAGCTATATTACGGCCCTGAACAATGCGCCCAAGGATGATGAACTCAAGCAGACCATCTGGAATACCTATCTGAGTCATGGTTACGTAGATCAGGTCCAGAAGGACCTGGGCGCGGTCCTGTATGAATCTCTGACTGCAGATACCCTGAATAACCTGGCCGTGGCTCTAAGAAAGGGGGGGCTGAACAAAGAGGCCATTTTGGTTTACAAGCAGGCCCTTAGAAAGGAAAAGAACAATCCCAAGATACTTTACAACGCTGCAGTTGCCCAGCTTAAGGCAGGAAGTTCAGATGTTGCTGAAAGATATCTGCAAAAGGCCCTGGAGGTCAGGCCTGACTTTACCGAGGCCAGGGAGTTGATGAGCACGATTAACAGTGAATACGGCGGATCAGAAGGTAAATGATCAATATTAAATATCTTTCCCACTCCTTTGGCCGTTACTGGGCCTTGAAAAACATCAGCTTCTCCCTGGACAAGGGGGACTTTCTGTTTCTCACAGGACCGTCAGGGGCCGGCAAGACTACATTGATGCGGCTTTTGCACGGAAGTCTGCCCCTGCAAAGGGGGATGGTCAGCATTGCAGGCTTTGATCTCAAGTCCATGCCCTTAAGAAAGCTGCATCTGCTCAGACGGCAGGTGTCCATAGTATTCCAGGATTTTCGGATTCTGCCTGATCGGACGGTCTGGGACAATGTGGCCCTCCCGCTTCTGGTCAGGGGTATGGTCAAAAGCCAGATACAGAAAAGAGTCAGGGCTGTGCTGAGGAGCCTGCGGCTGGACAAGAAATCATGGTGTCTGTGCCGGGAAATATCCGGAGGTGAGCAGCAAAGGGTGGCAGTTGCCAGGGCTGTTGTGGTCAATCCAAAAGTACTTCTGGCAGACGAGCCCACCGGCAATCTGGACCGGAAGCTCGCCCTGCAGCTCCTGGAGGTATTCAGGCAGTTTCACATCCATGGAACTACGATTATTTTTGCAACTCATAACGAGGAACTCATTAAGAGTCAGCCCCAGGCCAAGATCCTTTGTTTGAAAGACGGGGGAATTGTTGATTCCAACTGGCCCCTGGAGGGAGTTGAGATATGAGGGTGTTCCGGCAGCTTGCTGTTGAAGGTCTGCTTAACCTGGGGAGAAATAAGTGGGCCCAGGTATTTACCATGAGTGCCGTGACCTTTGTTTCTTTTCTGGCTGGTCTTTTTCTGCTTATTCTGTTTAATTTCAACCTGACTGTACAGGCCACTCAGGATTCTCTTCAATACCAGGTTTACTGGAGCAAGGGAACTGATCCAGAGCAGGTCCGGGAGCAGTGGTCTGAAATCAATTCATGGGATGTTATTTCTGTTAAGACCTTTACCCCGGAGCAGGCCCTGGAGGCCCTGATGGATTCCATGCCAGGAGGTTTTGACCCAGCTGGCATGGCCGGGGTGAACCCTCTGCCGTTCACGGCCCTGGTTGAGTTCTCTCTGACAGGGGAGCAGGCGGATGACCGGGCCGGCGAAATCCTTAAAAGGATTGAACAGTTTCCCGGTGTTGAGAGGGTCAGCTACAATCCCATGCAGATGGATCTGGCTAAAACCTGGCTCAGGGTGACCTCGGGAGTTTTCTGGCCGCTGATAGGTCTTATGCTGCTTATCACTGGACTGGTTGTGGCCAACACCCTCAAACTCAACCAGATCAACCGCAAGGAGGAGATAGAAATTCTTTCCCTTGTGGGTGCCAGTACAGGCTATATCCAGTTTCCGCTGCTCATCACCGGGGCTTTGCAGGGTCTGGGCGGGGGCACCCTGGCTGTTGTTCTGCTCAAGGCCATTCACCTGATGGCCAAGGACCTGCTCTACTTTCCGCCGGTATGGATCAGGATTGAATTCTTTCCCCCGGTTTATGTGATATCCTTTCTGGCTGTATTGACTGGAGTGGGGATCATGAGCAGCTTTCTGGCCGGGCAGAATCGAAAAGGTGGCCAAAAATGAACAGCCTGTCCGCCGGTCCCCAGAGCTTGGTAATTGAAGCGGCTGGCGAGAAGTGGCAGATCAAAAGGGCCGGAGATCTTGAAGAGCTTTGGAATGGGATGACCGGAAATAATCCTGATGATGAAGACCACATCCCATATTGGACAGAGGTCTGGCCTGCGTCCATGCTTTTAATGGAGCATATTTCTTCCCAGAAAAAGGCCCTGGCCGGAACCTGGTGTCTTGATGTGGGATGTGGTCTGGGTTTGACCGCCCTGGTGGGAAAGAGGGCTGGCGCCCGGGTCATGGCCATGGACCTGGAGTACGAGGCTCTGGGTTTTGCCCGGCAGAACGGTCGGATTAACGGTGTCCAGGAACTGGATCTGATCCAGGCGGACTGGAGGCAGCCTCCATTCAAAGCCGGTGGATTCGATTATATCTGGGCTGCTGATGTTCTTTACGAGTCAAGATTTGCCCAGCCCCTGGTCCGCCTTCTGACCCTTTGTCTGAAAAAAGATGGCAGGATATGGATAGCGGATCCCCAACGAAACATTTCCAAAGCTGTCTGGTCCATTTTTATTAACAGCGGGTTTAAGCTTAAAGAGATCAGAAAAGACCGGGTCGGCATCGGTCCGCACCGGGCCGAAGTCAGGCTGATGGAACTTGTCTTTGACCAATTTTGACCAATAACTATTGAAATTATTAAAACCTGGAGGAACGGCATGGGCAAAACAATTCGTTTCGGCGTGTCACTGGATCTGGATTTATTAACCAAATTCGATGATTTATGCGAGGAAAGAAGCTATCAGACCAGGTCCGAGGCCATCAGGGACCTGATCCGAAACGCTCTGGTCCAGAAAGAATGGGAAGACGAAGGCCTGGAAACCATCGGGGTCCTGTCTCTGGTTTATGACCACCACCAGAGCGATCTTTCTCAGAAGCTGACCGAGATTCAGCACCAGGCCCTGGACGCCATTGTCACCTCAATGCACATCCACCTGGATCACCACAACTGCCTGGAGGTACTCATTCTGCGCGGTCCTGGAAAAGACATCAAAGATACTTCCCAGAAACTGACCTCCACCAAGGGGGTCAAGCATGGCAGACTGAGTTTGACCACCACTGGAAAGGAAATCATTTGATGCAGGATATTCAGAACGGTCCGTCCGAAGTGCCCATGCCCATAGACAGGGTCGGGGTGAAAAACCTGAAGATCCCTCTCCTGGTTCAGGACCGTTCCATGGGAAGCCAGCATACAACAGCAGCAGTTGACCTTTGCGTTGATCTTCCGGCCAAGTTCAAGGGAACCCATATGAGCCGATTTCTGGAGGCTTTAAGCCATTGGTCCCAGGTCCTTAATTATGAGAGTTTCAGGGAGCTGCTGACCAATGTCAGATCAAGGCTCGAAGCTCAAAGGGCAAGGCTCCGTTTTGATTTTCCTTATTTTTACAGACGCAAGGCACCGGAAAGCGGGCATGAGTTTGTTATGGACTTCAGTTCGTTTTTGAGCGGTGAGCTGGTTGGACAGGAAATAAAAATGACTCTGGGGGTGGAGGTCCCGGTGATGACGGTCTGCCCCTGTTCTCTGGCCATAAGCGAAAAAGGGGCCCACAGTCAGAGGGCTCTGGTACGGATCAAATGCGGTTTTAAAGGCCTTCTCTGGCTGGAGGAGCTTATTGACACTGCTTCAGAATCGGGTTCATCCCCTGTTTACCCTCTTTTGAAAAGAGAAGATGAAAAGTTCGTCACTGACCAGGCCTTTTCCAGACCATCCTTTGTGGAGGACGTGGTGCGCAGGGCAGCCCAGAGTCTGGATCAGCACCGGATGATCAACTGGTACGAGGTGGAGGTGGAGAGTTTTGAATCCATTCACAACCACAGTGCTTACGCCATTATTTCCAGACACTGAGCAGAGTTGGCGGATTTGATTTTCTTTGCCTTTGCAGTTATTCTGTCTGACTTTGGATTTTAGAAGTCACGCCTTTTTTTCCAAATCTGATGCCTGCCAAGGCTGAACACGGGAGTATTTTTATGGCCAAGAAAGGTTTGTCCCCGGAGGAACTTCGAAGAGAAGCCCTGGAAACAGCGATTACCACCATTGAGAGAAAATATGGTCAGGGATCTGTCATGCGTCTGTCTGACGATGCCCACCAGAGCATCCCTTTTATCCCCACTGGATCCATTGGGCTGGACCTGGCTCTGGGACTTGGGGGGATACCCAGGGGCAGGGTCACTGAAATTTACGGGCCTGAGTCTTCGGGCAAAACCACCCTGGCCCTGCATATCATAGCTGAAGCCCAGAAAAAGGGCGGTGTGGCCGCATTTATCGATGCTGAGCACGCTTTGGACGTGACCTATGCTCGAAGGCTCGGGGTCAACACCGAAGAGCTTTTGATTTCCCAGCCTGATTACGGAGAGCAGGCTCTGGAGATTGCCGATCTCCTGGTCCGTTCAGGCGGTGTGGACGTAATCGTTGTCGACTCGGTGGCGGCCCTGATCCCCCAGGCTGAGCTGGAAGGAAGCATGGGCGAGACTCAGGTGGGAGGACAGGCCAGGCTCATGTCCCACGCCATGCGCAAGCTTACCGGGACCATTCATAAGTCCAAGACTGCCCTGGTTTTTATCAATCAGATCCGGATGAAGATCGGGACCATGGGTTACGGTAACCCTGAGACCACTTCCGGTGGCAATGCTCTTAAGTTCTACTCCTCCATCCGCATGGACATCAGAAAGATCCAGTCCCTTAAGGATAAAGAGGAAATGGTGGGCAACAGGGTCAAGGTCAGGGTCGTCAAGAACAAGGTTGCTCCACCTTTCCGGGAGACTCAGTTCGATATCCTCTACGGTCTGGGCATATCCAGGATTGGTGAATTGCTGGATCTGGGGGTTGAACACGGTATCCTGGACAAGAGCGGGGCCTGGTATGCTTATGGCTCGGAGAGGCTGGGCCAGGGCAAGGAAAACGTCAGGGCCTTTCTTCTTGATAATCAGGAATTGGCTAAGACCATTGAAAAAGAACTGCTGGTCCATATGGGAGTCATGGAGCCGGACCAGCCAGCCAAGTCCGAAAGTGACCAGGGCTCAAAATAATTTTAGGAGAATCAGGTGTTTACCTCATCCGATATCAGAGACAGATTCTTGAATTTCTTCCAGAACAACGGGCATACCCTGGTTTCCAGCTCCTCCCTGGTCCCTGGAAATGATCCCACCCTTTTGTTCACCAATGCTGGCATGGTCCAGTTCAAAAAGGTCTTTCTGGGCCAGGAAAAAAGAGAATACTCCAGAGCTGTTACTGCCCAGAAGTGTCTCCGGGTTGGGGGCAAGCACAATGATTTGGAGAACGTGGGCAGGACAGCCAGGCACCATACTTTTTTTGAAATGCTGGGAAATTTCTCTTTTGGAGACTACTTCAAGGATCAGGCCATTGATCTGGCCTGGAAGTTTTTGACCCGGGAGATGGGCCTGGACCCGGACCGCCTCTATATCACCATTTTCAGGGATGACGATGAGGCCATGGATCTTTGGAAAAAAATAGCCGGGGTAAGTGGGGACAGGATCTTTCGGCTGGATGAAAAGGACAACTTCTGGTCCATGGGGGATACCGGACCCTGCGGCCCCTGCTCAGAAATCCTTTACGATCAGGGAGAAAAGGTGTCCTGCGGCCCTGATTGCGGTATAGGGGTATGTGACTGCGACCGCTATCTGGAGATCTGGAACCTGGTATTCATGCAGTATGACCGGGATGAGCAGGGTAATCTGAATCCTCTGCCCAGGCCCAGCATAGACACTGGCATGGGGCTGGAGAGAATAAGCGCAGTAAGCCAGGGTGTATTTTCCAACTACGATACTGATCTGTTCAGGCAGCTTATTGATTTCATGGCTAATCTGGCCAAAGTGACCTACGGCAGAAATGAGGAACATGATGTGGCCCTGAGGGTCATTTCTGACCACTCCAGAGCTGCTGCCTTCATGATTGCTGACGGCATGCTTCCGTCCAACGAAGGAAGGGGCTATATTCTGCGAAGGCTGATCCGAAGGGCCTACCGGTTTGGCCGAAGCCTGGGCATGGAGGAGCCATTCCTGCACAAGGTTTCTGCCAGGGTTGTCAAGGCCATGGACAAGGCCTACCCTGAGCTTGGCCGGTCTCTGGACTTCATGGGCCGGGTTATCAGACAGGAAGAGGAAAGATTCGCCGGTACCCTGGAAAAGGGTCTGATTATCCTGGAAGATGAAATCGCAGATCTTGAGGTCAAAGGTCAGGGCACAATCCCCGGAGAAGTTGCGTTCAAGCTTTACGATACTTACGGGTTTCCCCTGGATATCGTTAATGACATTGCTGAAAAAAAAGGCCTTAAAGTCGATGAACAGGGATTCAACTCGTACATGGACCAGCAGAAGAGCCGGGCCAAGGCGGCCTGGAAAGGAGCTGAGGGAGGTGAACTCTTTGCTGCTCTGGGCAGGGAGGCTGGAGATGGATTTGAAGTGGAGTTTGTCGGATACGACCGGCTACGGTCCTTGGGAAGGGTCGCCTTTTTGCTGGACAGCAACGGCGAGCTCAAGGATGAACTTCCTGAGGGTCTGCAAGGCTGGCTGGTTTCCACCATTACCCCGTTTTATGGGGAGTCCGGAGGACAGGCCGGAGACAGAGGGAGAATTTCCTCGGGAACCGGCCAGGCCAGGGTGGAGGACGCCAGAAAGCCTTATCCAGGGATAACAGTTCATAAGATCGTGGTTACATCCGGAACCTTGAGCCGGGATCAGGAAATTGATCTGGTGGTGGATGACGGGCAAAGAATCTCCACGGCCAGGAATCACACTGCCACCCACCTTTTGCATTCTGCCCTGCGCCGGGTCCTGGGGGATCATGTCAAGCAGGCCGGATCCCTGGTTGAAGATAAAAGGCTCAGGTTTGACTTCACCCATATCAAGGCCCTGGAAAAAGATGAACTGGCCCGGATCGAGGAGGACGTAAACCGATCCATCCTGGCCGACATCCCGGTGGAGACCGTGGAAATGGAGCATGAACAGGCTGTTGAAAAGGGGGCTCTGGCCCTTTTTGGTGAAAAATACTCCAGCAGGGTCAGAGTGGTTTCCCTGGGCGACGTGTCCATGGAACTGTGCGGGGGAACTCATCTGAGGTCAACCGCCCAGGCTGGAAGTTTCTGCATCATCAGCGAGGGAGCGGTTGCGGCCGGGGTGCGCAGGATCGAGGCCATAACCGGCTGGGATGCCCTGAAATACTGGCAGAGCAGGCGGTCCAGACTGGAGTCGCTTCAGGAACTGCTCAAGGCCGGACCTGACCAGGTGACTGACAAGGTGAGTTCATTGCAGGAACAGTTACGGCAGGTTTCAAAGGAAAACAAGGCCTTGAAGGAAAAGCTTTCTTCCGGAGCAAGCAGCGAGCTGGCCTCTTCAGCCAGAGAAGTGGCCGGGATCAGGTTTATTGCCCGGAAAATTGAAGACACGGACATGAACGGGCTTAGAAAGATCATGGATGACACCCGCTCCAAAATGGAGTCTGGGGTTGTTCTCCTGGGTTCGGTCAATAACAGCAAACCCAGCCTGCTGCTTTTTGTGAGTAAAGACCTGCATCAGAGATTCACTGCCCCACAACTCATCAAAGAGGTGGCTGCAGAAATCAAGGGCAGTGGTGGAGGCCGGCCAGACCTGGCTCAGGCCGGAGGGGCCGACCCGGACGGACTGGACAGAGCGCTTGCCAGGCTGGAGGAAGTTCTGCTCAAGGATTAATTTTCGGAAAATACGGAAACGGGCAGGGGGATGCCATGGGTTCCCGCCTTTCAGGCTGTCAGTATAATCAGAGGCGGCTGGAGATCAGACAGAAAAGCTGATCATGGGGCTGGAGTGGGCCAACAGGGCATGAAGCTGTTTCTCGTAGGCCTCTGCAGCCCATCTGGGCAGGGCTGTTCCTGAGGGGGAGTTGGCGGCAACCTCCTGAAAGGAGGCAACTTCCCTGGCCTGTTGGAGCACCTGGCTGAACTGTCTGGTCAGTTTCGGAGCTGGAGAAACCGTAACGTCCTGAGACTGATATTCTATTTTCAGGTTTTTCCACTGAAATCCCAGGCTCTTTTGGACGGAACCGGCCTGCTGGACTAAGCTGGTTCTTCGGCCCGAGGTCTTCCGGTCCACCAAGGCGTACTGTCCAACCGGGTTTTGAGAGGTAGTGCTGGTTATCAGGCTCATAAGCTCAAGGTTATTTTTCTGTGCAATACTTTATTTAACATATAACTCTTTGGCTGCTTCAGGCAAGTTCTTTTTCCTGGAGCGGACCGGAAATAGCTTGAAACGATGATTAACAAGATACTTAAGAAAAGAATTCTGATTCCGGACCGGGTCAGTGAACTGACTATTCATGCCCCGCATATTGCCAGAAATGCCCGGCCGGGTAATTTCGTGGTCCTTCGGCTTACCCCCACTGGTGAGCGTATTCCTCTGACCATAGCGGACAGAGATCCTGATAACGGGACAATAGTCATTGTTTATCTGGTCCTTGGCAAGTCAACAGCTCTTCTGGACACCTTTCAGGAAGGGGATATCATCCTGGATCTGTGCGGACCTTTGGGAAGGCCCACCGAGATAAGCAGGCAGGGCCAGGTGGTCTGCGTGGGGGGAGGAACTGGCATAGCAGCCATGCACCATATTGCCAAGGGCAATTATGAAGCCGGTAACAGCGTGGTTTCGGTGATAGGGGCCAGAAGCAGGGACTTACTGCTTTTCAAGCCGGAGCTGGAAAAGATTTCATCAAAAGTGCTGATTTCAACGGATGACGGCAGCCTTGGACATAAGGGCTTTGTGACCCAGGTCCTGGAGATGTTCCTCAAGGAAAACCCCGGGACTAGGGAAGTGGTGGCAGTGGGACCGGTGCCCATGATGAAGGCCGTGGCCAAGGTGACCAGTGCCTTTGAGGTCAAAACAGTGGTCAGCCTTAATTCCATCATGGTGGATGGCGTTGGGATGTGCGGGGCCTGCAGGGTGAGCGTGGCCGGAGAAACCAGGTTTGCATGTGTGGATGGACCGGAGTTTGATGCTTCCCAGGTTGATTTCGATGAACTGATGAACCGGCTCAACGCCTTTAGATCTCAGGAAGAGTTGTCCATGAAACTGTTTAAGAAGAGCAACGTCAAATGACCAAGAAGAAAAAAGCCAAGATCAGTCCAAGGGTGAAGATGCCGATGCAGGATCCGGCCAAAAGGGGCAGGAATTTCACCGAGGTGGCCCTGGGTTATGAGCGTGAAATGGCTGTGAACGAGGCCAGAAGGTGCCTGCAGTGTAAAAAGGACACCTGCCGCAACGGCTGTCCGGTGGAGGTTGACTGCAAATCTTTCATCCGCTTGGTGGCTGAAGAGAATTTTGACCAGGCTTTCAGGGTGATCAAAGACACCAACAGTCTTCCTGCTATCTGCGGCCGGGTTTGTCCCCAGGAAAACCAGTGTGAAGGGACCTGCAAGCTGCGACCAACTGGTCATCCTATTGCCATCGGGCGGCTGGAGCGGTTTGTGGCGGATAACTTTTACGCCCGGAATTCATGTGAACAGGAAACAGGTTTTCTGGAATGCGTCATGCCTGATGACAATCTCAAAGTAGCGGCTTTCGGATCCGGTCCCAGCAGCCTGACCCTGGCCGGTTTTCTGGCGGCCAGGGGAGTCAAAGTGACCATTTTTGAGGCCCTGCACCAGCCTGGTGGTGTCCTGACCTATGGAATCCCTGAGTTCAGGCTGCCGAAATCAGTGGTCCAGCGGGAAGTGGAATCCCTGGAGCACCTGGGGGTCGAATTTAAATGCAATTTTGTGGGTGGCATGAGTATAACCATGGAGGAGCTGTTTTCCCAGGGTTGCAAGGCGGTTTTTATTGGGGTGGGAGCAGGTCTGCCCAGATTTTTGAGCCTGCCCGGAGAAAACCTGGTGGGGGTCTATTCGGCCAATGAGTATCTGACCAGGGTCAACCTTATGCACGGGTATAAATTTCCTGAATACGATACTCCAGTTCCCAAGGGCAAGAGGGTCACAGTGTTCGGAGGAGGCAATGTGGCCATGGATGCAGCCAGGACCGCTTATCGACTAGGAGCTTCCAGTGTAAAGGTGGTTTACCGCCGGACCAAAGGAGAAATGCCGGTCCGCCGGGAAGAGCTGGAGCATGCTCTGGATGAAGGGATTGAGCTGGAAATCCTGGCTTCACCCCTGTCTTTTCATGGAGATGAAGCGGGCAGCCTGCAAAAAGTTCTCCTTCAGAAGATGGAACTGGGAGAAGCAGACCAGAGTGGACGCCGACGGCCTGTGCCCTTGAAAGGGCAGGAGTTGGAGCTGGAAACCGATCTGGCGATTATAGCTGTGGGTACCGGGGCCAACAGGGTTCTGACCCAGACCACTCCAGGTCTGAAGCTTAACAAATGGGGCAACATTGAAGTCAACCCTTCCACAGGCGAAACCAATATGCCCATGGTCTTTGCCGGGGGGGACATTGTTACTGGAGCGGCCACAGTGGTGGAGGCCATGGGAGCAGGCAGGACTGCAGCCAGGGAAATCCTGAAAAGGCTTAAATAGTCCTGACGGATAGGCTGTTTCTTGAAAACCAAGTTCTTTTCTGTCTGTTAATTCAACAGGCAGCAAATCAGTGCAGCCAGATTGACTGAAGTCCAGGCAAGGGGGCTTGGTCAATGCGGGCAAAGAGCTGGACAACTGCTTATCCACTGTTTTTCAACCCTTAAATTCTTGGTATCGACATTTATATGACACAGGTTATCGGCGTAAAATTCAGGGATCAGGGTCAGGTATATTATTTTCAGGCCAGTCCCTTTGTTGTGGCCAGGGGTGATTCGGTCATTGTCAAGACCGAAGAGGGACTGGGTCTGGCTAAAGTGGTGCTGGTCAGGGACACCCTTCCTGAAGGTTTTACACCGGACCAGCTCAAGCCCATCTTCAGGCTGGCCAATGAAGATGATGTCAAAAGCCAGCAGGACAATCAGAAACTGGCCAGAGAGGCATTCAGCTACTGCAGGGAGTGCATAAGGTCCAGGAAGCTGGATATGAAGCTGGTGGATGTGGAGGTCTATTTTGACCGGAGCAAGATCCTTTTTTATTTTACTGCCCCTGGCCGGGTGGATTTCAGGGAGTTGGTAAAGGATCTGGTCAGGGTTTACAAGACCAGGATCGAACTCCGCCAGATAGGGGTGCGCCATGAAACTCAGATGGTGGGTGGCCTGGGCAATTGCGGTCAGGTATGCTGCTGCCGGAGGTTCATGCGTCATTTTGAGCCGGTGACCATCAAGATGGCCAAGGATCAGAACCTGTTCCTCAATCCGGCTAAAATCTCCGGGGTCTGCGGGCGCCTTTTGTGCTGCCTGAATTTTGAACAGGAAAACTATGCCCGGTTTCAGAAAAAGATTCCCAAACTGGGCAAACGGTACAAAACAGACCAGGGCTATTTAAGGGTAATCCGGGCCAATCTTTTCCGAGACTCCCTTACTGTTCTCAATGAAGACGGGGCAGAAAAGGAGATTCCCCTGACCGAGTGGCATGAATTGATCAAGAGACAGCACAGAAACAGGGATGACTAGAAGCAGGAGGCTTATCTAATTGAATCCGTTTTTTATTTCAACGCCAATTTACTACGTCAATGCCAAGCCTCATCTGGGTCACGCCTATACCACCATTGTGGCTGACAGCGTAAATAGGATCCATAAGCTCCAGAACAAACCGACCTTTTTCCTTACAGGCACAGACGAGCACGGGGATAAGATCGTTGAGGCTGCAGCCAAGAACAACCAGACTCCAGAAGAATATGTGGACAGGATAAGCGCCCTTTTCAGGGAGACCTGGCCAGGACTTGAAATCCAGCCGGACAGGTTCATCAGGACCACTGATCCAAAACATAAGAAGTGCGTCCAGGATATTCTGCAGAAGGTCTATGACAATGGAGATATCTACTTTGGTGAATACGGCGGCCATTACTGCTTTGGATGCGAACGCTTCTACACAGACAAGGAACTCAAGGACGGGCTGTGTCCGGATCACCTGGAAAAACCCAAGTTTATCCAGGAAAAAAATTATTTCTTCCGGATGAAAAAGTATCTGGAGCCTTTAAGGGAGCACATCCAGAACAACCCGGACTTTATCCGTCCGGAAAGATATCGCAATGAAGTCCTGGGCATGCTGGGCGAAGAGCTCAGCGACCTTTGCATATCAAGGCCCAAGACCAGGCTGACTTGGGGCATTGAACTGCCCTTTGATCAGGATTATGTCACCTATGTCTGGTTTGACGCCTTGATTAACTATGTTTCGGCCCTTGACTGGCCTGACGGTGATGACTTTAAAAATTACTGGAGCGGAGCCCACCATCTGGTGGCCAAGGATATCTTAAAGCCTCACGCTGTTTTCTGGCCCACCATGCTCATGTCTGCCGGAATTCCTCTGTACAAGAGCCTCAGGGTCCACGGCTACTGGACCATCAGAGAGACCAAGATGTCCAAGAGTCTGGGCAATGTTGTGGAACCCATGGCCATGAAGGAGAAATACGGCCTGTCAGCATTCAGGTATTTTCTCCTGAGGGAGATGCAGTTCGGACTGGATGCCTCATTTTCCGAAGAGGCCCTGGTTGGCAGGCTTAATGCCGACCTGGCCAATGACCTGGGCAATCTGACCAACCGGGTCCTGGCCATGACCCACAAGTATTTTAAGGGTCAGGTTCCTGAAGCAGTGGAGCCAGACTCCAGGGACCGGGAGACCATGGATCTGGGAGTCGAGTGCTTTGGTGACTATGTCCGGCTCTTTGAGAACTTTGAGTTTGCCAAGGCCCTGTCCAGGCTGTGGGTCTTTGTGAGTCATCTGAACAAGTACGTGGACCAGAGTGCTCCCTGGGCTCTGTTCAAAGAAAAGGAAACGGTCCGGTTGCAGACAGTAATGTACGTACTTCTGGAAGGCCTTCGCAAGATAGCATTGCATTTATGGCCTGTCATGCCTGGAGCATCAGAGCAAATTATGGAGCAGCTTGGCCAGCCCTTTGATCTGCAGGTTGCCGATCTGGGCGCAGAAACAAGCCATTGGCAGGGTCTGGTCCCTGGAACCCTGGTGGCCAGGAAATCCAATCTGTTTCCCCGGGTGGACCTGGACCAGGGGGCTGAAAAGGACCTGAAAGATAGCCAGCAAGGAGAACAGGCCAGAGAGCCGGAAGTAAGTTTTGAAGACTTTCAAAGACTGAAGCTGGTTACCGGCAGGGTTGTCAAGGCTGACAAAGTCAAGGGGGCTGACAAGCTTTATCTCCTCCTAGTGGATATCGGGGAGGACAGGCCCAGGCAGATAGTGGCCGGGCTGGCGGATTTTTATTCACCCCAGGATCTGGAAAACAGACAGGTGGTTGTCCTGGCCAACCTGGCCCCTAAAAAGATCCGCGGGGTCAAGTCCAGGGGTATGGTCCTGGCTGTGCGGCACGGCCGGGAGATGGCCCTGCTCAAGGCTGATCCTGAAACTTTGCCTGGAAACAAGGTCAGTTAGATTCAGGCAAACATAGTGATGTTTGCCCAAAAAGAAAGGAGTTGTGCATGGAAACCATTGAAGCCATCCTGACCCGCAGGAGCATCCGCAAATACAAAGACCAGCCGGTTTCTCCCCAGGATGTCCAGGTCCTTCTGGAGGCAGCCATGAGCGCCCCGTCAGCTGGGAACGCCCAGCCCTGGCAGTTTGTGGTCATCACCAGCCGGGATACCCTGGATGCCATTCCATCCTTTCATCAATACTCACGGATGCTTTTGCAGGCCCCTTTGGCCATCCTGGTATGCGGAGACCTGGAACGGGAGAAATTCAAGGGCTATTGGGTGCAGGACTGTTCAGCTGCCACTCAGAATATCCTTCTGGCAGCCCATGATCTGGAACTGGGCGCGGTCTGGCTGGGTATTTATCCGGAAAAGATCAGAATAAACGGAATGCGCCGTCTTCTTAATCTGCCGGACACGATCATGCCTTTATCTCTGGTATCCATTGGCTATCCTGACCAGCCCTGGGGACGGGCTGACCGTTTTGACCCTGCCAGGGTTCATTATGATAAATGGTGATTTGTTTTGAAAACCAGACCGCCATGGCTGATTGAAGATCAGTCAAGGCCGATGCCGGATCTGAAGAGCATATCCAGGTAAAGGGGGGCCAGGGCTGCTGTTTCCCAGCGCAGGACCTTGGGCCCCAGAGTCAGACATGTAAAGCCGGCATCAACCAGGGCTTCCACCTCTGCATTGTCCAGTCCTCCTTCTGGACCGACCACTACTATTTTCTCTTCAGGCTTTTGTTCAAGATAGTAATTCATCAGGGATTTTTGTTTTTCTTCTTCCCATAACAGAAGTTTGGACTCTATCTTACGGGAATGATTGATCAGTTCGTCAACCCCGTGGTGAAAAAACGTTGTTTCCGGAATCCAGGGGTTCTGACTCTGCTTGGCTGCAGCAATGATTTTTCCTTGCCAGTTGTCCTGACTCGCCTCTCTGGTCCTGCCCTGGCTGCGTCTGGCCTGCCAGAGGATTATCCTCCACACCCCCAGTTCCACTGCCTTTTCCAGAAGCCAGGAGCGCCTGAAGCCCTTGTTCCAGGCCAGGGCAAGGTGAATCTTGCTTTGGGGCTCGGCCCAGGTTCTGGTATGTTCCAAATCCAGGAGGACATGGTTTTTAGCGACTTTCCTGACCCGAAACATCCCTTCCCGTCCCTGGCCATCAATAAGTCTGATTTTCCGGCCGGCCTCGATCCTCAGGACCCTGGACAGGTGGTGGGCTTCGCCTTGCTCAAGTCTGTATGGCTCCTGCCATTTTTCAGGACCCAGAAAAAAGGTAGGCGGGTTGAACATGGGTTACTGGTCCGTCTTTATCCTGGCTGTACCCTTGTAAAAAGGCAGGGCTGATTTTTCAGCCTCCAGGCAGATCCTGTCCTTTTGGATGAAGAACCTGTCCCTGGAGACATATTCTTTGCTGATGTAGGCCAGGGCGATGCAGTGGCCAAGGGAAGGGGCAAAAGAGCCGCTGGTGATGATGCCGGCCTGCTGACCGTCCGCCAGAACCAGATCCCCTTTTCTGGGGGTTCTGCGTCCCTGGATGACCAGCCCGGTCAGTCTTTCCTGGACATGATGAGCCTTTTCCCTGCCCAGATATCTGGACTGGGACTTGAGGACGGACTCGTATCCGGCTTCAGCAGGGGTGTGCTGCTGGTCCAGATCTTGTCCGTAAAGAGGCAGTCCGGCTTCAAGGCGCAGGGTGTCCCTGGCTCCCAGCCCGGCTGGCTTGACTGATTCAATTTTTAAAAGCAGATCCCATATCCCGGCAGTGCCCTCCCAGGGTATGTAGAGTTCATATCCCAGCTCTCCGGTATAACCGGTCCGGCTTACCAGGATTTCCATTCCAGCCATCATGGTCTTTCGAAAGCAAAAGAACCTGAGGTCTTTCCAGTTCTGTCCGGTTGCCTTTTCAAGGACATTCAAAGAGGCAGGTCCCTGCAGGTCAAGCTTGCCGGTCTGCATGGTCAGGTCGGTTATTCTGACTGCTGAAGACAAATTGCTTTTGAGGTGGACAAAGTCGTTCTGTTTGCGGGAGGCATTGACCACCAGCATGAACTTGTCCTGTTCAAGGGGATAGATGATCAGATCGTCCTGGATGGTCCCCTGGCCTGACAAGATGAAGCCGTAAACGCATCTTCCAGGAGGAGTGTTTTCCAGGTCATGGGTGACCAGCCTGCCCAGTTCCTCCCTGGCACCCGGGCCGGAGACCATGAATTCGCCCATGTGGCAGGTGTCGAACAGCCCGGCCAGGGTCCTTGTATGCTGATGTTCAGCAATTATTCCCTGATACTGAATGGGCATTTCCCACCCTGCAAAGGGGGCGGTTCTGGCGCCAAGCTGCTGATGGATTTCAAAAATAGGAGTGTGGTGGATATGGGCCATGAATTTTTCCTTCAGCCGGCTGATTCAAAAATTGGGTCTTTCAGCCCGCTTAACTGGAGAAGTGTCTTTCCAGCTTGACTTTTCTAATTGATTTCAGTTCGTCCAGCAGGGAAACCATCCGTCCGTAATGCTTTCTTACTTCAAGACCATAGTCAGTCAAGTCTTCTTCCTGTTTTTCCTTAATGTAATTCTTGATCAGGTATCTGTCGTTGGAAATTTTTTCAGCAAGATAGATGGTCCTGGCAACTATTTCGTCAAAATAGTTGACAAGTTCAAACTTGAGGTCGGTCAGGATTTCATTGGTGTGTTCCAGCATGGAAAGATAGTTGATCTTTTTCCCGGCATATCTTTTATCCATCAGGTCCTGAAGAATGCGTATTTTCCGGGCCTGTCTGATATAGCTGTATTTATTCCAGACTTCCTGGTAAAGCCTGTACAGGTCATTGAAGTGGTCGTAATTATTCGGCTCCAGGAGATAGTTGTCCAGGACCCTGGTCACGCCGGCATAAAATTCGTCGGAATATCCGATGATCCGTCTCTGGTGCTTTCCCAGCCAGGCAAACAGGAATTTGAGTCTTTTTTCGTGGGTGTCGGTGTTTTCGATGATCTCCCGCTTGTACTTAATTCTCCCGCTGTATTCACCCTTGACAATATCGTTGAGTTTCAGGGTCATGTAGGAGGTATCGCTGATAATGTTCAGGGCGGTGCACACCTCACCGGTGAGGGGGTGGATCACCTCCTGACGGTGAATGGAAAGGGCTCTTTCCTCCCGGACATTATTGGGATCGTATCTGTGCTGCCGGTACTTGACCCTTAAAATCACGGCCTTTTTTCTCTCATCCACATAGAAGTTGTTTTCCCTGAGGAATTTTAGGGTATCCTTTTTTTTGGTTTCCACCCTGACCAGCGCCAGCTTTTCCAGAGCAGGATAGAATTTCTGCTCTCCTGTGGAATAGAGTGTGGTGATGGTTCGATCGGTCTGACCCAGGGCCCGGATGAGGAAATGTTCACCTATCTTGAACAGGCGTCTGGCAAAGAGGGCGGCTGAAGTCCTTCTTTCAGAGACTACTGGATATCCGTAAAGCTCCATGAGAAACTGGTATACAAAAGTTCTGTTTAATTCATAAGTCAGATTATCGTTGGGCTTGAATTTTTTGATCCTCAGGCCGAACCTCTTGAGTTCAGGGTCCAGGTCAGAAGGAAATGAAGCATAGACTCCAGCCAGATAAAAATCGCTTCTGGCGTTCATCCCCAGAACATGTCCCCGGTCCATGTTCAGGATGTAATCAAGGATCAGGGGATAATTGGTCAGCTCAGAAAGGTCCTTTTGAGAAAAATTTTCTTTAAAGTCATCCTGAAGGATTTTGGGAAGCCGGCTCTGAAAGACGGCCAGGTTGTTCTGATGGGTGGCATCAAAAAGAGGGCAGGATTCTCCTTCGTGCCTGATGATTTCCTCCCAGCAGTTATGGATGATATCAAACTGAAATATTTCGTTGAAATACTCAATTGGCCTGGCAAAGGCCACCAGGCTGAATCCTGGAAGATTCTCATATTCAAACAGGTCTGACTCAAAGGAGGGCAGAAGCTCCCTGGCTTCCACCAGGGGGTAGTTTTTGGTCTGGAAAAAAGGCCTGAGCAGACACTGTCTGATGTGGATGGTGTCCAGATATTTTTTTAGTCCGAATATATTGTTGATTTTGAATTTTGGAATAGGTAACCTTTTATCAATCCAGTCGTAGGATTGGGATTCTGTAAAAAATTCATCCCATTTTTTCACATTAAATATCCCTTTTAGTCATGTTCAGTTTTTTGTCTCATTTCCAATTATTAACCTTATAACACCATTTTATAAAAACATCAATAAAAAGGCCCAATTGACACCAGGAAAGTCAATTCCTAAAATAGAGACAATTCTGGACCGGATTAGTGAATCAGGCCGTAAGTCCTGCTCCAAAGACAATTCCAATCTACCTGAAAAAAGGACTCCTGCCATGCAAAAAATCGACAAATGTCCCAAAGCCAAAATCAACGCCCAGCACTGTACATGTACTTACTCCTCCTGCCCCAGACACGCCCTGTGCTGTGAATGTCTTCACTACCATCGCCAGCGTGGAGAGATCCCTGCCTGTTATTTTACCCCTGATGAAGAAAGGACTTACAACAGATCCATAGAATTTTATTGTCAACGCAGAAACAAGTAGGCATAATTTCAAGTTAGCCGGGCTCTGCCAAAATCACCTGCCCGGCCTTGGATTGGCCTTGGAAAAAAATGCATGTAACTAACTGGCTGGACAGAATACTTGGCCTTGTCTGCAGCGTGTTTGACGGGTATTCAGCGGTCCTTTTTCTGAGGGACGGCAGAGAGGAATATCATCTGGCTTCCAGCTTCAGCCTTGGAGACAGCATCGATCCCCATACTCTGATCCGGCCGGGTGCAGGTCTTGTGGGCTGGATCATCAAAAACAAGAAACCGCTGCTCATCAACAGATTTGACCGCAATGTAGGTTGTCTGGGATACTACCCGGCCGAGGGCGAGTCCAAGATCAAGGCCTTTATGGGTACTCATCTGCCCGGAGAGGGCGGAGTGTTGTGTATTGACAGCAAAAAGACCTATTCTTTCAGTGACAAAGACCAGAAGATCCTCTACCAGTTCGCCCAGCTTATCGAAGAT
This sequence comes from Desulfonatronovibrio hydrogenovorans DSM 9292, assembly GCF_000686525.1. Taxonomy (NCBI): domain Bacteria; kingdom Pseudomonadati; phylum Thermodesulfobacteriota; class Desulfovibrionia; order Desulfovibrionales; family Desulfonatronovibrionaceae; genus Desulfonatronovibrio; species Desulfonatronovibrio hydrogenovorans. The sequence continues at coordinate 99,736 of NZ_JMKT01000012.1, forward strand.
GTCCGCTCCGGGCTGTGCCAGGCCGACCAGACTGCCCAGAGCATTGATTACTACCGTTATCTCACCGTGGTTCACGGGCTGAGGGTCAAATATCCCAAGTGGCGGATCTTTCTCGAAAAACTGCTGGAAGTCCTGACCGGTTCCACTGGTTTCAGGTATTGTTTCATGGCTGCCAGGGATGAGGTGGGTCAGGGATATTTTGTTGAGGGACTGAGCAGAGAACTGGTGTCCGGGGTGGATCTTTCAGTCCATAAGTTCAATATGGATGCAGGGCTGCTGGGATGGGTGTTCAAGCACGGAAGCCCGATTTTCTCCGGCCAGGAAGAAGGTCCGGCAGGACTGTCCTTGTTCGGCAAGGAGTTTTCGTCTCAGAATTTCAGATCAGTTATTTGTCTGCCCTTGGTGGTCCATAAAAAAACCAGGGGGGTCCTTGTTCTGGCTGATCCAGATTCCATATACATAAACAGTGAAATGCGGGCATTTGTTCAAATGGTTGGCGACTATCTGGCTCTTTTCCTGGAAAATCTGTACTTGAAAAGTCGGGTCAACTAGATTCTAATGTTCTCAATATTCTGATTGCCAACTCTGAACCGCCGCTGGCAGCCAGCCTGCTTTCGGCCTACATCAACGGGGCAAAACATGTTTTTGAAAAAATTGTTCGGCTTCATGGGCAAAAGCCTGGCCATGGATCTGGGTACTGCCAATACCCTGCTTTACACCCCAAAAAACGGCATAGTGCTTAACGAGCCATCGGTGGTGGCCCTGGATTCAAGGGATGGCAAGGTTCTGGCCGTGGGCCGGGAGGCCAAGGAATTTCTGGGCAGGACTCCTCAGAAGATCGTGGCCATCAGGCCCATGAAGGACGGGGTTATTGCCGATTTCGAGGTCACCAACGCCATGATAACCTTCTTTATTAAAAAGGTCATCAAGGGCATGAGCCTGGTCAAACCAAAAATCGTGATCTGTGTGCCCACCGGGATCACCCAGGTGGAGAAAAGGGCGGTAATTGAGTCTGGAATCCAGTCTGGAGCCAGGGAGGTCAGGCTGGTGGAGGAGCCCATGAGTGCGGCCATTGGAGCTGGAATGCCCATTGAAGAACCCATGGGCAACCTGGTGGTTGATATCGGAGGCGGAACCACTGAAGTTGCCGTGATATCTTTGTCTGCAGTGGCCTATTCAGAATCGGTCCGCATTGCCGGCGATGAGATGAATGAGGCCATCCAGCGCTACATGCAGGACCAGTTTCAGCTTCTGGTTGGCGAGAACATGGCTGAGAAGGTCAAGATGGCCATTGGAACGGCCTGCCCCATGACTGAACCCCTGACCTTCAACGTCATGGGTAAAAACATTGTCAACGGCAACCCCAAGGCTGTCCAGGTCAGTGACGGACAGATCAGGGAAGCGATCCGCGAGCCTGTGGATTCCATAGTCCAGGCTGTCAGGAGGGCGCTGGAAAAAACTCCGCCTGAGCTGGTGGCGGATATTGCGGACAATGGCCTGCTTTTAGCCGGCGGAGGGGCCTTGCTCAAGGGACTGGACAAGCTCATCAGCAGGGAGGTCCAGGTGGACGTCCACATCGATGACGACCCTCTGACTACCGTGGTCAGGGGCGCCGGGCTGACCCTGTCCAATGAAAAGAAATACAGCTATGTTTATATAAACTAGCCGTTACAACTGGTTCACAGTCTGGGGAAGAGAAGCTGTCTTCTCCAGAAGTAAACCAGGCCGGGCGTAAGAATGTCCGGGAACTCACTGACCAGGGATTCCATATCATCCCGATCTATAAACATGGTTTCTTCAACCTCTTCCGGATTGGGCGATGGACTGAATTTTACCCTGCCGGCATTGAAGAGATAGATGAACTCAAAGTTTGTTTCACTGCTGCCGTTGATTATGGTGGCCAGTCTTAGGGCTTTGGGAGCGACCCCCACTTCTTCCCTCAGTTCGCGCATGGCTCCGTCTGTAGCTGATTCTCCGGCTTTCAGGTGGCCGGTGGCTGACAGGTCCCACCGTCCGGGGTACAGTGATTTGCTCCGGTGTCTCTTCTGAATGAGAAGACGATGATCCCGGTCATAGACCAGGACAATGACTGTCCGGTGAAAAAGTCCCTGGCGATGAACTTCGGCCCGGGGCAGGACAGCCAAGGGCCTGTTGCTGGAGTCCACAGCTTCAATGTATTCCTGGTGAACCTTGGAGTTTTTTTTGATACTTCCAGCCATGGTTGCAGTGCTTTTTCCTTGCTGCCAGCATCCGGACCGGCCGGAATTTCCAGGGCCAGATCCGGTGTTATTGATCCGGGATTAAATATGAATGATCAGTACAGTCCAGTACTGGATGTAAACAAAACCCACCTTCTGGACCTGCTCCTTCTGGAGCGTTCATGCTTTGCCCAGCCCTGGACTAGGGAACAATATGAAAAGTTTCTTGATCATCAGGGTTTTAAGGTGCTGGGCATATTCCGTGGACAAAACCTCACGGCCTACCTTTCATTGGTCATGGTTGGAGACGAGGCTGAAATCCTCAACCTGGCCGTAAGTCCTCAGTCCAGAAGAAAAGGTCTGGGTAAAAAGCTTGTTTCCGAGGCCATCCAGGCCTGCAGTCTCCAGGGCATAGGACAGATATTCCTGGAAGTCAGACCCTCCAATGGCCCTGCCCTGGGACTTTATACCGGCCTGGGATTCAGGGTGGTGGGCAGGAGGAAAGCCTACTATCCGGACAACCATGAGGATGCCCTGATCCTTGGCCTTGAGATAACCCAGCTGCCTGGTTAGCCCAGAAGCCTGAAAATTCCACCGCCTGGCTGATCCAGGCGTTCAAGGCCGAGATCCCGGGCCTTTTTCCTCAGCTGGGCAATCCTTGATCCCGGCACTCCGGTCAGGAGCTCGGGATGGCTGGCAGCCCGGCCACAGGGGTGATACTGCCCCATTATGTTTATATAGGTATCTGCGGGCAAATGGTCTGCAAAGAACTGAAGCCACTGATCACTTCCGGCGATATCCTCCGGCATTACCAGGTGTCTGATCATGAGTCCTTTCCGGGCCACCCCCTCCTCAATAACCAGAGAGCCCACCTGTCTATTCATCTCCAACAATGCTTTTTTGGCCCGTTCCGGATAATCCGGTGCCTCAGCATATTTCCGGGCAGGCTGGGCCTGGAAAAATTTTGTGTCAGCCAGGTAGATGTCAACTATCCCGTCCAGCAGTTCCAGGGTCGCCAGCCGGTCATAGGAGCTGGTATTGTAAACCAGTGGGATCCGGAGTCCTTTACCTGCTGCATGGTTCAGGCTTTCCAGGATCTGCAGGACAACATGGGATGGAGTAACCAGGTTGATGTTTTCGGCTCCTCCGGCCTGGAGAGACAAGTATACTTCAGCCAGCTCCCGGCTGTTTAACTCCTCATGGTTGGACAGGTTGTCGCTGATGTCGTGGTTTTGGCAGAACACGCAGCCCAGGTTGCAATGGGCAAAAAAGACCGTACCTGAGCCTCCCCGGCCCACCAGAGGCGCTTCCTCGCCAAAATGCAGGTTCCAGGCAGCCACCTGGGCCTGCCTGCCTGTATTGCAGAAACCGGTTTCCTGTCCAAGCCTGTTGACCATGCACTTCCTGGGGCAGAGCAGGCATGGTCCGGCCAGTTTCCGGGCCATGGCTATCCTCTGGCTGAGGACATTGTTTTCGTATGCCACAAGATATCCGGGCTTCATTAAGCTCTCCAGTGTGGTCAGGTCTGTGACAACCACTATTTCTATATTTTAGACCATATTCTCGGCGTTTTCAAGAATCCGCCTGCAGGCAACTCTCCTGCTGGCCGGACCATCCTGGATCATACTTTGAGCTTGAGTTCAGGCCTGGTTCAGGGCATGATTCTGAAAATCAGTTTTTAGTGACACATGAGTTTGCAGGGCATATTGCTCCACTTACCTTCATTATTTGCCGTTAACAGAAGAAACAGTGAGCATGGTAGTTTTTTTGTTTAATTTTATCAGACTGTTCAGGAGGATAGGAAGATGTTTGTTGGCCTGAAGATGCTCAAGAAGTTTGCCACAATCACCCCGGACACCCTCATGCTGGAGGCTGACCGGCTCATGAGTGAGAACAACTTGTGGATGCTGATGGTGGTCGATGAAAACAGGTTTGTGGGGGCAGTCCTCAAGGAGGACGTGCGCAGCACTCTGCCTTCTCCGGCTACGACCCTCAGCAGACATGAACTCAACTATCTTTTGAACAAGATGACCGTGCAGAAAATCATCAAAAAGGATATCCCGACAGTTCTGCCGGAAGCCGAAATTGAGGTTGCGGCCAAGATCATGCACGATCACAACCTGGCTGGTCTTCCCGTTCTTGACGCCAGGGACAGGCTGGTGGGTTACATCAATCGGAACATCATGCTTGATGTCCTGGTGGAGGAGATGGGCCTTGAACAGGGAGGGGTCCGCATAGCCTTTGAAATCGAAGACAGAAAAGGAGTAATTGCTGAAGTGTCCGGACTTATCTTCAATATGGGAATCAGCATCATTTCCACGGCCACCTTTTTTCACAAGCAGAGCCGGATGGTGGTGTTCAGGGTTCAGACCGATGACCAGGGGCCCATTGTCAAGGAACTGGTCAGCCTGGGCTATAAAGTGGTGGGGCCTGAAGACTTCAGGCTGGAATGGAGTTCGTGAGCATGCCCCTGCTTGAAGCTAAAGAAGTTACCCTGACTTTCAAGGGCATTGCCGCTCTAATGGATGTAAGCTTTACAGTTGAAAAGGGGCAGATCGTGTCCCTCATCGGCCCCAATGGGGCCGGAAAGACCAGTATGCTGAACTGCATCAGCGGGCGCTATCATCCGGACAGCGGAAGTATAGCTATGGACGGCAAGGATATTTTGGCCAGGCCCGCTCACTCCAGGATGGAGGCCGGCCTGTCCCGGACCTTTCAGAACATAGCTTTGTTCAAGGGAATGAGTGTGCTGGACAATCTGATGGTGGGCAGGCACAGCCGGATGAATTACGGACTGCTGTCTTCAATCTTTTATTTTGGCCGGGCCAGGAAAGAGGAAGACCGGCACAGGAAAAAGGTGGAAGAGGTCATTGATTTTCTGGGTCTGTCGTCCCACAGGCACAAAGTGGCGGGAAGCCTGCCTTACGGAGTTCAGAAGAGGGTGGAACTGGGCCGGGCTCTTGCCGCTGATCCCAGGCTCCTGCTCCTGGATGAACCCATGGCCGGGATGAACCTGGAGGAAACCGAGGAGATGGCCAGGTATATCCTGGATATTAACGAGGAATGGAAAATAACCGTTCTTCTGGTTGAGCACGACATGGGAGTGGTTATGGACATTTCTGAGAAAGTTGTAGTTCTGGATTTCGGCCAGGTCCTGGCTCAAGGCTCGCCCCTGGAAGTCCAGTCCAATCCGGACGTAGTGGCAGCCTATCTGGGGGGTGACAACGCCTCCTTTCTGGGACGCTAGAATGGGCATGTTTCTGATGTTCAGCCGGCTGGTTTCTGCAGCCGGATATCCCACCTCACCTTCAACTTTTACCTGTGAGTATTATGACAGATAATAGTACCACCCTGCCCGGCCTGCTGATGAATAACGCCCGGAAATTCGGCTCTGCAACTGCTTTGCGGGAAAAAGAATGGGGCATCTGGCAGACCTACTCCTGGCAGGATTATTTAGATGTTACGGCTGAATTCGCAGCCGGGCTCAGGGAGCTGGGCCTGGGCAGGGGAGATGTTATTGTCCTTATCGGAGACAACCGTCCGGAATGGTTGTGGGCTGAAATAGCCATCCAGGCTCTGGGAGGTGTAGCTCTTGGGGTGTATCAGGATGTCCAGGCCAGCGAGATCGAATACATTTTTGAGCTGACCCGGTGCAGACTGGTCATTGCCGAGGACCAGGAACAGGTGGACAAAATGCTCTCCCTGCGGGACAAGGTTTCCCACCTGGAGTACATTATCTACCACGATTCCAAAGGTCTTTCCCAGTATCAGGACCAGGGACTCCTGCACTTTGACCAGGTCAGGGAAAAAGGGACAACTGGAAAGCATCTCTTTGAAAGCTGGGTTCAGGAGCTTTCAGAGGATGATACATGTCTCATAGCCACTACTTCGGGGACCACTGGCAGGCCCAAGCTGGCCATGCTTTCCCACAAGAATCTTCTGTCCATGGCCAGAAATCTGGGCAAGGTGGATCCCAAAAACCAGTCTGACGAATTTGTATCCTTCCTGCCCCTGGCCTGGGTAGGTGAACAGATGATGGCTGTTGCCTCGGCTCTTTTATACGGCTTCTGCGTCAATTTTCCTGAGGAGCAGGAGACTGTGCAGTCTGATATCCGGGAAATCGGGCCGCATATCATGTTTTCTCCGCCCAGGGTCTGGGAAAATCTGGCAGCCAGGATAAGGGTCAGAATTATGGAGACCACCAGGCTCAAACGCTTCATTTACAACAGGTGCATGACCATAGGGATCAGAGTGGCCGACCTCAGGCTGAATAAAAAGCCGGTGGGAGGAGTGCTCAGGCTGATGTTTTTCCTGTCTCAGTTTTTCCTGTTCAGATCCTTAAGGGACAGGCTCGGCTTTTCCAGGATCAGGTCGGCCACTACTGGCGGAGCAGCCTTGGGGCCGGACACCTTTAAATTTTTTCATGCCATGGGAGTCAATCTCAAGCAGATTTACGGTCAAACCGAAATAGCCGGTATATCCTGTATCCACAGGGATGGTCAGATTGATTTTGATACCGTGGGTGAGCCCATTCCCGAGACCGAGATCTCCATCTCTCCTGAGGGGGAGATCCTTTCCAGGTCGGCAGCAGTTTTCAAGGGATATTTCAGGGACGACAAGGCCACCAGGGAAACCCTTACCCAGGATGGCTGGCTGCTTTCCGGGGATGCCGGTTATTTCAAGGATAACGGGCAGCTGGTGGTCATTGACCGGCTCAAGGATGTCATGGAACTGGCTGACAAGACCAGGTTTTCTCCCCAGTTCATGGAAAACAAGCTCAAGTTCTCGCCCTATATCCGGGAGGCCGTTGTTTTGGGCCAGGCCAGGGATCATATTGCGGCCATTGTCTGCATAGACGAGGAGATAGTGGGCAGGTGGAGTGAAAGCAAACTGCTGACCTACACCACCTACCAGGATCTGGCCTCTAAAAAGGAAGTTTACGATCTGGTGGCAGAAGAAATCCAGAAGATCAACCAGACCCTGCCCGACGAAACCAGGATCAGGCGTTTTGCCCTGCTGTTCAAGGAATTGGATGCTGACGACGGAGAACTGACCAGGACCAGGAAGATCCGGCGCAAGGTGGTCGGGGAGAGATACGAGGCCCTGATCGGTGCCCTTTATTCCCAGGTCCCGGAAGTGGACCTGGTTGCCAGGATCCAGTACCAGGACGGAAGCATCCGGGAAATGAAGGGCCGGATCAGGATAATGGACGTATCTGATGAAGTTTGATGCTGTTTATCTGAAGACAACCCAAAAGACCCCAAAAGAGTAACCAATGGAATATTATCTGCACCTGGTCCTGAACGGACTGGTCATCGGCAGCATCTACAGTCTGGTGGCCCTGGGATTCGTTATAATCTACAAAGCTACCAAGGTGGTGAACTTTGCCCAGGGCGAACTGGTCATGTTCGGAGCCTATGTATGTTTCGCCCTGACGGTTCAGCTTGGGCTTCCCTTTCTGGTCTCATTTTTCATGACCCTGATTTTTTCCGTAATCCTGGGCCTGTGTCTGGAAAGGGTAGTGCTTCGGCCCATGATCGGGGAACCGATAATCAGCGTGATCATGGTCACGGTAGGGCTTTCCACGGTACTCAAGGCTGTGATCCAGCTTTTCTGGGGGACCCAGATCCGGGTCTATCCCCAGGTCCTGCCCACTGAGCCGGTCTGGATCCTGGGTTTGCCAGTGGCTCCGGTGTACATAGCCGCCTTTGGTCTGTCAGTGATTCTTTTTGTCATTTTTTCCCTGTTTTTCAAATACTCCACCATGGGCATTGCCATGCGGGCCACTGCTTTTGATCAGCAGGCAGCCCAGTCCATGGGTATCGGGGTCAAGAATATATTTGCCATGTCCTGGTGCATTGCAGCGGTGGTTTCCAGCATAGGAGGTATCATCCTGGGCAATATCAACGGGATAAACCCCCAGCTGGGACACCTGGGCCTTAAGGTCTTTCCAGCGGTCATCCTGGGAGGACTGGACAGCCTTTTGGGAGCAGCCATCGGCGGGCTGATCATCGGCATTCTGGAGAATGTATCTGACGGAGTGGCCCAGCAGTTTTTCGGTCTGGCCGGATTCAGGGAGGTTGCCGCTTATGTCATTCTGGTCATCATCCTCATGATCAGGCCCTATGGTCTTTTCGGAACCCACGAGATAGAGAGAGTATAAGCCATGCAGGGAAAATGCGGTCTTTTTTTCACCACCTATGCCAAGGAAAGTCAGGTTTTTCACACCGGCTTTCAAAAAACCAGCGTGGCCCTTTTTTTCCTGATTCTGCTGGTGGTTCCGTTTTTTCTGAATTCTTACCAGGTTTCCCTGCTCAATCTGATCAATATAGCGGTGATCGGAGCGGTCTCCCTGAACCTGCTCACAGGCTCATGCGGTCAGATCTCCCTGGGACACGGGGCTTTTATCGGCGTTGGAGCATATGCCACAGGGGTATGTACCCTTAATGGGTGGCCATTTCTACCAGCCCTGCTTTTTGGGGGATCAGTAACAGCCCTGGTGGGCATGATCTTCGGGATTCCTTCCCTGCGGCTCAAAGGGATCTATCTGGCCATAGCCACCCTGGCGGCCCAGCTCATTCTGGTCTATATCTTTTTGCACTGGTCCAGTGTGACTGGCGGGGCCATCGGGATGGGTCTGGATTCACCTGTGATTTTCGGCTTCAGTTTTGATACGGATCTGAAGATGTTCTATCTGACCCTGTTCTTTGCAGTTCTGGCGGTGCTTATGGTCAAGAACATCCTGCGGACAAAGTCCGGCCGGGCCTTTGTGGCTATCAGGGATTTCCATCTTTCTGCTGAATCAGTGGGGATCAATCTGTTCCGATACAAGCTGCAGGCCTTTGGGGTGAGTTCCTTTTTGGCCGGGATAGCCGGGGGGCTCTGGGCGCACTACACCATGTACATTACTCCGGAGCAGTTTGAGATCGGACTTTCCATCCATTATCTGGCCATGATCATCATTGGAGGCCTGGGCAGCGTTCTGGGCAGCGTGTTCGGGGCGGTTTTTCTGACCCTGCTTCCTGAGGGGCTGGGAATTGTGGCCGATCACCTGAGCGGATTTTTCCCTAATATCAGTACATATTTCCTGGCCATGCGCGACGGCATTTTCGGCTTGATCCTGGTTTTATTTCTTATATTCGAGCCTGACGGCCTGGCCCGGCGCTGGCAACTGGCCAAATCCTATTTCAAACTGCATCCTTTTGCCCATTAAGGGCTTAACAACAGCCTGACACAGGCTTCAGAGGGGGGTATGGACATGAAAAGAATACTGCAGGTAACTTTACTGACATTGGTGACTTTGTTCCTGGTCAGTACAGCCCAGGCCCAGATCAGAATCGGACTCATTTCAGACTTGAGCGGGGCAACATCTGATGTGGGCAGGCCTTATGCCGAAGGGGTCAAGGACTGCGTCAAGTATATCAATGACCAGGGCGGGGTAAACGGACAAAAAATTGAGCTGCTGCAGGTAGATTACGCCTACAATGTTCAACAGGCCCTGGCCGCCTATAACAGGTTCAAGAGCCAGGGCATAGTGGCCCTTCAGGGCTGGGGCACGGCTGATACCGAGGCCCTTGTCCGGCAGGTGGCCAGGGATCGTATTCCAACTTTTTCCGCTTCTTATTCAGCCCACCTGACCGATCCCAACATTGCCCCGTACAATTTTTTCATTGCAGCGGATTATTCCACCCAGTTCCGGGCAGCCCTGAGCTACCTTTACAACAGCTGGGAAAAAGACAGGGCTCCGAGGCTGGGCCTGGTATATCCCAACGTGCCTTATGGCCTGGCTCCTGTTCCTGCCGGGAGGGAATATGCCAGGGAGCTGGGCTTTGAAATCGTGGGCGAAGAGAATGTCGGCCTGGGAGATATGGATTCAACCTCCCAGCTTATCCGTCTGAACCGTCAGCAGCCTGATTTTGTCTGGGTCGGGGGAACCATTTCCTCCACAGCCGTTATCCTGAAAGACGCTCAAAGGCTGAATATGGGCGCCACATTCATCACCAACATCTGGGGAAGTGACGAACAGCTCCTGTCTTTGGCCGGTTCTGCGGTCAACGGCCACCTGGGCCTCCAGTCCGCCGTGGTTTACGGCGAGGATGTTCCGGGCATGGAAGTGATCAGAGATCTGACCGGCGGAAGGCATCAGATGACCCACTATATCCGGGGATTTGCCTCAATGTACGTAATGGCCGAAGCCATCAGGATCGCTTCGGAAAAAGGGGAACTCAATGGTCCAGGGATAAGGGATGCAGCCCGGACCCTGCGCGATTTTGATCCCATGGGTCTGACTCCGCCCATAAGCTTTTTCCCGGACGACCACCGGCCCAACATGTCGGTGAACATCTATCGTCTGAGTCAGGATGGCATGGAGTTTCTGGCCACTGAGACCCTGGAGAGAAGAATGGACTGGCTTGGCAAGTAAGCCGGGAGCCGGCGCATCCGGTTCAGGGGCCTGCCTCCTGAATGACTATGAGGATGCGTTTGTGACAGATCTGTTGATGAAACTCACTAACTTGGGAGTAAGGCTTGAATATTCTCAGCGTTGAGAACCTCGAAGTGGTCTATAATGACGTGGTTTTGGTCCTCAAGGGTCTATCCATCAAGGTGGAGCAGGGCTCCATAACCGCTCTGCTGGGCTCCAACGGAGCTGGCAAGTCCACCACCCTAAAGTCTATTTCCGGTCTTTTGTCCACTGAGGACGGCGAGGTCACTGAAGGTTCGGTTTTTTTCAATGGCCAGCCCATTCACAGGCTCTGGCCGGAGAAGATAGTTCGACTGGGCATTTTCCAGGTCATGGAAGGCAGAAGGATATTCGAGGACCTGAGCGTAGAGGAAAACCTCAAGTGTGGCGGGTTTATCAGGCCCAGGTCCGAATATATCCCTTCCAGAGAGCTGGTTTATGAATATTTTCCAAGGCTCAGGGAGCGGAGGAAACAGCTGGCCGGTTATCTTTCCGGCGGAGAGCAGCAGATGCTGGCCATTGGCCGGGCACTTATGGCCAAACCCAAGCTGCTTCTGCTGGATGAGCCTTCTCTGGGTCTGGCTCCTTTGCTGGTGGAAGAGATTTTTGAAATCATCAAAAGAGTCAACAGGGAAGAAGGAGTGACCATCCTGCTTGTAGAGCAGAACGCCAGGGCAGCCCTGAGCATTTCCAGTCACGGCTATATCCTGGAAAACGGCCGTATTGTGCTTGACGGCCGGGCTGAAAGCCTTCTGAATAATCCTGATGTGCAGGAATTTTACCTGGGCATCGGCAAGACCGGGGAAAAGCGGAGTTACAGGGATGTTAAACACTACCGCAGACGGAAAAGGTGGCTGGGATAACTGACATCTGGTGGATAGAACCAAGTTTTTTCCAGAATCGATAATAGGCTGAAGGGGTTTTTCATGAGTGAGTCAGGAAACAGGAAAAAGGGTTTCTTTCATGAAGTTGAGACCATGGACCCTGATCAGAGGAGGGCCTATCTGTGGGACAAGGCCAGACACATCCTTAATGTGGCTGGTGATAAGTCCGGGGCCTTCAGGCAGAGGATGGAGAAGGCAGGTCTTGAGCCCGGACAGATAAAGAGTCTTGATGACTGGCATCTGATTCCGGCCCTGCCCAAGAAGGATCTGGTCCATCTCCAGACTGCCGGTCCTGACCTGGGCGGACTCTTGACCTGCCCCACGGGCAGGCTGCGTCATATCTACATGTCTCCAGGGCCCATAGTTGATCCCGAGGCCAGGCAAAGGGACTACTGGGGGTTTGCCGAGGCCTTTTATGCAGCTGGATTCCGGAAAAGCGATATTGTCCAGATGACCTTCAGTTATCACTTCACTCCGGCCGGATTGATGATGGAGGAGCCCCTGCATGAGATCGGATGTGCAGTGTTCCCTGCAGGCCCTGGAAATACTGAAGGCCAGATTGAAGCCATGACCAGGCTGGGGGTTACCGGTTACGTGGGCATGGCCAGCTTTTTGAAAATTATAGCGGACAGGGCTGAGAAAAAGGGGCTGGATCTCAGGAAGGACTTCAGGCTTGATGTGGCTTTTGTGGCTGCTGAGAGGCTTGCCGAATCGTTAAGGACTGAGCTGGAAGACCGCTTTTCAATGCAGATCCGTCAGGGCTATGGAACAGCGGATCTGGGCTGTATTGCCTATGAATGTCCTGAAAAGAAGGGGATGCATTTGTCCAGCAGGTGTTATGTGGAGATCTGTGATCCGGAAACCAAGAAGCCTCTTCCTGCAGGACAAACCGGAGAAGTGGTGGTCACGCCTTTTAATCCGGATTATCCCCTCATTCGTCTGGCCACTGGTGATTTATCCGCTTTTTCCACCCAGCAATGTCCCTGTGGCCGCACTGCCCCCTTGCTCCAGGGAATCCTGGGCAGGGTGGACGATATCATCAAGATCAAGGGACAATTTGTATATCCAGCCCAGGTGGCCGAGGCAATGGCCGGTTTCCCCGGAATCAGGGCCTGGAAACTGGTGGCCACCAATCCTGGGGGTAGGGACCGGTTGAGCCTGAACATTCTGGCCTCCAGGGAAATGGACACCATCCCGGTTTCCAGGGCTTTCCAGGACAAAATCAAGCTCCGGGCGGAAATCGTGATATCTGACAACAAAGCTGATTTTTCTGATGCAGGCTCAGGCATCGAGGATCTGAGGACCTGGTGACTTTTCAGTCATGACTTCCAGCCTGTTCAGCCGGAGTTTCTACTCATGGCTTCCTGAAAGCTGGCCTGAACCAGCCCTGATCAGGCCAGCCTGCTGTATCATCCGATAAAACATAAACCCCACCAGACTTCTTTTTCTGCAATCCATTGAAATTTCATTTGTATTGATTTAAGAATCGTTGAGCTTGGCATTGAGCCTTGCAAGAATAACAGGCAAGAGTGCTTTTTTCAAACAATCAGCAAGGAGCTGTTGAATGAAGTTTATTGATAGTCAGGATATAACCGGAAAAAGACTGCTTATCAGGGTGGATTACAATGTTCCCCTTAAAAACGGAGAGATTCAGGACGATAACAGGATAAAAGCCAGTCTGCCGACCTTGAGGCTGGCCCTGGAAAAAGGAGCCAGCCTGGTGATTTGCTCCCACCTGGGCAAGCCCAAGGGGCAGATCAAGCCTGAACTTTCTCTTAGGCCAGTGGCAGAAAGGCTTGAACAGCTCCTGGAAACCAGGGTTGAATTTATTGATGACTGCGTGGGGCAGAAGGCCCTGGAGGCGTCCGGAGCATTGAAGCCCGGTCAGGTTGTCATGCTTGAGAACCTGAGATTTCATAAGGGAGAAGAAAAGAATGATCCGGCCTTCAGCCGGGAGCTGGCAGCCATGGGTGAAGCCTATGTCAATGATGCCTTTGGAGTGGCCCACAGGGCCCATGCCTCTGTGGTGGGGGTGACTGAATATTTTGATTTCTGCATGGGTGGCCTGCTCCTGGAAAAGGAGTGGAAATACCTTTCCAGGATTGTTGATCCCCAGCGTCCTTTTGTGCTCATTTCCGGAGGGGCAAAGGTCTCTTCCAAACTGGGAGTACTCAACAACCTTCTGGACAAGGTGGATGCCATGGTCATCGGAGGAGCCATGGCCAATACCTTTATCCTGGCCATGGGGCATTCCACGGGCCGTTCCCTGGTGGAAGAAGACCTGGTGGAAGAAGCCAGGGACATCATGCACAAGGCAAGGGACAGAAAAGTCGGTTTTTATCTGCCTGTGGATTTTATAGTAGGCCAGGGACCCGACAGCCAGGACGGGGTAGAGGTGGTCCCTTTCCAGGATATTCCTGATGACAAGATGGCCCTGGACATCGGCCCGGCCACATGCACCATGTTCGCCGAAGTCCTGCACAAGTCCGGGACCATTGTCTGGAACGGGCCCATGGGTGCTTTTGAAAATCGGGTTTTTGCCCAGGGTTCATACAATATTGCCGACCTGGTGGGTGGCCTTGAAGCTGAAACCATAGTGGGCGGGGGAGATACCGACGCCCTTATTCACAAACTGGGCATTCAGGACAAGTTCAGCTTTATATCCACAGGTGGAGGATCGTTCATGGAGTTCCTGGAAGGCAAGGTCCTGCCGGGATTCAAAGCTCTGGAAAAAAGTGACGGATAAGGACGATGAAATCAAGGGTGCACGCGGGATTTCTGGAAAAGGCATCTATAGCCGGGAGAAGATAATGATCAAGAAATTGATGGCTGCCAACTGGAAAATGTTTAAAACTTGGGAAGAAGCCAGACAAACCGCCAGGGAACTGGTGGTGGCTGTAGGGAGCAGTCTGCCCGGGGACAGGGAGGTGCTGCTCATTCCGCCATTTACTGCTTTGCGGGGCGTGGTTGAGATGCTGGCCGGAGAAGATGGTTATTTTCTGGGAGGGCAGAATTTTTATCCTGAAGTCCAGGGGGCCTTTACCGGAGAAATCAGCCCGGATCAGCTTTTGGACGCTGGTTGCACCTATGCCCTGGTCGGGCACTCGGAAAGAAGACATGTCCTGGGCGAAAAGGACGATTTCCTGGCCCGCAAGGTTGTTTTTGGACTGGAAAAGGGACTCAAGATCATCCTGTGCATCGGAGAGAAAATCGAGGAACGCAAGGAGGGACGGATCCAGGAGGTTCTTACCCGTCAACTTGAAATGGGCCTGGAAAAAACAGATAAAGATGTCCCGGCCATGGATCTGGTTGTTGCTTACGAACCGGTCTGGGCCATTGGAACTGGCGAAACCGCAGAGCTGGAGGACATTTCCCATGCCCACGGTTTTATCCGGTCCAGGCTCAAGGAAATGCTCAGTCAGGGGGATCAGGTCCGAATCCTGTATGGGGGCAGCGTCAAACCGGATAACTGTCAATCCATTATTGGACTTGACAATGTTGACGGGGTGCTGGTAGGTGGAGCAAGTTTAAAGGCGGATTCTTTTTCTCAGATAGTCCTGGCCTGATAACGTAATTTTGGAGGTAGTCTTTTGCAAACCCTGATCGTAACCATCCACATAATTTCATGCATTTCCCTGGTGGTCCTGGTCCTGCTTCAGTCCGGCCAGCAGGGCATGGGCGTCATCTTCGGCGGTGGCGGCGGCAGCCTTTTCGGCAGCAGCGGTGCCGGAGGGATCTTAGCCAAGCTGACTGTGGGTGTGGCTGCAGTTTTTTTCTGCACCTCAATCACTTTTACCTATATGAGCGCCAAAAAGCATTCCACTCAGCCCAGTTCCATCATTCTGGATGAGACCAGAAGAGATGATCCTGCGGCTGGCCTGCCCATCCAGGGTCCTAGGCAGGCTGAAGACAATGCCAGGGATTCCGCAGAATAAAACTCTGGACAAAAGGACCAATAAAGCATATCAGACTCATTCCTGTTAACGAAGCTGTAATGCCGAAGTGGTGGAACTGGTAGACACGCTATCTTGAGGGGGTAGTGGGCCACGCCCGTGGGGGTTCGAGTCCCCCCTTCGGCACCACAAAATAATCAAAAGCCTGGACCAATCTGGTTCGGGCTTTTTTTATTTCTTTATGCGGCACCTTTCTGACCGATATTTGTCTTTTTTATTGCAGTAGATAAATCCAGGTGGTAGGTTCTAATCATCATTTTCTTCTATTTTTGTGGACTGGCTGAGTCAGGGCTTAACGGCATGGATTTAAGGATCAAACAAAGATGGAGAATTAATGTTTTCCGTGTTCCACGCGACCATTCGCAGGAAGCTGATCCTTCTTGTCTTCATTGCCATACTTCCGGCACTGGGAATAATCGTTTATTCCGGGCTGGAACGGCGCAGCCTCCAGATTGAGCAGGCCGGGCTTGAGGTCAGAAGGATCGCTGAGAGTGCTGCCGAGATCCAGAATCGAACCGCCCTTTCAGTCAGGCAGCTGTTGATTGCTCTGGCCCACACCCAGGAAGTGCTGAGCCAGGATCTGGAAGCCTGCTCCCGGCTTTTCCAGGATATGCTCAGCCTGAATCCCAGCATATACAATATTGCCATCACTGATGCCTCTGGAGATGTTCTGGCGGCAGCCCTGCCCTTTGAGCAGGCTAATCTTTCGGACCGGAAGCATTTTAAAGAGGCTAGGGCTTTCTTTGATTTTGCAGCCGGTGAATTCATTGAAACCAGGATCGCCCCAATCCCGGCTTTTCCGTATGCCTATCCAGTGCTGGATGAGAATGGCTATTTCAGGGGAGTGCTGACTGCAGTCATCAGCCTGAGTGGATATCAAGATTTTTTCCAAAGTGTTTCTCTCCCCTCTGGTTCATTTATCGGAATCACTGACCATCAGGGGGTCCGTCTTTTTCGGGAGCCTGCAGATGAAGATGTTTTTCCTCTGGGCCAGCCCATCAATTTACAGGTCTGGATGACTCTCTCCGGCCAGATGGTTCAGCAGACTTTTGTTGAACAGATATCTGACAGGAGTCTGCAGATCATAGCCTATCAAAATCTTCAACTGCGTCAGGACCTTCCTCCATACATGTACATGGTGGTGGGCATGCCCAGATCCGAGGTGCTGGCCTTGACCAGTTCCAAGCTGTTCAGGGATTTGACTTTGCTGCTGGGGGCTTCAGTCATGGCTTTTGTCCTGGCCTGGCTGGTGGGGGACCTGACTATAGTCAAGAAATTCATGCGGCTTCAGGAGGCATCGGATGAGCTGGCCCGGGGAAATCTGGGGGTGAGAACCGGTCTGGCTTACGGAGACGGGGAGATGGGACGGCTGGCCCGGTCTTTTGATTCCATGGCTGAGCAGCTGACCCGGGACATGGACAAGCGGGAAAAGGCCCAGGCAGAGCTGCGGGTGAGTGAGGAAAACTACAGAACTCTGGTGAACGGTCTGCCGGACATTATAATGCTTTTTGACCGCCATGGCCGGCATTTGTTTGTTTCGGAAAACATCGGTGCTGTGCTCGATATTGAGGTAGCCGGACTGCTGGGCAAAAAACACAGTGAACTTGGTTTTTCCGCAGAGGAGATTCATTTCTGGGAGGATTCCATAAGCCAGGTCTTCAATGCCGGCACTTCTCTGGAAACGGAGTTTACCTTTGTCAGCAGGCAAGGGCCGTCCATTCACAATTGCCGTTTTCTGCCGGTGCAGGCCCGGCAGGGAAACATTGATTCAGTGCTTTGCATCTGCCGGGATGTAACTCGACGTAAACACCTGGAGCAGGAGCGGGAAAGGCTGCATGCTCAACTGCTTCAGGCCCAGAAAATGGAGTCAGTGGGTATCCTGGCAGCAGGGGTAGCCCATGACTTCAACAACCTGCTCCATGCCATGAGTGTCAATGTCGAGCTTTTAATGGGAGGCAAAGATAAAGGGCATCCAGACCTGGTCAGGCTGAAAGCCGTGGCTGACTCCATGGACAGGGCCTCCATGCTGGTTAAACAGCTCCTGGTCTTTGGACGCAGGGCCGAATCAAACAAGACACGGGTAGACCTGAACCTGGAAGTGAAAAAAACCGTCAGAATCCTGGAGCGGACCATCCCCAAGATGGTTTCCATGGAGTTGGACCTGGATCAAGCTGTTCAGCCCCTGATGGCTGATCCGGTCCAGATGGAGCAGATTCTGCTCAACCTGGTGAGTAATGCAGCTGATGCCATGCCAAACGGTGGCACGGTCAGGATTGAAACAAAGAACACGGTCCTGGACCAAGGTGTGGCCAGTCTTTATCCTGACGCAGCTTCGGGTCCCTATGTCCTTTTAACAGTATCAGACACCGGGTCCGGCATGAGCCAGGAGGTTCTTGAACATGTTTTTGATCCCTTTTTCACCACTAAAGAGGTGGGCAAGGGTACCGGCCTGGGATTGGCCTCAGCCTACGGCATTGTCCGGAATCACGGCGGGTTTATTCAGATTGACAGCGAGCCGGACAGGGGGACCAGGGTCAAGGTTTACTTGCCTGCTGGCGGACAGCCGGAAATTCTGGAAGTGGATCTGCACAAGCAGGATATTGTCCAGGGTGGAAATGAAACAATCCTGATGGTGGATGATGAGCCGGAGATTCTCGAACTGACCGGGGAAGCTCTAGAATCTTTGGGTTACACTGTGATCAGCGCAGTTAACGGGGAACAGGCCCTGAAAATCTACAGGGAACATGGTCAGGCTATTGACCTGGTTCTTCTGGATCTGAATATGCCCGGCATGGGCGGGCATAATTGCCTGCTTGAATTGATCAGACATGATCCTGGGGTCAGGGTGGTTATTGCCAGCGGCTATTCAGCCAGGGGCCATGGAAGCCAGGCTTTGGCCTCCGGGGCCAAGGGCTTCATAGCCAAACCTTACCGGCTCACTGAGCTGGCTGTAATGCTCCGGGATGTTCTGGACAGCAAAGAACAGCAGACTTTTTGATTCTGTCCCGGACAAAGGACATCCCGGGCAATACATGGATAATCTGCTTGAATTTCAGGCTGAAAAGGTCAATGATGGTGCAATGTTCAGACGCTATTAATGGAACAGAGCAAGGAGTATTGCATGTCAAAAAGCGGTGATAAAAAGTTGTTCCCTTCAGCCCATGAAGATGCAGCTGCCTCCAGGAGAATCGTACCCACCAGACAGACTGAGTCCCCGGCCTATCGCCTGGCATTTCTGGATGATGAATTCATTCTTCAGGATGAGCTCCGTCCGATCAGGCTTCAATTGGAGCTGCTCAAGCCGGAACTGTTGATGCAGGAAAACGCCATAGAGTCCACAGTGGTTATTTTTGGCAGTGCCCGCCTCAAAGACCGGGAATCAGCTCAGAACGAGCTGAACAGGATCAAAAAACAGGTCAGGGAAGATCCTTCTTCAGCTTTGCAGAAAAGACTGGCAGCAGCAGAGAGGGCTGTGGTCAACAGTCGGTATTATGAGGAAGCCCGGCAGCTGGCAGCCATTATTTCAGAAAACTGCCAGTGTGAGGGCAGAAATACCCATGTGGTCATCACCGGCGGCGGACCCGGAATCATGGAGGCAGCCAACCGGGGAGCCCACGAGGCCGGGGCCAAAAGTATCGGCCTGAACATAGTCCTGCCCCATGAGCAGGCTCCCAATGAGTATATAACCCCGGAACTCTGCTTTCAGTTCCATTATTTTGCCATCCGCAAGATGCACTTTTTGATCAGGGCCAGGGCTCTGGTGGCCTTTCCCGGAGGGTTCGGCACCCTGGATGAGCTTTTTGAAGCCCTGACCCTGATCCAGACCATGCGCATCAAGTCCATGCCAGTGCTTCTTTTTGGCCGGGAGTTCTGGCAGAGAGTGGTTAATTTTGAAAGTCTGGTAGAGGAGGGGACCATCTCTCCTGAGGATCTGGATCTTTTTTCATATGTGGAGACCGCTCAGGAAGCCTGGACTCATATCGCCGGATTCAACGGCCTGGCCAGAAAGCCTGAATAACAGACATGGTTCATGATTCTGGGGGCTGGACTGTTGCCCATGCACAAACTGTCAGCCCTGGACCGGACCAGGCAGGTGATTTGATTTTTTCCGGCTGGAAGTGCCGGTCCGGACCTGTGCATGCCTTCTGGCGATTTCCATGGCCGGGATAAGGCCGGTGGCCGAGGCTGAAACAATGTTTCCGGCCACACCCGGACCGTCTCCAGCTACAAAAAGTCCTTTGATGGCGGTTTCCAGGACATTGCTGGTTTCGATCTGGGTGGCGAAGAATTTGATTTCCGGGGCATAGATCAGGGTCTCCTCGTTGGAGACGCCGGGTACAACATTATTCAGCTTTTCAAGGCCTTCAATGATATTGCAGACAATGCGGCCCGGCAGGGCCATGGCAACATCTCCGCATGTCACGTTTTTCATGGTGGGCTCCACAAAGCTGTTCCGGATCCGGTTCCAGGTGGAGCGTCGGCCGCGTTTGAGGTCCCCGAAGCGTTGAAGGATGGGCCTGCCTCCACCAATGATGGTGGCCAGGCGTCCAATGGATTCGCCGTAAGCATGGTTGTCGGTGACAGGCTCTTCCAGGACCACTTTGGACAGAAAGGCGAAATTGGTATTTTCTGATTTTCTGTCCATATAGGCATGGCCGTTGACGCAGACAAAATTCTGGTAGTTCTCCAAAGCCACGAATCCTCCCTGGTTGGTGCAGAAGGTCCGGGTCTGATCATCGTACTTGTTGGTGCGGATGAAAAAAGTGGGATCATATATAACCTGGCACAGGTCGCGCATTATATCGGCATGGACCTCAACCCTGACCCCCACTTCTATTCCCCGCTGGGAGACGTTCAAGCCATGCCGCTGAGCCAGGGAACCCACCCATTCAGCTCCGACCCGGCCCGGAGCCATGATGACGCAGGGAGCGTGGTAGGTACCCCGGCTGGTGGTCACCCCGGTTACTTCCCTGTTATCCACGGTGATGTCTTTAACCTCTTCAGAGGTATGAAAGGTCACTCCCTGGTCCTTGACGTATTCGGCCATGGACGCGATATGTCCGGGAAGGTTGTCACTGCCCAGGTGTTTCTGTTTGATCAAGAGCAGGTCCAGGCCATGCTTGAGGGCGTTTTTGCGGATGTCTCTGGCCTTGGCCATGTCAGTGGGAAATACCTTGCCGTCCATGTTGAACCGGTTAAATATCTTTTCAGTCTCCTCAATGAGCTGTTTGGCCTCGGAGAGGGGCATGAACTGGGTCAAGTCGGTTTTGCCCAGTTTGTGAATGAAGTTCAGCTTGCCATCGGAAAAGAGACCGGCTCCGCCCACGCCGGACAGGATATTGCAGGGCTTGCAGCGGATACACTCCTGGGTACCGCTGATGGGGCAGGCCCGTTTCCGGGACTGTCTGCCTTTCTCAATAACCAGAACATCAAGGCCGGTGTACTCTCCCAGGTGATAGGCGGCAAAAAGGCCGGCTGGGCCGCATCCGATGATGATCACGTCAAAATTGATTTTTTCCTTTTTTTTCTGGGGCATGGGTTCTCCTGGAAGAGCCTGGGTCAATTGGGTTTTACGATGCGCAGGGTTTCCATGATTGCAGCTTAGCTCTGTGGACACGGGATGGCAAGAAATTAGCGCCAGGAAAAAACATTTTGAACCTGAACCGGCCTGTTTTTTGTGTAGCTGTTGGACACTATTTTTGTTGGCAGCCCGGACCTCATCCGGCCAGGATGCATTTGCAGAGCAGTGCCATTTGTCCGGTTCAGCCAGGTCCAGGCTTGACATTTGGCTGGCAAAGGTGAAGCTTTTGTTCCTTTGAGCAATGAAAAAATGGTTTAAAATTTCCTTAAGTTAAGAGGTGATCCTGCATGACATTGACCAGGGTTTGTCAGAAGCCTTCTCCGGAGAACACCTGCATCGGCTGGGTCGGCACCGGGGTCATGGGGGTGTCCATGTGCAGCCATCTGCTGGATGCCGGTTATGATGTCCGGGTGTTCAACCGGACCAGGGAAAAGGCCCGTCCTTTGCTGGACAAGGGGGCTGTATGGGTTGAATCGCCCGGGCAGGCTGCCCAGGAGGCAGACGTGGTCTTGACCATGGTTGGGTTTCCCAGGGATGTCCGCCAGGTTTATTTTGGGGAAGACGGGCTGCTGGAAGGTATCAGGCCTGGAGGCATCTGTGTGGACATGACCACCACCAGCCCTGATCTGTCCAGAGAGATAAGTCAGAGGGCGGCGGAGAAAAAGGCCTTTGCTCTGGACGCACCGGTTTCCGGGGGAGACGTGGGTGCCAGAAATGGCAAATTGTCCATCATGGTGGGGGGAGATTGGCCTGTCTTTGAAGCCATATTTCCCCTGTTCAGACTGATGGGGGAGAATATCCTGCACCATGGGCCTGCCGGGTCAGGGCAGAACGCCAAGATGTGCAACCAGATCATTATTGCCGGGACCATGATCGGGGTGTGCGAGAGTCTGGTGTATGCCGCAGCAGCCGGGCTTGATCCGGACAGGGTCCTGGGTTCAGTGAGCAAAGGGGCTGCAGGCTGCTGGACATTGAACAACCTTGCCCCGCGGATCCTTAAAAGTGACTATGCCCCGGGTTTTATGATCGACCACTTTATCAAGGACATGGGCATCGCCCTGGAGGAATCCAGGCGCCTGGGCATCTGTCTGCCGGGTCTGAGCCTGGTTGAAGAGCTTTACAAAAAGGCTTCAGCTGCAGGGCACGGGTGCAGCGGGACCCATGCCCTGTACACGGCCCTGCTTGATTCAGGTAAATAATCCTGAGCAGCTAAGGGCCCTGGAACAGCAGCGTTTTTTACTGGTCCTTTGGTCTAAGGCCCTAGGAAAAGGGAAAAGGTTTTTTGAATGGGTTTATTTTTCAGTCTCTGGCTCAAGCTCTTTTTTGTGTTCACCCCTTTTTTCGGATTGACCATGTTTCTGACCATGACCGATGGGTTTGAAGAGCCCCGGCGGAGAAATATTGCCCTGACCACTTCAGTGGCTGTGCTGTTGATCTGTCTGGTGCTCTTTTTTGCAGGAAATCAGATTTTTTCTCTGTTTGGCATTACGTTGGACTCCTTTCGCATTGGTGCAGGGGTCCTGCTTTTTCTTTCCGGCATAGCCCTGGTCCAGGGAAATGCCGGAGGTTCAGCATCAGCTGCCAGCGGAGATGTGAGTGTGGTTCCCCTGGCCATACCCATCATTGTGGGACCGGCCACCATGGGCACCCTCCTGGTCCTTGGGGCTGAGCTGGTTGATCTGGGCTCAAGGCTTCTGGGCTGTCTGGCCCTGCTTTTTGCTGTGGCATCCATTGCAGGGGTACTGCTCATGGGTTCGGCCATTCAGGAACGACTGGGGACCAGGGGCATATCAATCTTGAGCAAACTGACCGGTCTGGTCCTGGCCGCCCTGGCCGCACAGATGATAATGACCGGGATTCAGGGCTTTCTGGGAATTGAGCCTTAACCTGGAAAAAATAGGACCGGGAGGTTTTGGCCCTGAGAAAATCAGCCAGTGGCATAACCCGGGCCGGACATCCAGGAAACATAATATGTAAGAGAGGTGCAACATGCATGGACTGTTGATTCGCTGGCTGATCCTGACCGCGGCCATCCTTATCTGTGCCTATGTCATCGACGGGATCCATGTCAGCGGCTTTTTTTCAGCCTTTGTGGCGGCAGCCTTTCTGGGCATCCTGAATGCGCTTCTACGCCCGGTCCTCATCCTTTTGACCCTGCCCATCAATATCCTGACCCTGGGTCTTTTCACCTTTGTCATCAATGCAGTTCTGCTGCTCATGGTGTCCGGGGTGGTTACCGGCCTGGAGATCCGGGGATTCTGGTCAGCCCTGGGCGGAGCCCTGATCATCGGCCTGATAAGCTGGCTTACCCTGGCCTTTATCAGCGACCGGGGGCGGATCGAGTACATTGAACTGAAAAAACGCCGGGATCGCTGGGAATAACCTTGTCGGTCATATCCAGCAGGCCTGCGGTTTCTGTGCTTATGCCGGTTCGAAATGCCGGCTCCACGGTCAGCCGGGCTGTGCAGAGCATCCTTGACCAGACCCTGGCCGATTTTGAACTGGTTGTTGTGGATGACGGATCAACCGATGACACTCCTGCCATTCTGGCCAGGGCTGCCGGACTTGACCCCAGGATCAGACTGATCACCACTTTGGACAGGGGACTGGTAAAAGCCCTGAACACTGGTCTCAGGCTCTGCCGGGCCCCTTTTGTGGCCAGGATGGATGGGGATGACCTGTCCAGGCCGGACCGGCTGGAAAAACAGTTCTCCTTTCTCCGGGATAATCCTGAATACGGCCTGGTTTCAGGACAGGTGGGTTTTCTGGGGGATAAAAAAAAGAGCTACGGCTACTATCTTTATGTCCGGTGGCTCAACACTCTAAGCACCCATCAGGACATCAGCCTGAACCGTTTTGTAGAATCCCCCCTGGCTCACCCTTCAGTTATGTTCAGAACATCCCTGGCCACAGACCTGGGCGGGTATGCTGACGGCCCCTTTCCTGAAGACTATGAACTCTGGCTCAGATGGCTGGATCAGGGAGTTAAAATGGCCAAGATACCCTGCCGGGTCCTTGACTGGCAGGATCACGAGACCCGGCTTTCCAGGACCCATCCGAATTACTCCATTGAGGCATTTTTCCGGCTCAAGGCCGGATATCTGGCCAGATGGCTGGCCAAGTACAACCCGTTTCATCCCCGGATCTGGATCTGGGGCGCAGGCCGGCAGGCCAGACAGCGGGCTGAGCATTTGAGCGGGCACGGCTGCTGCATTGCCGGGTACATAGATATCAGGGAGAGTCTGGCTGGAAATTTCATCCAAGGCCGGCCCATCAGGCACTACCTGGATCTGCCTGCAAAGGGTGAGTGCTTTATGCTGGCCTATGTGCGCAAGAGAAATGCCAGGCAGGAGATCAGGGCCTTTTTACAAGCCAGGGGATATGTTGAAGGGATTGATTTTCTCCTGGCAGCCTGATTTAATGATTAAGTTATAGTTACTATTTAATTTTTTAAAATTTATTGCCAAAATTCTGGAAAGATACTATGGACTGCAGAATTTTGTGTGATATTAAAATATGCAGTTCATCTGGGCTGAAATTATTGGATTTCTAATTATTCAGGAGGCGGCATGAATTTCAAGACCTTAGCGCTGGCATTGGTACTGGTTGTCTTTGTTCAGGTGGAGAGTGTAAATGCAGCAGGCTTTGCCCTTTATGAATGGGGGGCCAGGGGCACGGCCATGGGCGGAACCATGATCGGCCGGGCTGACGATCCCTCGGCTGTGGCTTATAACCCAGCCGGCATAACTCAGCTGGAAGGGACCCAGACCATGGTCGGGTTTTCAGTGGTGGCACCCCAGGGCAAGATTGATACTCCTGGTGAGACAACCAAAATCAAAAGTAACTACTGGATTCCGCCCCACGCCTTTCTGACCCACCAGCTGACAGATCAGGCCTGGCTGGGCCTGGGTCTGTACACCCGGTTCGGCCTGGGAACTGAGTTTCCAGATGACTGGGAAGGCCGGTACAACAATATATTCACCCGGGTCAGGTCCTTTTCCTTTAATCCCAATATTGCCTATAAAGTGACTGATACCCTGTCCATTGCATTGGGCGCTGAGGTGATGTGGTTTGATTTTTATCAGAAAAAAGATGTGCCTTTTATTGATGGAGATATAAGGGCAAGGTTGGATGGAGACAGTTACGGGGTTGGCGGAAACATTGCAATTCATTATAAACCCAATGATATGTGGGCCTTTGGTTTGACTTACAAAAGCAGGGTCAAGCAGACAATTAAGGGAGATGCAAAGTTTAATCAGACTCCTTTTGCCAATATGCTTGGCCAGTTCGAAAACACATCCGCCAAAGGAGATATTACGTTACCTGATTCATTTGGACTTGGCATATTGTTCAGGCCTCATGAAAGATTGAGTCTGGAAGGGAATGCCATTTATACTCTCTGGAGCACATACGATAAATTGAAAATTGATTATGGAAAGCCCTTGACCCCTGGACAGTCGAATGAAAGAAAAACAGTATCAACAGACAAGAAGTGGAAGGATGTGTGGCGGTTTCAGCTGGGTGCTGAGTACAACCTGAACGAGCTGATAGATCTTCGGCTGGGTTATGTTTACGACCAGATCCCGGACCGGGACAAGTATGCTGATTACATGACTCCAACCAATGACCGGCATATCATCACCACTGGTGTTGGATTCAATTGGGACAAGGCCAGCCTGGATCTTTCATATTCATACCTGTGGTTTGCAAACAGAAAGATAGATGGCAGGGCTGATGATGATGTCCTGGACAGTAAATTCAAAGACGGTCGGACCCATCTCATGGGTATTAGCTTCAGTTACAGGTTCTAGTCTTTTCCGGCATATTTGCCTATATAAAAAGGGAACAGGCCCAGGGGGCTGTTCCCTTTTTATTTTGCAAAACCTTTTAAGGAGCCGGTATGAGCAAGGTGTATTTCTGGAATCTGAGGGCGTCACGCAAAATGCCCTATGATCTGCGGCTGAAAAAGCTTCTTAAAAAGCTGGAACTGGGAGCCATGCTTGAACCGGGCATGCTCACAGCCATCAAGGTCCACTTTGGCGAGGGAGGGACCACAGGCTTTGTTTCCCCCTTGTGGATCAAGCCGGTGGTTGAATTCATCAAAAAGGCAGGGGCCAGGCCCTTTCTGACCGATACCAATACCCTGTATATCGGCAACCGGGGAGAGGCCGTATCCCACCACATGCAGGCTGTTGCCCATGGATTTGACCCGGCTGTGCTGGGAGCCCCGGTGATCATAGCTGACGGTCTTAAAAGCAGTAATGAGCGCAGGACTGACTATAATGGCAAAAAGCTTAAGGAGTTTTACCTGGCCGGGGACATTGTGGACAGCGATTTTCTGGTCAATGTCAGCCACTTTAAGGGACATGAACTGGCCGGGTTTGGCGGGGCCCTGAAGAATCTGGCCATGGGCTGTGCCACCAGGCAGGGCAAGATGCACCAGCACTGCGGTCTGGGACCCAAGGTGGAGGAAAAGCACTGCCAGGCCTGCGGAGCCTGTGTGGAGGTCTGTGCTCCTAAGGCCCTGACCCTGGAGAATAATGTCCTTGGGCTGGATCTGGAAAAATGCGTTGGCTGTGCCTCCTGTTTTCTGGTCTGCAAAACCGGAGCCCTGCAGATCAACTGGCAGACCGATGTCCGGGATTTTCTGGAGCGGATGATGGAGTATGCAGCAGCCGTACTCAGCCTGAAAAGAGGTCTGGCTGTCCATATCAATTTTATATTCAATGTCACTCCGGACTGCGACTGTCCGGGCTTCAGTGATGCACCGGTCTGCGCAGACATCGGGGTTCTGGCCTCCCAGGATCCAGTTGCCCTGGACCAGGCCTGTCTGGATCTGGTCAATGAGGCCCAGCCCCTTTTTCCCAGCAAGCTTCCTCAAGAGACCAGACCTGGAGATGACAAGTTCGGACTCATTCATCCCCGGACCGATGGCGGGTATGCCCTGGAATATGCAGAAGAACTGGGCCTTGGCACAAGGCATTATGAACTGGTCATGATCTGAACCGGGCCGGCTGATTCAGGCCAATAAATTTCTGGACAAAGAATAATCTTTGGGACTAATATTTTTATTTTGAGTTAAGACATATCAAGGAGGATATATGGGAAGCCATAAAAAGATTGAGCGCCACAAGGAGATTGACCGTCGCAGAAGGCGCCGCAAAAAGAGAATGAAGCAGAGGATCAAGGAAGCCAAAAAGGCTGCAGGCAAGGAATAGCCGATTGTTGGCTGCAGCTGGCCGGTCTGGGACTGGTTTTGGCCGGAACAGGCCGGGTCCTCAAGGCCTTTTGGGGCCGGAAAGGGTTGTTGACACAGCCGGATGCGGTATTAGATAGAATTTTTCCAGTTTCTCAATGGAGCCTGTAAGGAGGAAACCAACATGCCCATCTACGAGTACAGGTGCAGCGATTGCCAGCAGGTATTTGAGGAATGGCAGAAAGGCTTTGAGGACAGGGATATGGTCTGTCCAGTATGTGGAGGGGCCTCATCCAGGCTTATTTCCAACTCAGCCTTTGTCCTCAAGGGCAGTGGCTGGTATGTGACAGACTACTGTAACCGCCAGTCCTCAGCCGGCAATGGCAATGGCCAGCCCAAGGCCCAGGAGGCCTCATCCGGTCCGGACACTGCTTCGGGTTCCGGGTCCGGCGGTTCTGGAGCCACAACAGATTCAAGCGCGGATTAATCCCGGAAAGGCAGCTCTAAAAGCTGCCTTTTTCGTATCAGTCTTATACCTTCACCTTTTCCCAAACACACCGAGAATTCTTCAATGATTGAAAGATACACTAGAAAAGAAATGGGTGAGATGTGGAGCCTGGAAAACAGGTTCAGGGCCTGGCTGGAAGTTGAGCTGGCCGTTTGCGAGGCCTGGCATCGCCTGGGGATAATCCCCGGGAAAGACATGGAGAACATCAGATCCAGGGCTGACTTTGATCTGGAGCGAATCCTGGAGATCGAGGAGCAGACCAAGCACGATGTCATAGCTTTCCTTACTGCAGTGGAGGAAAAGGTTGGCCCGTCATCCAGATATATCCACCTGGGATGTACCTCGTCGGATATTGTGGACACATCCAATGCCCTTCTTTTGTTCCGGGCCGGGACCATGATCTCCAGGGGCCTGGACGATCTTCTCCAGACCCTGGCCGGACTGGCCGCAAAATTCAAAGGCCGGCTCATGATGGGCCGGACCCACGGCATCCATGCAGAACCCACCAGCTTTGGCCTGAAAATGACCGGTTTTTACGCTGAATTCCAGAGGCATCGCCAGAGGTGGCAAAGGGCCCTGGAAAATATAAGGATCGGAAAAATTTCCGGGGCAGTGGGCACCTATGCCCATCTGGAGCCTGAAGTGGAACGGATTACCTGCCAGATCCTGGGGCTTGAGCCGGACCCGGTCTCCACCCAGATCATCCAGCGGGACCGTTATGCCGAGTACTTTACCAGCCTGGCCATTATGGCCGGGGGCATTGAAAGGATCTGCGTGGAACTTAGACACCTGCAGCGCACAGAGGTTCTGGAGGTGGAAGAGGGGTTCTCCAAGGGGCAGAAGGGTTCGTCTGCCATGCCCCACAAGAAGAATCCCATTTCAGCCGAGAACTTGACCGGCCTGTCCAGGCTGGTCCGTACCAATTCCTTGGCTGCCATGGAAAACATGGCCCTCTGGCATGAACGGGACATCAGCCACTCTTCAGTGGAACGGGTCATTATGCCTGATTCCACCATTCTTATCCATTATATGCTTTCCAGACTGAATAGTGTTCTGGCCAATTTAAGGGTGAATGACCAGAACATGGACCGGAACCTGAATCTGTCCATGGGGCTGTTTTTTTCCCAGAGGGTTCTGCTGGGGCTCATAGAAAAGGGCATGCAGCGGCAGAAGGCTTATGAACTGGTCCAGAAAGAGGCCATGTACTGCTGGGAAAACAGGACCCAGTTTCCCGAGAGAATCAGGCAGAATGCCCAAATCAGCGAATTTTTCAGTCCGGAAGAACTGGAAAAACTTTTTGATTCAGGTTATTATTTAAAACACGAGGAACTTATCATGACCAGGGTGCTTGGATGACCGATCTGAACCGACTCAAGAAAAAGCTGGCCAGCCTCCTGTATGCCAAATCCTACCGGGAAGGTGACTTCACCCTGACCTCAGGCAAGAAAAGCGATTATTATTTTGACTGCAAGCAGACTGCACTGCACCCTGAAGGCGGCTACCTCATAGGCAGGATCTTCCTGGATATGATCAAGGATTCCTCCCTGGACATCCAGGGTGTGGGGGGCATGACCCTGGGTGCGGACCCCCTGGTGTCCGCTGTTACTGTGCTTTCTCATCTGGATCAGACGCCCCTGCCGGGCTTCATTATCCGCAAGAAGGCCAAGGGCCATGGCACCAACGCCTATCTGGAGGGCATGGCCAACTTTGAGCCGGGATTCAGGGTCTGTCTGCTGGAGGATGTGGTAACTACCGGAGGAACCCTGATTACGGCCTGTGAGAGGGTCAGGGATGCAGGCCTTGACATCCGGGGGGTGATCTGCGTTCTGGACAGGGAGGAAGGGGGCAGGGAAAACCTGGCCCGGGCCGGGTATGATCTGATCTCAATTTTCACCAGGAAAGAACTGGTTCATGCGGCAAAAAATTAGTTTTTTGACTATTCTGGTTATCACTCTGGCAACGGTCTTCCTGATGGGATGCCGGGAGCACCAGGCAGTCCGTTTTTTATGGCCTGACCTGGATGATCCCTATATTGCCGCCACCCATCAGTGGACCAGAACCGGGTCCATCTATTCGGGGATTGAAACTGAAATTATTGTCCACGCCACCCTTAAGAGCAGGGAGTGGATGGATGCCTATGTCCTGAAAAGGGGCGAAGTTTTTGCCCTGAACCAGGCAGAGCAGGAAGAATTGCTGGAAAACATGGTCCGTTCTCTGGACACGGAGCTGGCGATATTTCTGTCCATTTACAGCCCCAGAATGGAGCAGAGCAGACTCAGATTCAACGACCCCCTGTGGTCGGTCTTTATACTGAGTAATGATCAGAAAATTTATCCCCTGGAAATCAGACCGGTGCGAAAACCCCTGGCCAGACTCAGAACCTTTTATCCCTATGTCCATCAGTGGCACCAGAGCTATGTCCTCAGATTCCCTGCTCCTGCATCGGATTCTCTGCAGATGATCATGGCCGGCCCCCTGGGCAGGATTGAACTTGAATGGTGAGGTTAAGTAAGTTGCGCATATTTCTTGTCCTGATATTTTCCCTGATGGCAGCACCTCCTGCCCTGGCCTGGAGCCCGCATCTGACAGCAGACGCCTTTGCCCCGGAAACCCTGCTGGTGGTGGACAAGACTAATCAGAGCTTTCTGGTGTTTTCCAACAAGAGTCCCCTGCGCAAGGAAGAGGCCTGGCAGTGTACCACTGGTCAGGCCCATGGGGACAAAATGGTTGAAGGCGATCTCAAGACCCCGGAAGGTATATATTTTCTTGAGCGGAGACTGGCCAACAACCTCCCGTATGAGCTCTACGGCGAACTGGCCTTTACCCTTAATTATCCCAATCCCATAGACCGGATCAAGAATAAGACGGGCCACAGCATCTGGATCCATGGCCGGGGAAAAGAAGTGGTTCCCTATGATACTGAGGGTTGTGTGGCCATGGACATGGTGTACATGCTGGCCCTGGAAGATCTGGTCCAGCTGCGCAGGACCCCGGTGATAATCACTGAGGCAGTTTCCTGGGAACCTGCAGAGACAATTCCTGAATCCTCCAGGAAGATTGCTGATCTGAGCCGGGAATGGGCCAGAAACTGGCAGATGAAGTCTGACAATTATTTTGAACACTACGATTCCAGGCTCTTCCCCAGGAGCACCGGCCAGAGCTTCAGCCGGTTCAGAAATCACAAGCAAAGGCTTTTCAGACAGTATCCATGGATGGATGTGTATATTGAAGACCCTAAAGTGGTCAAAGGGCCGGGATATTGGGTCAGTTATTTTGGCCAGGTCTTCAAGGCCCCGGGATTTTATTCAACCGGCATAAAAAGGCTTTACTGGAAACAAGACGAGGCCAGAGACTTCAGAATAGTGGGCGAAGAGTGGCGGCCCTATCCTGAGCCTTATCTTGAGCAGCAGTATCTGCTCAGCCGGGAAGGGGAGCTGGTCCTGGTCCTGGAAGAGTGGCGCAAAGCCTGGCTGGATGCCGACCTGGACAGGTACGGATCATTTTACCATGCCCGGGCAGTTCAGAACAACCTTCGGGGAATCAGAAGCATCATTAATCACAAGCAGGACCTGTGGGGCAGGGGCAATGTCCCGGAAACAATTCAGTTCAAGGACATTGAAGTTTCCCTTCTTGACCATGGATTCCAGGTTCAATTCATCCAGAGTTATGCAAGCGTGGAAGGATACTCCGACTTTGGCCGCAAAACCCTGGTC
The DNA here is from genome assembly GCF_000686525.1 of Desulfonatronovibrio hydrogenovorans DSM 9292. Taxonomy (NCBI): domain Bacteria; kingdom Pseudomonadati; phylum Thermodesulfobacteriota; class Desulfovibrionia; order Desulfovibrionales; family Desulfonatronovibrionaceae; genus Desulfonatronovibrio; species Desulfonatronovibrio hydrogenovorans. The sequence goes on from NZ_JMKT01000012.1 coordinate 131,230, forward strand.
ATGGCCCCATTCAAGGATGAATGGCTCATTACATCTGAAACCTGGAGCGAAATCAGGTGAAGGACAACAAGTACAATATCATTCTGATGCGGGATGATACCTCGGTCCGGCGATACCGGCTCAGACCATTCTGGCTTAAGTTTATGATATTGTTGTTTGTTCTTCTGTTTATTGGATCAGGAGCCGGAGGGTATCTGAGTTTTGTCTTTTTTCAGGAAAAAAAGGAGACAGCAGGTCTTTACCAGCATCAGGTCCAGCTGCTTGATGACGCCCAGAGGGAGCTGAAAAGGCTGCGGAATGTCAAGGAAATCCTGGATGGTTACAATGAAGAGGAGCTGCGCTCGTTTTTGACCGGCAACCAGCAGCAGCGGCAGAGTCCTTCGCCCACGGTGGATCTGACCGATGTCTTTGAATTTCAGGACAGGAACATCGTCGGAGTTTCAAATGTCCAGGCCAGGTTCGTCCGGGGAAGGATGCGGGTCCAGCTGGAGGTCAACAACCTGGTCAGCGATCAGACTGTTTCCGGCAGGGTGTATCTTTTTCTGGTCAGACGGGACGGTCTTATGGTTGATCTCAATCTCCAGGACAGTGATCTGGATTTTGCCATTGCCAGGTTCAAAAGGGTGGACACCACCTTTGACCTGCCCGACATCCTGGATCAGGATTCCATCTTTGCCCTGCGGGTCAAGGCCAATGATGACCAGGGAAACACCCTTTACAGTGAAACATTTCCCATGTCCCATATCCTTTTGTAGCCACTGGATGATAAATGACAGGTTTTTTTGTTAATCTCCCGCTGACCTATTTTGACAAGTTTCCTGAATACTCGGAGTATTTCCTGGAGAGCCGGATCTGTCCGGAGCTGGGTCTGGATGCGGACTGCATTGATTCCTGGGAGAAACAGGATAACTCTAAAAGGCTTGATTTTTTTAAGTCCAAGGACCTGAGGGTCGCTTTTCACTTGCCTTTTCTGGATCTGAAGCCGGGAAGCCTGGACAGTTTCATCTGCGGGGCAAGCGCCAGAAGGCTGGTCATGGCTGCTGAGCAGGCAGCCCGGTACAGCCCTGACCATATGATAGTCCATTCAGGCTACCAGCCGGGAGTGTATGATGATGATTATTCCAGATGGCTGGACAATTCAGTATCCACCTGGGAAAAAGTCCTGGATGCGGCTGGTGATGTCCCGGTTTATCTGGAAAATGTTCATGAACAGGACCCCACCCATATCAAGGATGTCCTGACTGAGCTGGGCGGCAGAATGGGTTTTTGCCTTGATTTGGGACATTGGTTCAGCTTTGGCAGGGGCAAGAAGGATCAGGACCTCAACATCTGGCTTCAGACCCTGGCCCCTTATCTGAAACACCTCCACCTTCACGACAATGACGGTTCCTTTGATCAGCACCTGGGCATGGGTGCCGGGGAGATCCCTTTTGTGGAGCTCTTTGCCGGTCTGGAGTTTATGGATATATCCCCCACCTTTACCCTGGAGCCCCACACCACCCAGGATTTTTTCCAGTCGCTGGATTTTATGATCAGCCATCAATACTGGTTCACCCTGCTGGGACTGAAGAAAAAAGATTTTGAGAATCTTAAAGGGATGCCCGGTTTGGGCTGATTTCTTTTATCCCGCTGGTACCGAACCTGCCTGTCCACCCCGGAGGAAGCCTGAATTCATGCCCGGGCCAGGCCAGGTGAAAGCAGTGCAGATACATCACCCCTTCCTGGTTCCTGGGTCCGCCGTAGCGGACATCGCCCATGACCGGCATGCCCCTCTGGGCAAGCTGCACTCTGATCTGATGAGTCCGTCCTGTTTGCAGAGAGATGGCCAGAAGGGTCATTTTTCTGCGCTGGACAATGGGTCTGAACTTTGACCTGGCCTCTTTTCCATGAGTGTCCGGTTTTACCCGGTGGGCTGTCCGGGTCAGGTTGTCCTCCATTCTGGTCCATCCTCCATCCACCACCCCTCTGACCCAGGCCAGATAAGTCTTGTGCATGTCAGCAGTGGTCCAGATGGAGTGGATGTACTCAAGCCACTGAAATGACCTGGCAAAAAGAACCAGGCCAGTGGTGGCCTTGTCCAGGCGGTGGGCCGGGGTTGGCGGAAAGCTTTGGTCAGAAAAGGCCTGGCGGACCCTGGCCACCAGGCTGTCTGAGTGACCTGTGCCTGAATGGACAGGAAGATTACCGGGTTTGTTTAAGACCAGAAAATCCGGGTGGGAAAAGTGGATATCCACTGGACCGCCAGGGGCGGGCAAAGCCGGTTCAGAATTGGTGTGGGGAGGAATACGGATGATATCGCCGGCCAGGACCCGGTCAAAGGGTTTGCAGCGGCGTTTATTGATCCGGACCTGGCCGGTCCGGATCAAACGCATCAGGCCGGGATCTGGAAAGTCCCGGCCCATTTTTCTTTTGAGGTAGGAGAGGAGCTTCTGTCCGGACTCCTGGGGGGTTACCCGGCAATGCTCTACTCTTAATGCCATGTTTTACAAAAAACCAGGTCAGTTGGTCCCTCCCATTCCTGCCTGGTCCATTTTATAGGCCAGGACAATGGTGCTTTTGTCCTGAAGCCCGGTTATACCGGGGTGGGTGTTCAGCAGAACCACCAGTTCTTTTTGCCCGTCTCCGTCAAAGTCGTATATTCCAAAGTCAACGATGCTGGCCCTGATTTTTCTGGTGTTCCAGTGGACGTTGAGTCCAATATCATCCCAGAACAGAGCCCTGATCTCGCCTTCGGGAAAGTTCCGGTATCGGGCGAATATTCTGGACAGGCCGGCATGATGTTTGTGAGCCAGAAGATGGTATCTGGTGCCTCCAGCGAACCGGTAGGGCAAAAGTCTGGTGGGGATATAGTAATAGTCCGGGTCGTGATCGCTGCCCCTGGCCAGGCCGGGCATGGTTCCGTAAACTTCCAGGCCAAGACCTGAGCCTGCGTACTCGTCAGAGGTTGTGTAACGCAGATTATGGCCGGCAGAGTAGACCTTGAGGACGTCGTTTTCAGCTATCACCACCAGGTGGCTGTCACCTTCGGGCAGATAGGCGAAGTTGAAGATGTTGGCATTGGGCGGCAGGGACAGACCCGGACCCAGCTCAGGACCCTGGCTGGTCATCATCACTTCCTGGACTGAACCGGGATTGAACAGCCTGGTTCCTGTGGCCAGCCTCTGACCGACCAGGGCTGGTCTGTAGTTAGGGGGAAGGTTGACCACATTCATGAAAAAAGGAATCCGTTCATAAAGGGTCTTGAACTGATTGTCTTCAAAGCTGAGGATAAAGGTCCTGGCCCGTTCATCCTGCACCGCAGAGACGATTATCTCATCGTTGCCGTCCCGGTTGAGGTCATAGGTATTGATGTTCAGGCACTGGTAAGTGAGGGGGGCTTCATAGGTTGCCACCGGCAGCATCCGGCCCTGGTCCAGCCGATAGGCGTGAACCGCTCGGTCGCCCAGGATGAAAATGGTCTGTCCGTTGTCCTGAGCTGACTTGCCCAGGGCTATGCCTACGCTGGCAAAGGAAAGGGTCTGACTGCGCCACCTGCCGGCTGCGTAAGGATCGTCCTCAAACCTGAAGTGGGGACTGACAAAAACATCTGCCCCTGTTGGGGCCTGGGCAGCAGTCACTTCCTGTTGAATCACCTGCTCAGTTTCAGGGGCTGGCGCACTCCCGGGAACAGCCTGGGTCAGGAGATCGGCAGCCACCTGTTCCAGGGAAGGAATCAGGGCTGCAAGGGAAGGCTGTTTGAGAACCGGGTCAAAGGACCTGTCCGCTGCAATAGTATATACATCCAGGCTGGTCTCCCGGTCCATGACCGTGACAGTGCCGTAGACCAGAAAGTCCGCTCCCAGTTCGGAGCGGATGTCCCGGGCCTGATCAGTGGACTCGGGCAACTGGGTGACCCTGCGGTTCACCTCTCCGGGAGGAATGGAAGAAGTCTGACCGGCCCTGGTCAGCCTGGAGCTGAGCATGGACTGGATCCCCTGGGACAGATACTGATATTCCTGGGGGCCATGGACCTCAAAAGGGAGGACCGCAAAGGTCTTGGTGGATTGGGCCTTGGCCTGGGGGCACAGGAAAAGCAGAAAAGTAATGAAAAACAAAAGTGGTTTAAAGCGCATTATATTTCCTCCAGCCGCATTGCTTTTATTGATAATTTTCAAGGTCAAGACCATGTTTGTCAACATAATTATCCATGGTATCAATTATTTCTTTACTAGGCAAAACATTTTGGGCAAACAAAACCACTGGGCAGCCATCTGATGGCGGATCAAGATGTCTGGAACTGCAGGCGGCCCGACTTCCAGCGATAACCGGAAATTACACCGGGACCTTATAAAGATGATGGAACAAACCATTCCAAGCAGTGTAACCCGTTTTTTCAGGCTGAACTGTTCCCAGCAGGACCAGGAACTGGTCCTGTCCCTGGTTCAGGAGGAAGGGTTCGAGTTTCAAGGGATTCCAGGGCGCCAGGACATAAAGACTCTCAAGACCAGCCCTTTTTCCATGGGCAACAGCCTGGCCAACTATTTCGGATATATTTATATCCAGGATATTTCATCCATGCTGCCGGTGATGCTCCTGGCTCCGGATGCTGGTTCCACTGTGCTGGATCTCTGTGCCAGCCCCGGGAGCAAAACCAGCCAGCTGGCAAACCTTGTCGGCCCTGGAGGCCTGATTGTGGCCAATGAACCCAATCCGTCCAGGCTGGCCACTTTACGGTCCAATCTCAGGCGGCTCAACCTGGTGAATGTGATTACTTCAGGCTATCAGGGTCAGGACTTTCCTTGCAGCAAAGCAAGTTTTGACTATATTCTTCTGGATGCCCCGTGCAGCGGGTGGGGCACGGTTCTGAAGAATCCAAGGGTGCTGGACATCTGGACCCAGGACAGGCTGGGGGCATTAAAGGCTCTTCAGAAGTCCCTTATAACGTCTGCCTCCCGGCTTCTGGCTCCGGGCGGAAGACTGGTCTACTCAACCTGCACCACCAATGAGCAGGAAAATGAAGAACAGGTTCTCCTGGCGCTGGATGACCTGCCCCTGAAGGCGGTGGACCAGGAGGTCCCGTTTTCAGGTTCAGCCCTGGGACTGGAGGTCCAGAGGACCGGTCCGGGCATGATCAGGGTCAGGGGAAGCCGGACCGGGGGACAGGATTTTTTTATGGCCCTTCTTACTTCGGACAGAAGTTCCGGATCCTGTTCAGACCAGGTCCCCCAGCAGGCCCTGTCCCGGCAGCCGGTTGCTTTTGATCTGGATATGCGGCACCCTGGCTCTGGAAATTTTTACGATTTTTCAGGCAATGTCTATTTTGTCCCGGACCGGGCCTGGTCTTTTATCAAGGCCGGCTTGAAGGTGCAGGGCACCCACGTGGGCAGGAAAAAGGGCAAGGGTTATGCCCTGTCTCCCAGAATGAGGATATTTCTCCCCTCAGATGGGATAAAAACCGGTTTCTGTACTTCTGACCCCGGTCTGGTAAGAAGGCTGATCAACGGGCAGAGCCAGGCTGTGTCCGGCTCTGTTCAGGGTGGCCTTCAGGGATTTTACTGGAACGGGCTGGGGCTTGGATGGCTGAAGATTAAAGGACGCCGGCTGCTGTGGTCGGACAGATGACCTGGCCTGTCAGCCGGACACAAGGCAGTGGGCAAATCATTATAACCAACAGGCAGGTATGATATGATGGGATTTAAACGCAGGCTGGGCCGTTTTTTTGACCACCAGTGCAACAGGACCATGATTCTGCCCATGGATCACGGGGTCAGTGACGGCCTGGTTGCTGGACTTGACGATATGCCCGGGCTGATAAGACAGCTTGCAGAGACCAGGGTCCGGGGTGTTGTTCTGCACAAGGGCATGGCCTTGGAGCTTGGCGGACTGTTGAGGCCGGACCAGAACCTGGTGGTCCATCTGTCAGCCGGAACCAAACACGGTCTTCCTTCCTACGGCAAGACCCTGGTCTGTTCCATCCAGGAGGCCCTGCGTCTGGGAGCGGATGCTGTGTCAGTGCATATCAATATAGGCAATGATCTTGAGGACCGGATGCTTTCAGATCTGGGTATGGTAGTGGATGAGGCCCACCAGCTTGGATTGCCGGTTATGGCCATGATTTATGCCAGGGGCGGTCAGATAATCAATGAGCTTGATCCGCATCTCATAGCCCATTGTCTGCGCCTGGGAGCCGAGGTAGGGGCAGACCTGGTCAAGGTTCCCTTCAGTCCTGAGCAGAAGATCTTTTCCAGGGCCCTGAAGTCCTGCCCTGTTCCGGTAGTAGTGGCTGGAGGTCCAAAACAGGATGACTTCCAGGGATTTCTGGCCATGATCAGGTCTGCCATGGACTGCGGAGCTGCAGGAATTAGTATTGGCAGAAATATATTTCAGCATCCCAGGCCCATGGAAGCCCTGGATCAACTCTGGAATACCATTTCAGGACAGGGATGTAATGAAGCTGGGACCGGGTGATCAGTATGCAGGATTTTTTTGATGCCTTAAAGCTGGGTGAATTTTTTTCCATCATCCGCCAGACTCCTCTTCTTGAGTCCCAAAGGGTGGATCTTGAACTGGCCGGATCAAGGCTGGCGGCTGAGGATGTTTATTCACCTGAAGATCTGCCCGGAAGCCACAGATCGGCCATGGACGGATACGCTGTTCTGGCCAGGGACACCTTCGGGGCTGGCGAGTCCAATCCGGTCTACCTGGAAAAAATTGTTGACCTGGCCATTGAGGATGTCCCTGAAATCGAGCTGGAGTCCGGGCAATGTGTTGGGATCGTCACTGGCGGGACCCTTCCCCCAGGGGCTGACAGCGTAGTCATGGTGGAGCATGTCCATGAAATGGGCCAGGGTACAGTTGAAATCAGGAGACCTGTGGCACCCTGGGAAAATGTCATGCTCAAGGGGGAGGACGTTGGTAAAGGGGAACTGATCCTCAGACAGGGGCAGGTCATAACCGGGCCAAGGACCGGGCTGCTGGCTGCTTTGGGGATTGGAAGGGTTCAGGTTTATAAAAGACCTGAGGTGGGAATAATTTCCACTGGCGATGAGCTGGTGGAGATAAACCAGGATCCTGGCCCTGGCCGGATAAGGGATGTAAACACCCATGCCCTGGTCCAGATGGTCAGGGAGGCTGGTTGTCCGGCCCGGACATACGGCATAGTGCCTGATGCCAGGGACTCCCTGGCTAAAGTTCTGGCCAGGGCCATGGAGGATAATGATATTGTCCTTGTTTCCGGAGGAAGTTCGGTCGGCAACAGGGACTTCACCATCAAGGCCATGTCCGACTTGGACGGAATTGAGATCCTGGCCCACGGCCTGGCCCTGAGTCCGGGAAAACCCACCATATTCGGCCGGTTGAACAGCAAATGTATCTGGGGATTGCCCGGCCAGGTCACCTCTGCCCAGGTGGTCATGCTGGTCCTGGTGCTTCCTTTTCTCAGGCATCTTCAGGGAGATCCGGATCCATTTACTTGGGATGAAAAATTCATGATCCGGGCAGCCCTGTCCAGGAATCTGGCCTCTAAATACGGACGGGCTGATTATGTCCGGGTCAAGCTGGAAAGCAGAGAGCAGGGGGTGATAGCAGTCCCTGTAACCGGCAAGTCAGGTCTTCTGAAGACCATGCTTGGGGCTGACGGGTTGATCAGGATACCTGAAAACTGCGAAGGACTGTCCCAGGGCGACCAGGTCATGGTCAGGCTGATATGATCTTGCGTTTCAGCAGTACTTCCAGGGGTGTCTGGAGGGGATAGGGCCGCAGAGTCGAGTCCTCACCAGTTTTAACTGGCTCCGGCCTCTTTCTTCACGGCCATCAGTGGGGTCTTCAAAGGGGTCCTTTCAATCAGGTCCACGCGCATGCCGGAAAAAGCCCCTATCCCGGCAGGGAGGAAGAGCCTGTTGACCATCTTCAGAGGCCAGGGGCAGGTCCAGGTGGACTCAGGCCCGGGAAGGACCGATCTTGCGGATATCACCCTGGGTCCCAGCACATCAAAGAGCAGTTTTTTTACTTCCTTGACTGAAAACAGCCTGGCCTGTTTAAAAAACCCTGTATTGTTGCGGGTGGTCATTTTTTTGCCCAGACAATACAGGGATTTTTTGTTGAGAAAGCAGAGCAGGATGCCCTTTTTGGTCACCCTGGCCGCTTCTCTGATGACCTTTTCCGGTTCATGACAAAACTCCAGCAAGGTGATGATGGCGGAAAAATCAAACTCATTGTCATCAAAAGGCAGGTGCTGGGCCTTACCCAGGTGGAGGTCCGCCCGGTTGCCCATCTTCTCCCTGGCCCTGGCCAGCATTCCAGGGGAGGCATCAATACCATAGACATCAAAACCTGACTCCCAGAACAGCTCCAGAAAGGCTCCGGTACCGCAGCCTATGTCCAGAAGACTCTGCTTGCGCCTGGGCCAGGATGAAACCAGATGCTGAACAAGTCTTTTTTCCTGTTCCAGGGCGAATTTTCCTGGATGGGTGGAAAACCAGGCATCGTACTCCTGAGCGTGTTTTTCCCAGTGAAACATGGCTATGATCTGTAGGCTGCCCCGTTGGCGGCAGATCCGGCCTGCCGGCTGTACCGCCGCAAAAAGGGTGAGTCGATCTTCTGATCACGGGGCTTGAACTCTTTTTTTCTCTTTTCTATTTCATCGTCAGGAACATTAAGGTTCAGGTCGCCCTTAAAGATGTCGATATTGATCTCATCACCCTCCCTGACCAGGGCGATCATTCCTCCTTCAGCAGCCTCAGGGGAAACATGCCCGATGGCCGCGCCCCTGGTCCCTCCGCTGAACCGGCCGTCAGTGATGAGAGCAACATGCCTGTCCAGGCCCATGCCGGCAATGGCCGAGGTGGGAGTGAGCATCTCCCTCATGCCAGGTCCCCCTTTTGGGCCTTCATTGCGGATGACAATTACGTCTCCCTTGTTGATCTGACCGGACAGGATGGCCTGCACAGCGTCTTCCTCGTTTTCAAACACCCTGGCCGGACCGGACCGGACCATCATTTCCGGGGCCACGGCCGATTGTTTGACCACAGCACCCTGGGGAGCAAGGTTGCCCTTGAGGATGGCTATGCCACCCTCCCTGCTGTAAGGGTCATTAATAGGCCTGATGACCTGATAGTCTTTGACCCCGGCCTTGAGCTGCTCCAGGTTTTCACCCCAGGACCGGCCAGTGACTGTTACAGCGTTTAGGTCAAAGATTTCTTCTTTGGCCAGTTCGGACACTATGGCTGGAATGCCGCCGGCCCTGTGCAGGTCCTGGAGGTGGTGGGTCCCGGCAGGAGAGAGTCTGCACAGGTTCGGGGTTTTCTTGCTCATGACGTCGAATATGTCCAGGTTCAGGTCCAGACCAGCCTCGGCAAAAATGGCCGGAAGATGGAGGACAGTATTGGTGGAACAGCCCAGGGCCATATCCACGGCCACAGCATTGGCAACACTTTTGGGATTAATGATGTCCCTGGGTTTGATGTCTTTTTTTACCAGATCCATGACCCGCATACCTGCAGTTTTGGCCAGACGGATCCTGGCACTGGTTACAGCCGGGATGGTTCCGTTTCCAGGCAGAGCCAGGCCAATGGCTTCAGAAAGGCAGTTCATGGAATTTGCAGTGAACATGCCTGAACATGATCCGCATCCCGGACAGGCGTTTTCTTCCAGCTCAGCCAGGTCTTCAGGGTCCATCTGTCCGCTTCTGACCTTTCCCACGGCTTCGAAAACCGATATCAGGTCCACCTTTTCCCCTCTGAATTCACCGGCAAGCATGGGCCCGCCGCTGATGACCAGGGCCGGCACGTTGATCCTGAGCATGGCCATGAGCATTCCCGGGACTACCTTGTCGCAGTTGGGTATTAATACCAGGCCGTCAAAGGGGTGAGCTGTAGCCATGATTTCAATGGAGTCAGCAATGAGTTCCCGGCTGGGCAGGCTGAAGCGCATCCCCTGGTGATTCATGGCCAGACCGTCACAGACTCCAATGGTTGAAAACTCCAGAGGTGTTCCACCGGCCATTCTTACTCCGGCCTTGACTGCAGCTGATATCTTATCAAGATTTATGTGCCCGGGCACAATTTCATTGGCTGAATTGACCACCCCGATCAGGGGCCTGTTAATTTCTTCGCGGGTCAAGCCCAGAGCGTGCATAAGAGATCGGTGGGGAGATTTTTCCAGTCCCTTGGTCATTTTGTGGCTTCGCATGTGAACCTCTTTTTTTATTGTATTATGAATCCAATTATTTTTCACAGGCCCGGGTTTTGACCCGGACAATGGACAGCTGGCATGGATCGGCCCGGGCAAAGCAGGCTTTTCAGTTCACCCGGTGGTAGTCCATGGGAATCTTCCTGCCCCTGGGGATGGCCTCAAGGTCCAGGGGATGAAAATATCCGTTTCTGATCAGTAAACTTCCATGCCAGGCCACCATGGCTGCATTGTCAGTGCAGAGGGACAGGCTGGGCATGACCATTTCAAGGCCCTGTTCCCGGACCAGGTCAGTCAGGGTCTTTCTGATCATGGTATTGGCCGCCACCCCCCCGGCCAGAACAACGCTCTGGACCTTGTACCTGGCCAGGGCCCTGGCCAGCTTGACCTTTAGAGCCCCGGCCACTGCCCAGTTAAAGGATGCACAGACCGTGGCCAGTTCAGGAGGCGGGATAAAGTCCTGGTCCACCATTTCCGGGTCGGCCAGCACCAGGCGGGGATTGTCCCGTACATGGTAGACCACGGCTGTCTTGATGCCGCTGAAGCTGAAGTCCAGGTTGGTATTGTCCAGATAGGGGCGGGGAAACATCTTCTGATCAGGCTCGGCAAATCCGGCGAACCGGTCAATATGGGCTCCTCCGGGATAGGGGATATTCAGGGTCTTGGCTGCCTTGTCAAAGGCCTCACCAGCTGCATCGTCCAGTGTTTTGCCCAACAGCTGGAAATCCAGGGGAGAATTGATGAGGTAGATACTGGTATGTCCTCCGGACACCAGAAGGCCCAGGGCTGGAAACTTTATCTTCCCTTCCAGGCCCGGGGCCATGAGGTGGGCATGAAGATGATTCACTCCCACCAGGGGGATGTCCAGGGCCAGACAGAGACCTTTGGCAAAACCCAGTCCCACCAGAAGGCACCCCAGCAGTCCAGGCCCCCTGGTTACGGCAATGGCCTGGATCTCTTGAGGGTCGGTCCTGGTCCGGTCCAGAAGCTCATTATAAAGCACGCCCACTCTGTTCAGATGTTCTCTGGAAGCCATTTCCGGCACAACTCCGCCGAAAACTGAATGGATATCCACCTGGGAAAAGGTGACCTGATCCACAAGGATGTTGTCCCGGACCAGGGCCAGGGAAGTTTCATCGCAGGATGTTTCAATTCCAAGACAAAGCATCAGTCGCCACCGTAAATTTCCCTGACCTTCTGGACATCATTTTTGGAGCCGATAAACAGGGGTACCCTCTGGTGCAGCTCATGGGGCTCGATGTCCAGGATCCGGTTTTTCCCGTCTATGGCCAGACCTCCGGCCTGCTCCACAATAAAGGCCAGAGGATTGGCCTCGCATAAAAGCCTCAACTTGCCGGAAGCAAGCCTGGGATCTCTGGTGTCTCTGGGATAGAGAAATATACCACCGTAAAAAAGATTGCGGTGAAAATCAGAAACCAGGGATCCGATATAGCGCATGGAATAGGGTTTTTTTCTCTGATTGGCCGGGGACTTGAAATAGGATACAATCTCCCTGGTGGGCTTGTCCCAGTAGTCCCAGTAACCTTCATTAACTGAATATATTTTGCCCTGTTCCGGAATTTTTATGTCCGGATGGGACAGCAGGAATTCACCCACGCTGGGATCAAGGGTGAATCCGTGGACCCCGTCACCTGTCGAGTAGACCATCATGGTGGATGTTCCGTACAAAAAGTATCCCGCAGCCACCTGCTCCGAGCCTTTCTGGAGTACTTCGTCCAGAGTGACCGGGCCGTTTTCTCCGGTTCGGCGCAGAATGGAAAAGATGGTCCCGATACTGACGTTGACATCAATGTTGGATGATCCGTCCAGGGGATCAAAAATAAGGATATAGTCCCCTTGTTTGAGGTTGTCCGGAATTTCAATGAGGTCGGCATTTTCTTCTGAAGACATGGCGCAGAGCAGTCCGGACCTCTGGAGTCTGTGGATCAGGACGCTGTTGGCGAATTCGTCCAGTTTTTTGACCTTTTCCCCCTGGATATTGGTTTCGCCGGTGAAGCCCAGAACATTGACCAGCCCGGCCTTGTTCACCTCTCTGGAGATTATTTTGGCCGCCAGGATAAGTTCGTTCAACAGCCTGGTAAAGCGGCCTGTAGCCATGGGGCTGGCCTTTTGATGGATCAGCAGTTGTTCCGTGACTGTAACCTGGGGCATTGAAACCTCCTTATCTGTCTTGGGTAAGATAAATCAGCCAGTCTTCACCCACTGCCCGGGCAAACCAGAAAAAGCTGTCCGGGCCAAGCTTGACCTTGCCACTGACCCTCCTGGAAACCATTTGGTCCCAGTCTATTTCTTCCAGATACGGGGTCACATCCTGATACTTTCCTGTCCAGACCACTTCCTGATCACTGATCAGGATGATTTCATCAGGATCTGTACTGTGGGAAATGAATGTCCTGGGATCAAAATTAACCACTATCATGCCGGTAAGATTGAAATCTTCATAAACCGAGCTGACCAGCAGGATTTCACTGCCCAGGGGCGAGTGTTCAATGGCCAGCATGACTCTGCCCTGGCCCAGGGATGTGGCCTGGGGAAAGATTGGTTCATAACTGAGTTGTTTGATTCCGGTTTCAGGGTACATGGACAGAATCTGCCCGTCTTTATCCATGACGGTAATCCCGTTGAGCCAGGGAAATTCAGTCATGATCCTCTGGGACCACTCCACTGGAGGGTATGAGTCCCGGACGGACAGTGAGCGCAGAATCCTGCTCAGTCTGGTGTCCATGGGATAGATATTGGCGGCCAGACTGCGTTCCAGAGAATTGATGTCTGATCTGTCCATCCTGATTTCATATTCAGTGTTCCTGCCGTCCACCACCCTGTCCTTAAAGGCGGTGATGTTCTGACATCCAGTGATAAGTATGGTGATGAGAATAAGAAAAACAAGATTGTTCAAGGGCATTTTTCCTCCATGGTCCGGTCTGAAGCTGATGTGCGGGATGATTCTGCGACCTTGCCGGGTCTGGCAAAACAATAGTTTTTTACAGAGGGCATGTCTCAGTGTTTGATATTATTTCTTTTTTTCTATAAATAAATGTGTCCAAGGAAGCAATGTTAAAGTTCATCTTCCTGCACATCAGCCCGGAGCAGACAGCAGTCCTTGTGGACTCATGACTTTTCCGGACTTGCCTTGTTCGACCTGCTGGATTTATGGGGGTTGAATCTGGATGCTGGAACCGGAGTCCTGGCCTTGTTTTTCCTGGACAGGGATGCCTCCAAAAACACCCGGAAAAAGGACCGGAAAGGATTTTTGCATGGATTCTATGAGTCTGCTGGGGTACCTGCTGATCTTTCTGCTCATATCCGTGGGAAACGCCCTGGCATATACCCGTCTTAAGGAGTGGAAGGCCCGCAGGGATAAGGAGCTGGATCAGAAACTGGCAGACACCGAAGAAAAGTATAAGGAACTTATGGTCCAGGTCAAGGAAGCCCGGGCAGGCGAAGCCAGGCTCAGGGGCGAACTGGCTGAGCTGAAAAAAACCGTGGCCAGAAGTGAGTCCAGGAAAAAAGAAAGCTCTTCATCCAAACAGACAGACTTTAAAAACCCTGTCCAGCTTCTGGAAGAAAAAGGGGTACTGACCCGGGAAAAAGTGGCCAAGGCTCGTAATTATGTTGAAAGGAGCGATAATCCCGGACTGACTCTTGAGGACGCCCTGGTTCTGCTGGGGCTTGTCAGCTGTGAGCAACTAAAAAAAGCCAGGCAGGAATCCGGAGGACAGAGATGAATCTTCTTTTGTGGGCAGCCCTGCTGATCATTTTGTCTTTCTGGGTTCTCGGATACGTGTATGTGAAGCTTTGCGGGGACATTGCGGCCAAGGAACACAAGGTCTCCATGACCAGGACCAAGCTTAAGCACCAGATTGCAGGTCTGGAACGGGAGAAAGCCAAGCTTGACGAGAAGATTCAGGAACTCATCCAGGAAATGGATGAAACACGGAACAAGCTGGAGGACACAGCCTGAGGATCAGGGATATTTCTGAATTCGCCAGGATCCGGCCCCCTGCTGAACAGCGGGCCCAAGACGTTGTTGGTTTCTGGACACTTGCTGCGGTTGACTCTATCTTCAGCCGGATCTGGCTTCCAGCCTGTCAGCCAGCGTGTTCAGGAAACTGATGGAATCTTGTTTACGGTCGATATTATCCTGATCCTGCTGGGTGTTCGAGTCAGAGATGGTTTCAGGTTCATCCGGGCTTTTTTCTTCCAGGGCGGACCTGGTCTTGGCCATGACTTCCTCAAGTTCTTTTCTTTCCGCACCAGGCAGTGATTTTCTCCACAGCTCCTCATAGATTTCCAGGGCCTTGGCATATTCTTCCTGGCTGAACAGAATATCGGCCATGGATCTGGTCCTGGCCTCACCGTCAATGTCAAAATCATTGAGTTCTTCAGGTTCTTCGAATTCCTCCGGGCCTTGATCCTCTGGAGCAGATTCTTCCAGGACCAGGTCTGATCCCTTGTCTGCCTGATCCCTGCCCGGGGCTTGGACCTTTTTTCCCTGTTCTGTCTGAACTGATCCTGGACCCTGGTGAGGGCTGTCCCAGGGCTGTTCAGCCCCGGCCTGAAATTCCCGGGACTCTGATGGATCTGACTGGTTTTGGGGGCCCGGGTCATTATCCAGGGTTTTTATCGGGAGTTCATCAGTTGCTGACCGCGATTCATCCTGGTCGCGGGCCGGTCCGGATTGAAGCTGGTCCATCCCGGATTGCAGAACATCAACCCAGGCAAGGGGCTTGCCGGAACCTGCAAAGACAAAAAAATCCGCAGCCAGGGCCAGATCCTTTTGTCCATTCCGGGACAGGGACCTGGACACACACTGCCAGAAGTCCTTGTTTTCCTTAAGCAGGTCAAAAATATCCCTGCAGATATCCCAGGCCTGCTCTTCCTTGCCCTTTCTTTTCAGGATGGTGGCCAGCAGCAGCCTGGCTTCAAAATGTTCCGGATGTCTTTCCAGGCCGCTCTCCAGAACTCTCCGGGCATTTTCCAGGTCATTATTGTCATGGTACAGGCGGGCCAGGGGGAAAAAAAGTTTTGACCCGGGCTCCAGTTCCAGTACCTGCCGGTAAAAGGCTATCTTGTCTTCACTCATGTTCAGCTCCGGTATGCTTTGCCCACGGTCCACCCGGATCAGGGGGTCTGGTCCTGGGAAAAAAAGTAGATCACTTCGTTTTCTTTAACATAGCGCATTTCCCTGCGGATCGCTTCCAGGATATATTCCTCATCATTTCTAAGGGCCATGATCTCCCGGCTCAGTCTTTTGTTCTCTTCCACCAGCTTCTGATTTTCCCTTTCCAGTTCTTCATGGACAGCTCTTATTTCCTGAAGGTGAAACAGTCCGCTGTCAGTCCAGAACAGACTATGGACCATGAAGGCGTTGAGCAGGAGCAGAAGAACAATGGCAAATCTGAGCATGATTTAAGATCCTGGTCCGGCTGCTTAACAGTCCGGACTACTGGAGGCTCCGGTCATCTTTGCCCCGGAGAGAGGACAGGGGGAGCTCCAGTTCTTTGAGAAACAGGGTTGTTGCGTTCTCAATCCGGTCAACTTCGTCAGTGGACAATTCAAGCTGGGATACCTTGGAAATTATTTCTTTGAGGTGTTTGAATTCGCTGAGAAGCTCTGAGTGAATGGTCAGCTTGCTCAAAAGAGGTTCCAGCTCGACAATGGTCAACAGGCAGTTTTTGAGTCTTGCCTGGAGGATGTTGGATTCAGTTTCCATTTGTGGCCTCCCTGGCCAGTTTCCATGGCTGATAATATTCATCATACCCCGCAATGACCTGTTTGATCAAGTCCTGCATTCTGGGCATGTCTTTTTTGTTCAGATAGTAATTCACGCCCAGGACAAAGGCCATTTGCTGATGCAGGCTGGCAGACCGGTCTCCCAGGGCTATGAGATTGACATCCCTCCTGTCCCGGCCGGACCATCGGCCTGTCTCCTGAAAGACCGGTCTGAACCGGGCCTGATCTTCAATGACCACTACCTGGTACCGATTGAGCCTGAGTCTCTGAACAGCCACCTGGACATTGCTGCTGCCTGTGACCAGGTAGCCGGCCTGCTCAAACAGGTCCTGGAAGGACTGGAAAAGGACCTGGTCCTCCAGGCATAAAAAAGAGACCTTTGAACCCGGCGGGTAATAATCCGGTTCAACCTCAGGGCTTACGGGCTGGTCGTGGTCATGTTTCATGGCTAACCTTTTCTGTGGCACCAAGATCGGTCTGACCCGGGCTCAGACCTTACGTCCGTAGTCAGCATCCAGTTCAAGCCCGCTGATATCGGTGACCTTTTCCCCGCGCAGGGTTTTTATCCGGTCAACCATCTGCTTGAGACTGGATTTGTCAGAGGCGTTGAGCATGGCCATTTCTTCGGTGATGACTTCATCCTGATAAAGCTTTAGCAGGCTCTGGTCAAATGTGGTCATTTGGAAGGCCTGGCCCTGAGATATGATGTTGTAAAAAGTTTTGTCCCCGGTTTCTCCATTGATGATCAGGTCCTTGATCCGGAGGTTGTTGCGCATGATTTCAAAGGCAGCCACCATGCCCTGGCCGATCCTGGGCATCAGCCTCTGGGAAACAACGTATTTCAGGCTTTCCGAGAGTCTGGCCCGGATCAGCCTCTCTTCGCTCAGTTCAAACATGCCAATGATCCTGTTTACAGTCTGGCCGGCATCGCTGGTATGCAGGGTGCCCAGGACCAGGTGGCCGGTTTCAGCGGCTTCCAGAGCAATGGTGATGGTTTCCCTGTCCCGGATTTCGCCTACCAGGATGACCTTGGGGGCCTGGCGCAGGGCAGCCCTGAGCCCGGAGGCGAAGGTGTTGAAATCAATCCCCATCTCCCTCTGGTTGATGACGGATTTCTTGTGGCTGTGCCTGAATTCAACTGGATCTTCAAGGGTGACGATGTGTTTGGATTCAAGTTCGTTTATTTCATTGATAAGGGCGGCCAGGGAGGTGGATTTTCCTGTGCCCGTTCCTCCGGTGACCAGAATGAGCCCGTATTTTTCCCTGGCCATTTCATGAAAAACCTCAGGCAGCTTTAACTGGTCCAGGGTGGGTACTTCCATGGATAGCTTGCGCATGACAATGGCCAGAGAGCCTTTTTGGCCGAATATGTTCACCCGGAATCTGGCCTGACCGGGCAGCTCAAAGGACAGGTCGCAGGATCCGGTCAGGACCTGGTCCCGGTAAAGCCTCATGTTTGATCCCATCATGGACATGGCCGCAGCCTCCACCTGGAAGGGCAGAAGAGATCCCAGGGCCGGATCGGTCTGTACATCCACCAGGGTCCCGTGGACTTCGGCCTGGATGGGCTTGCCCACAGTCAGGATTATATCGGACAGATCCGGTTTGGCCGCGATTATCTGTCTGATCAGGTCATCCAGTTGAGAGCGCAACATCATCAAAACTCCTAAACCTCGGTGAAATCCTGGGGAGGTTCGGACAGGAAGTCCCGGAATTTGGCCTTGTTAACCGCCTTGTTATAAGCATCCTCAGGAT
Organism: Desulfonatronovibrio hydrogenovorans DSM 9292; assembly: GCF_000686525.1. Lineage (NCBI taxonomy): Bacteria > Pseudomonadati > Thermodesulfobacteriota > Desulfovibrionia > Desulfovibrionales > Desulfonatronovibrionaceae > Desulfonatronovibrio > Desulfonatronovibrio hydrogenovorans. The sequence continues at coordinate 148,906 of NZ_JMKT01000012.1, forward strand.
CGATGATCCTCTGCTTGAGGAACTGGAGAATGGCGTCGTCCAGAGGCTGCATACCGTACTTCTTGCCGGTTTCAATTACTGAATTGATCTGGAAGTTTTTGTTCTCCCGGATCAGGTTGCGCACGGCCGGGGTGGCTATGAGCACTTCCAGGGCTGCTACCCGGCCTGGTTTGTCCGTCCGTTTGAACAGGGTCTGGGCGATGATGGCCCGCAGGGATTCAGACAGGCTGGATCTGATCTGACCCTGGGTCTCCCCGGGAAAAACCTCGATGATCCTGTCTATGGTCTTGGATGCGGATATGGTATGCAGAGTGCCAAATACCAGATGTCCGGTTTCAGCAGCCTCCAGGGCCAGCTCTATTGTTTCCAGATCCCTTAGCTCACCCACTAGGATTATGTCGGGATCTTCGCGCAGGGCTCCCCGCAGGGCGGCTTTAAAGCTTGCTGTATCCCGGCCCACTTCACGCTGGTTGATGAGGCAGTGCACAGGCTCGTGCACGAATTCTATAGGGTCTTCAATGGTCAGAATGTGGTCTTTGCGGGTCCTGTTGGCATAGTCGATGATGGCGGCCAGGGTGGTGGATTTTCCGCTTCCAGTGGGTCCGGTGACCAGGACCAGGCCTTTGGGGAGCATGGCCAGGCGTTTCATTATGGACGGAAGCCCCAGGTCGTCAATGCTCATGATTTTCTGGGGGATTTCCCTGAAAACTGCGGCTACACCACGTCTTTGCAGGAAAAAATTTACCCGGTACCTGGCCAGGTTGGGAACTTCATAGGAAAAATCCACATCCCCGGATTCTTCAAAGACCTTGACCTTGCTTTCCGGGGTGATCTCGTAGAGCATTTTTTTCAGTTCTTCGTGTTCCAGAGACTTGAACTTGATCCTCTGCAGGTCGCCGTGAAGCCTGATAATCGGCTGTGATCCAGTGGAAAGGTGGAGGTCCGACGCACCCAGTTCGTGCATCATTTTGAAAAAGGCGTCGATTTGGGCCACTCAAACCTCCTTGGTTTCTTTGGCTGGGGATCGGCTTAGTTTTCTCTGGCCTGGGAGTAAAATCTCCGCAAGTAGTTTACTCCTGAAAAAACAGCCAGGACCAGGGCGATGTGGATGAGTATCTGCCCCATGAGGTTGGGATCAAACCCCCACCATGGATAGTGAAGTATCAGAGGGCACAGGGCCACCACCTGAAAAATGGTCTTGAGCTTGCCGTAACTGTCAGCAGCAATGACGATATTCTGGTCGGCGGCTATGGCCCGCAGGCCGGTAACCGTAATTTCCCGGCCGATGATGACTATGGCTATCCAGGCCTGGAGCCATCCATTGGCCACCAGCATGATCATGACCGAAGTGATGAGCAGTTTGTCGGCCAGAGGATCAAGGAACTTTCCCATATTGGTGACCATATTGTACTTTCTGGCCACCATTCCGTCCACCAGGTCGGTCAGGGAGGCAGCAATAAACACGAGCATGGCCAGGGCTGAAGTGAGCTTACCCGGAAAATAGAGCAGCACAACGATAAGAGGGATGCTGGCAATGCGGGCAAAGGTCAGACTGTTGGGCAGATTAAACATGTCTTATTGGATTTGTTGATTGTTTTCAAATAATTCCAGAACCTTCCGAACATACTCCCGGGTCTCGGGAAAAGGAGGCACGCCCTGATAGCGTTCCACCCTGGAAGGACCGGCATTGTATGCGGCCAGGGCCAGGGGCAGGTCGTCAAACCTGTCCAGCAGGTATCTGAAATACCTGGTTCCGGCCTCGATGTTTGAACCCGGCACAAAGGGTTCGGTCAACCCCAGTTCCTTCTGGGTCTGGGGCATGATCTGCATCAGTCCCTGGGCTCCGACCGGGGATACGGCATTGGGGTCAAAGCCGGACTCAACCTGAATCATAGCCAGAATGAGTCCCGGGTCAACCGAATACCTTTCTCCGTAATGGTGAATGAGCTGGCTCAGGTTCTCAGAATGGATCTCTCTGGACCTGAATGTTTCAAACGGACGGTACATATCAGATGTGGGCAGATCCGTAAAATGAAAGGTTCCCCTGTCGTCCTGATAAAAATATATGGTCCCTGATCCTGCCTGGACCTGAGCTGGACCACCAGTCATTCCAAAGAGCATGAACAACCATGCCAGAACCTGAATCAATAAAGGTTTCATTGCCTGAAATCCTCAAAGCAGGGCCCTTAAAACGGGTTAGACATGTCCACTGGCAATCAGCAGGTTAATCGTCTGTTATGTTCAGTTTTTCAAGGTCATGGGGATAGTTGACATTGAAAAAGAACTCTCTTTGGTCGGCTCCGTAAGGGATGTGCCGACGCAGCTCCGGCGGGATTGCCTGACTCAGCTTGTAGCACCCCTGTTTTAAAGAGGCAAGGAGCAAGTCCCGGCATGAGGGCTCATATATGGACACCAGGGATTCGATATATCCGGTTTCTTTCTGAAGATATGTTGTCATGCACTTGCCAGGCCCCCTTGAGCTCCTCTCCAGCACCAGTCTGGCAATGATGTCCCTTTTCATCAAAGGCAGATCACAGGCCAGGACCAGACAGGGTTTGTCAAGGTTTTCAAGGGCAGTGATGATACCTCCCATGGGGCCGATGCCAGGGGTTTTATCAAGCATCCATTCCGCTTTCAGGCCGTGTAGTCCAGGATTCCGGCCCACCACAAAGGTCCTGGAGCAGAATTCCCCGGCCAGGTCCAGCATTTTCTGGAGAAGAGTCCTGCCCTGGACCAGGACCCTGGCCTTGTCCCGGCCCAGCCTGGTGCTCCTGCCTCCGGCCAGGACTACTCCGCAGAGATGGTTACGGTCTCTATCTTGATCTTGGGGCATGTCTTAAAAAATCTGCTAAAAGCCCCAGGCTGACAGGGTCGGGCGCATATAGCCCTGGTTCCGGGCCATGATGTCCAGGGGAAGGGATTCAAGGTCGTCCAGGACCGGCAGTTCCTTCCGGTCCATGTCCCTGAAGTCGCAGGTCTTGATGTACATCTTGCAGCTTTTGCAGACATCCACCCTGAATCCGGGATGCTCTTTGACTGTGAAGTACTCAAAGTTTTCGCTCTTGTTTTCGTGGCAGAAAGGGCAGATCATTCGTTTGAAGCGGTAGTCAGTGTGACAGAAACTGCAGTGCATGTGCCGGGATCCCTGTTTGCCCCTGAGTACCGAGATAAAGGGCAGGCTGCCGCAGACCGGACAGTGGCCAGAGGTCCAGGTCTGGTCTTTGGGGAGGGCCAGCGAGACATCCCGGGCGGTTCTGGCTATGGACGGAGTCATGGATGTCTGGACCAGAAAGTTCAGGGCCCTGGGTCCGGAGGGGGTTTTTTCTCCAAAGGTTCTGAAAAAAAGGTCATCACCTTTAAGGTGGTTCAGGAAAGCCGTTTTAATGAGATCTGGATCGGATGACACCTGGTCAGCGATGATCCTGGCAGCCTGACTAAGGTGGCTGGAAGAGTTTATGAGGTGATCCAGCAGAAAGTTGAACAGACTTTTGGAAGCCTCAAAGTCATATTCAAAAGATTCCCTGGCCAAAAGGGGTTTTCCTGAAGCCACCTGACTGACCGGGGTCAGGGATGTGCCCGGTTTCAGTGATGATTCCAGGCCCTCATAAGTCCTGAGCTGTTCCTGAAAAACCGTGCTGATCAGTTCAATGAGTTCCAGGGGGAGAATGTTTTGTCCCTGGAGGACTTTTTTTCTTTTTTCCATCAGGACCAGTGATTTGTCAGGGTTTTGATACATGTCTCTTTCCTTTGGCTTTTTGCAGGGTTTCTTTTTGGTGAGTGATAAATATAAAGCCCGGGAAAGGCAACATTAAATCCGCCGGGGAAACAGGGCTGTTAACCAAGATACCACATCCAGATGGTCTCTCCCCACAGGATATAGATGATTCCGCCCATTGCCAGAAATGGTCCAAAAGGGATTGGTGTCTGCAGGGCTTTGGAGTCTTTGGCCCTGCCCATGAAGAACAGGGAGGCTCCAAGTCCCAGGACGGCCGAGGAAAAGACCACTATGGGCAGGCCCTGCCAGCCGGTCAGGGCACCCAGCATGAGCATGAGCTTGATATCGCCGGTTCCCAGTCCCTCCTGTTTTTTGATGACCCGGTAGGACCACTGGATCAAAAGGAAAAGCCCGGCACCCAGCAGTCCCCCGGCCAGGGCGTCCTGCCAGGGGATGGGCAGGATAAATGATGCTCCAAAAGCCAGCAGGGCACCTGGGATGGTGATGATGTCCGGAAGGATGAAGCTCTCCAGGTCAATGAATGAGGCAATGGTCAGCAGGCCGAAAAAAAACAGGAAAATGAAAAAGTCCGGCCCAGGGCCGAAACGGATGGCCAGAAGCAGGGCCAGGATTCCGGAGATGGCCTCCACCAGGGGATATCTGAAGCTGATGGGGCTGGAACATGATCTGCATTTGCCCCTTAGGATAATGTAGCTGATAAGGGGGATGTTTTCCCGCCAGGACAGGGGGGTCCTGCATCCGGGACAATGGGAGCCGGGCCAGACAATGGATTCTCCAGTCAGGTAACGGTGGATGCAGACATTATAGAAGCTTCCCAGACAGAGGCCCAGGATCAGGGCAGCCAGATAAAAAAGGCTGAAGAATGTTTCCATGAGCTGGTCTTCCAGGGGGCTTTACTGTTTCAGGTTGAAAAAGCCTTTTTTCAGATTAAGGTTTTGAAAAAGGCATTTACTCAGGCAGGTTTAATGCGGACAGTCCTGGTTCCGCACTGGCCACGGATTTGATCAAACAGCAGCCTGCTCGGCCGGTGCTTCTGTGGTTATCTGGTATCAGGGCCTAAAGTCAATACATGTCAGGGCTGGGGAGGTGTTTATTTATGCTTGATTTTCATGTGAAAGCTGTTTAAAAATATAATTTTTATATATGGTGAAAGTATCCTGAAAGGAGGATTTACATAATGACCAGAAAGGACCGCACCGAGGGCATTCTGACCCGCAAGGAAGTTCTGGACCAGTCAGAAAGACAGAAGTTTTATCAGATACAGCTTAAAGATCTTTTGACATATGCCTACAGATATTCCGAGGACGTGAAAAAACGTTTTGACCGGGCCCAGTTCAATGTGGACAAGTTCAAGACCCTGAATGATCTGAAACACATCCCCATCTTAAAAAAGAAAGAGTTGATTTTTCTTCAGTCCATGGGCCCCAGGCTGGGAGGTCTACTGACCAAGGACCTGGGCGAGCTGCGGCGCATCTTTTTGTCTCCGGGTCCCATATTTGACCCAGAGGACAAGAGCGATGACTACTGGGGCTGGACCGAAGGTTTTTACGCAGCAGGCTACAGGACCGGGGACATTGTCCAGGTCACCTTTAACTATCACCTGACTCCGGCCGGGCTGATGTTTGAAGAACCCCTCAGGAACATAGGGTGTTCGGTTGTTCCGGCTGGTCCGGGCAATACCAACACCCAGCTGGAGATCATGCAGAAGCTCAGGGTGACCGGTTTTGTGGGCACTCCCAGCTATCTGATGCATCTGGCCCAGAAGGGTGAGGAAAAGGGTCTGAATCTGCGCAAGGATCTTTTTCTGGAAGTGGCCTTTGTAACCGGCGAGAAATTTTCCGAAAAAATGCGCTCCACCCTGGAAAAGAAGTTCGATTTGATCATGCGCCAGGGTTATGGAACGGCTGATGTGGGTTGTATCGGATACGAATGCTTCCATAAAAACGGACTGCACGTGGCCAACAGGGCCTTTGTGGAGATCTGCCATCCAGATACCGGGATATCCCTCAAAGAGGGGGAAGTTGGTGAAATCGTGGTCACCACCTTTAACAAGACCTATCCTTTGATCAGGCTGGCCACCGGTGATCTTTCCTATATTGATTATTCCCCCTGCTCCTGCGGACGGACCTCTCCTAGGCTTGGAAACATAGTCGGCAGAGTGGACACCACAGCCAGGATCAAGGGCATGTTTGTCTATCCCCACCAGGTGGAGCAGGTCATGAGCGGTTTTGAGGAGGTCAAGAGGTGGCAGATAGAGGTGACCAACCCCGGAGGCATTGATGAGATGATTCTTTATGTTGAGGCCTCCAGCTTCAAGCGGGAGTCAGAGCTTCTGCACTCCTTCAGGGAGAAGATCAAAATCAGGCCTGTACTCAAGGTCCTGGCTCCAGGCACTCTGCCTCCCCAGATCAGGCCCATTGAAGACAAGCGGACCTGGGAATGATCAAGGGACTGCTCCTGATTCTTACTGTCCTTGTTTTAACCGGCTGCGCACCCAAACACCCGGTAATGGTTCCTTTGGAAGAACCCTTGCCGGGTTCATTTTTTACGGATAAAAAAAAGATCCTTGAGGATGAAGATTTGGCAGCTGTCCTCAGGGCCAAGGATTTTATCCTGGTGGGGGAGTCCCACAACAATGCCTGCGACCACCTGGCCCAGTCCGGGCTGATCAAAACCCTGGCTGCTGCAGGTCACGAATTTGCAGTAGGCCTGGAAATGATCAGCGTGGAACGTCAGCATGTCCTGGACGAGTTCAATGCCCGCCGGACCGGGGTGGACCAGCTTCCTGAGAAGCTGGACTGGGCCGGTACCTGGGGCTATGATTTTGAGCTGTACAGGCCCATATTTGACCAGACCTTCCGCTACTCCATTCCTGTTTTTGCCCTAAACCTGCCTGGATCCATCACCAGGACCATAAGCCGGGAAGGCCTGGATGCCCTGTCCCTGGACGAAAAAAGTTTTCTGCCCTCCAGCATCATTGAGCCTCCAGAGGGTCAGATGGAAATGCTCAAGAAACAGTTCAGCCTGCACCAGGACATGATTCAGGCTGATGAGGCTGTTTTGCAGCGTTTTGTCACGGCCCAGTCGGTCTGGGACACCAAGATGGCTGAGGAAGCCGTCAGGATAAGAGAAGAGCTGGGCAGGCCTGTGCTGATCCTGGCCGGGACCGGTCATGTTAATCGCGGGTACGGGATTGAGCACCGGCTGGAACTGCTCAGCCCGGGAGCCAGAATTACCAGCTTTGTCCCGGCCAGGTCCTTGGAGGGGATGACCAAGGACAACCCGTTTTATTACTTCTGCCCTCCTGTCCAGGAGCGGATGCGGCTGGGAATTGTTGCCAGGGTTGAGGATGAAATGGTTATGGTCAGGGCGGTGATCAGGGAAAGCCTGGCTGATGAGGCCGGAATCCAGTCCGGAGACAGGATAGTCAGGGCCGGAGCACAGACAGTGACTTCCCTGGCTGACCTCCATGCTGCAGCTGTGGAGGCGGTAAGCAGCAATGGGGAGCTGGAGCTGGAGATACTCAGGGACCAGGAAACCGAGATTTTTCTTATTTCATTTTAGAGGGCTGCCGGGTGGGAATGTCCATCCGAGTCAGTCCGCTTTGGACCCTTGTGACTTGAAAAGGAGATCAGGCGTGCCCGAACTGCCTGAAGTGGAAACCATTGCCAGGGGCCTGGCTCCTCTGGTGGTCCACCGGACCATTGCCAGCCTTGACCTGCGCTATACCCCCATTGTCAAGGATGATCCGGACAGGTTTGCCAGGAAGGTCCCTGGCCATGTCATCACCAGGGTCTGGAGAAGAGCCAAGCTGCTTATCCTGGATCTGGGAGTTGACTTTCATCTGGTTTTCCACCTGAAAATGACCGGTAAGGTCTGGGTCCCGGGGCAGGGGATCCAGCCGGACAAGCACACCCACCTCATCTTTGACCTGAATGACGGATTCAGGATTTTTTTTCAGGATCAGCGCAAGTTCGGGTACTGTGCCCTTTTTGATGAACCAGGTTTGAAGAACTGGAGTTTTTTTGCCGATCTCGGGCCGGAGCCCCTGGAGATGCCGACAGCCGACTTCATTGAGATCTTTCAGCAGAAAAAAGGCAGGATCAAGGCCCTTCTTCTGGATCAGAAGAATATTGCCGGAATCGGCAATATCTATGCTGATGAATCACTGTTCATGGCCGGGATCCACCCGGAAACCCCGGGCTGGAGCCTGGGCAGACAGGAACTGGCCCGGCTGCACAGCTGTCTGCAGGAGGTTCTTTGCCAGGCCATAGATGCTGGAGGGAGTTCTTTCCGGGATTACAAAAACGCCCTTGGCTATGCAGGGATGTTTCAGGAAAAATTCCTTGTTTACGGTAAAAAAGGATGTTCATGCCCCAGATGCAAGACCGGAATTGAAACCCGCAAGGTTGCGGGCAGGACAACATGCTTTTGTCCTGAATGCCAGAAACTGCCAAATCCAAGGTAACAGGTCTGATGAAGAATAACATCTCTCCTTTGACCTATGAACAGTTGAATGAAACCCTGAAGCGCCTGGGGATCGGGGAGCACCCGGAATGGCTGGGAGTGATTCTGTTTGTGCGGAATCTTCTGGCCAGGATGGACCAGGTGGGCGAAGATCAGAAATTCAGCCTGCAGCAGGCTGTGATCAGGGCTCTGGAGAAAAAGGATTTTTCCGGGGAGAGCCTGGACAGGATTATCAGGATGATCCAGGATAGCCTCGTGGACCGGAGCCGGGCCGATCTGGAGAAGATGAAGCACGAACTGAGTACGGAAAAGGACTTTACCACCAATTTGATAACTCAGATCCAGTCCCTGGCCGGAGAGTTTAAGGATTCGGTCTCCCGGCAGAGTTCAGAGCTGAATGAGTTCGGGGAAAAGACCATCTCGGCCATTGAATTGAAAAAGGACCCCGCCCAGATAACCGGTTATATCAAAAACACCATAGAAAGGATTGTGGTCCAGTCCAGAAAAGAGGCCCTGAACTGGGAAGCCAGAGCCAGGTCCCTGGAAAAAATGGCCCAGTATGACAATTTATTGAAGAATCTGCATAACAGAGGGTTCCTGGACGATTATCTGACCTCGGCTGTTCAAAGGTGCCACGCCAAGGAACAGCCCCTGTCCCTGCTCATGATTGATGTTGACCATTTTAAAAAGATCAATGATGTATGGGGACATGTCATTGGCGATGATGTGCTCAAGGCCCTGGCCAAGCTGGTCCGGATTCATTCTGATGCAGGAGGTGGAATTCCCTGCCGTTACGGTGGAGAGGAATTGTGCGTGATCTTTGAAGGCAGTGATGAAGAGCTGGCCGGAGTCAGGGCTGAGGAATTGAGAAAAGACGTAGCCCGATACAATTTTGTGCCCAGGGATAAGTCCGGAAGTCTGGGTGAGGCCATCCATTTCACCATAAGCATCGGGGTGGCCAGGCTGATGCCCGGGCAGGACCCGGGCGGTCTGATCAGTGCGGCGGACAAGGCCATGTACCGGGCCAAGGAGCTGGGCAGAAACAAGGTCTTTATGTACTCCAGGATCTGACCTGGCAGTAAGTCAGCCGGGCTGTGGCTCATTTTTGTTTCAACAAAGCCCTGGCAATATCCTGGTCATAGAGCTCCAAGGGGTTCTGACCCTTTTTTTCGTACATTCCAGCCGCCCTTTTAACAATATCCATATCCAGCCAGCCGTGCTTATCCCAGATCTGGGGATGATCCTGATGCCAGAGCCTGAACTCGATGGATCCATCGTTTTCCCGGACATACATCCGCTCTTTCTTGTTCTTGGGGTTGGGGTAATAATATGGCCCCTGGGGTACTTTCATACGGGTTCTCCAATCCTGGTTCACGGGTTAATAAAAAATGCCCCTGATAAAAGGGTCGGCTGATTCCTGTTTCCAGGCAGGAACCGCTGCCTGAAAAGTATGCCGCTAATGCTGACAGCTCCATCAGCTGTTTGATCTCTGCTGTTCAGCCGGTCCCGGGCAGCCCGGACCGGCTTTTTTTGTTTTATTGCACGGTCCTTTTCAAGTCCTGGCTCAGAAGATCCGGAAATCCAGGGTCCAGCGGGCCAGGCTGATGAGAACCAGCACTGCTCCTTCCATGCGGGTTATCCTGAACCCGGTCCGCATGAAAAACATCACCAGGACCACCATTCCCAGGAGGGTCAGCATGCTGGGAATGGCTGAAGCGGACATGGTGATGGGATTCAAAAGACAGGTCAAGCCCAGGACCCCGGCAAAATTGAAAATATCGCTGCCGATCAGGTTGCCTAGAAGCATGTCGTTTTTGCCCCGGATGGCCGCAACCAGGCAGGTGACAAGCTCAGGCAGGGAAGTGCCGGCAGCCACAATGGTCGCTCCGATGGCCCACTGGCTTATTCCCATGAGACCGGCCAGGCTGGAGGCCCCTTCAACCATGAAATGCCCTCCAGCCGCAATCATGGCGAACCCAAGACATATTTTCCAGTAATCCCGGGCCGCAGCCTTTCTCTGTCCCGGGACTTCCAGATCCATGCCCAGTCTGGCTCCCCGGAAAAAGATCAGGGCGTTGTAGGAGACAAAGACAAAAATCAGAAAGAATCCGGCCCACCTGCCCAGGCGAAGGTCGAGCATCATGATCAAAACAGAAATAGTCAGAAAGAGCAAAAACAGTGCATCCCGGCGGATCAGGGTTTTACTGGCAGTTATGGGACCGATAAGGGCGGCGATTCCCAGGATGATGCCCAGGTTGAAGATGTTGGAGCCGATGATGTTGGAAAGGGAGATGTCGCCCAAACCCCTGAAGGCGGCTGTGACTGTGACCAGGAATTCGGGCAGGGAGGTTCCCAGGGCCACAATGGTCAGCCCGATGGTCAGCTCTGAGAGCCTGAACCTTCTGGCTATGGCTGAGGCGCTGTCCACTATCCAGACCGCCCCGAACCAGAGCAGTCCGGCACTGGCCAGGATGTATGCCAGGTTAATGATCAGTTCCATCTTGGGTGTCCGCTGGGGGCGATTTCTCCTGGATTGTTTTGAAGGTTTGGACCAGGTCCTGGTCCCAGATCGGTTCAGTCCACACCAGATCAGGATCTGGCTGGTCCGGCCCAACCTGGATTTCCCGGGTCTGGTCACCCTGCCTGATCAGGACCTGAACCGGCAGGCCTGACTGCCTGGCCTTGGGGGAAAAACCGCTCATTAACCGGCAGGCACTTTCCAGGACCTGTTCCGGCCAGGGAGTGCTGTCCAGGGGCCTGGCCAGGCCAAGGGGGCCGGGAAAAGATTTAAGCTTTATCAGGTAGTCGCTCTGGTCTGCCAGGCTGGCAAGGCGGGCGTTGTCATCCTGGTTGCGGCCGATGCAGAGCCAGTGGTTTTTATGCCAGAGCTGTCTTCCAGTATTAGCCAGGTGCAGATCAGCTGGTCCGGGCATTTTTTTGGATATGAGAACAGGAAGGTAGCGCTTGGCTGACTCTTTTTCAGTCAGCAGACAGCCCCCGGCCGGTGTTGGGATGGGAGATATCCCGAATTTCCGGGCCATACGGAGCTGTTCCTTTCTTCCCCGGCCAGAGACGGCTCCGAGTTTTTCCCGGTCAATGAGCCCGGACTGCTCTGGTCCTGTCGGAGGAAGGAGTCTGGCTGAAAGGGCCCGGACAAGGACATCCTTAACATCAGCATCCCGCTTGATTATATCCAGGGCGTCCCTGCGCTGGGACATGGGCCGCTGACCAATGACCTCGCCGGAAATAATGAAGTCAGCCCCGAAATCCTTGAGCAGCTGTCTGGCCCTGGTGAGCATGAGGATCTTGCAGTCAATGCAGGGATTCAGGGTTTTGCCCAGGCCATGGGCCGGACCCTGGCAGAGCATGTTCACAAACTCACTGGAGACATCCACCATCTTCAGCGGGATTTGATAAAGATCCTCCCATTCCCTGATTTTTCCGGGATGACCGAAAAAGGGGGAGACAAAGTGGAGCCCCAGGACCCGCAGCCCCTGCTCCTGGATTATTCTGGCCGCCAGGATGGAGTCCAGCCCGCCTGAAAACAGGGCCAGCCCGTCATAGCTGCTGGTAGAGTTCTTTTTCATTGTTTAAAATCCTGATTTTTCCATGCAGAATTAACTGCATCGTTTCTTGACAGATATATTTGGCATGCTGTAAAAAGTAAAGTTTGGGCCGCAACGGGCCAGTCCTTTTGAGGACAGCCTTGCGACACCAGGTATTGTGTGGAGGGATGGCCGAGTGGTTTAAGGCGGCGGTCTTGAAAACCGTTGACCCTCGCGGGTCCGGGAGTTCGAATCTCTCTCCCTCCGCCACCTGCTCCCATGCGGCCGGACCATCTTTTCCTTTATTTCCTGCCCATTATTGTCCTGATGGGGATTCCCGTTATCCAGGACCACAACCACCAGAGATGCTGCTTTTTACGACCTGTCTGACTGCAGTCAGGCGGACTCCGGGCATTCTTGTGGATCAGTGAGCAGGACAAGAACCGGGAACAACGCGCAACCAGCAGCAGGGTGATCATTATGGAAGAATCTATGGGCACGGTGTCGCCGGTCAGGGCCAGGGTCAGGAGTCTGGTGGAGGGACGCCGGTTTCAGAATCTGGTTATGGCTGTAATCATAATCAATGGCGTGGTGCTGGGTCTTGAAACGTCTGAAGCGGCCATGGAGCTGGCCGGGCCTGCTTTGCTGAAGATTGATTCCCTGTGCCTGAGTTTTTTCATCATTGAGATTTTGCTGAAGATATATGCCCTGCGCAGCCGTTTTTTCCGGGATGGGTGGAACATATTTGATTTCCTGGTGGTGGGCATCTCCCTGGTTCCCCATCAGGCCGGTCTTTCAGTCTTGCGTTCCCTCAGGGTGCTGCGGGTGATGCGCATGATTTCAATCCTCCCCACCATGCGCAGGGTGGTGGCAGCCATGCTGCACGCCCTGCCCGGAGTCGGTTCTGTAGCCGGGATTGTGGGAATCCTGTTTTACGTGGGTTCGGTGATCTGCACCAAGCTCTTTGGCCAGGCCCATCCGGAATGGTTCGGCTCTGTGGGGGCCTCTCTTTACACCCTGTTTCAGATCATGACCCTGGAGAGCTGGTCCATGGGCATAGTCCGTCCGGTCATGGAGACCCATCCCCAGGCCTGGCTCTTTTTTGTCCCCTTTATCCTGGTCACCACCTACACGGTCATCAACCTGGTTGTAGGTATTATTGTCAGCGCCATGGAAGAGAGATCCATTGAAGACGGCACAAAGCAGGACCCGGCTGTGGTCCTTGGCCGACTGGAAAAGCGCCTGGACAGCCTGGATGAAAAGCTGACCATCCTGACCCGGGACCGCCGGGATTGATCAGCAAACTAGACCCCACTTTACTATCATTAAAGACCCTGGGCAGTTTCTGATCATCAGTTCCTGCCCTGGTCCGGTCCTTTGACAGGCATCATCCCCAGGCACTGCCCATCTATTTAAAAAAACCGTTTTTTCTCCTCAGGCCCGGTCTGTCCTGCTTTCAGAGTTCAAATTCAGTTATTGCCCGGACCAAAAAAGCCTGCACCATTCCTGGTCATTTTGCAGGCCGGGACAGGCTGCCATTAAAAAAAATATCGACAGGTTATACAAATTTTCTTATAATAAAAAACTGTCAGTTAATTAAGCAGGGTATGAATATGATGGATGAGAAAGAGCATATCTTCAGGCTGCTGGAGCAGGTGGCTCAGGCCTTGTCAGCCATGTTTCCCAAAAATATGGAAGTGGTGGTGCACGACGTATCCCGGCCCAACAGTTCCATCCGGCATATTTCAGGCAATGTCACCGGCCGCAGCAAAGGGGGGCCGGTGACTGATCTGGTGGTCAGGTCTCTGCATGTGGAAGGAAACAAATGCAGGGATAGTCACAATTACAGGACCACCAGCAGTGACGGCCGGGCCCTTAAGTCCAGCACGGTCTTTATCCGGGACAGGGAGGGAGAGGTTTTTGCGGTATTCTGCATCAACCTGGACCTGACCGACTATCTTAATGCCTCCAGGGCCCTGGAAATGTTTACTGCCGTGACCTCTGACTTCAATGGCCAGGGCCGGGTGGAGACCTTTTCCAGTTCCATCTCTGAAACCATAGAATCCCTGATAGACCAGGCTGTGGCCAAGACAGGCCGGGAACCATCCACCATGTCCATGGACGAGCGGATCAGGACCGTGGCTGAACTGGGCAACAGCGGGGTGTTCAAGATCAAGGGGGGTATTGATCTGGTGGCCCTGCGCCTGGGCGTTTCCAAGTGTACCATATATAATTATTTGAAAAAAATAGAAACTGATCAAATGGCTGGTCGGATTTAACAGTCCTGTCCGGCTGAGGAGAAAAGAAAATGAAGAGTGTCAAGTCCCTGATTCCTGTGGCAACAGATCAGGCCCCATCAGCCATAGGCCCTTATTCCCAGGGTGTGGTGGCTGGAGATCTGCTTTTTGTGTCCGGCCAGCTGCCTATTGACCCGGCAACAGGCGACCTTGTAAAGGGAGACATCGCAGCCCAGGCCGCACAATGTCTGGATAATGTCTCAGCCATTGCTGCTGAAGCTGGAACTGATCTGAACCGGGCTGTGAAATTTTCCATCTTTTTAACGGACATGGCTGACTTTGCAGCAGTCAATGAAGTTTACGCCAGTTATTTCCAGGACATATTTCCTGCCAGATCCGCATTCCAGGTCTCGGCCCTGCCCAAAAATGCAGCCATAGAAATGGAAGCTGTGCTGGCCCTTTAATTTTTCTGCCAATAATAATTTTCTTGAGGAGGTAGTGATGAATTTAGCCAGGTTTCCCCGGCGCAGGTACACTGAGGGCCGGACCCCCATTGAGTTTCTGCCCAGGTTTACTTCAGCTGTCGGCGGACCGGACATCTATATCAAAAGGGACGATCTGCTGGGTCTTACAGCAGGAGGGAACAAGACCAGGAAGCTGGAGTTTCTCGTGGCCGATGCCCTGGAGCAGGGTGCGGACACCCTGATTACCTGCGGAGCGGTCCAGTCCAACCATTGCCGTCTGACCCTGGCTGCTGCGGTCAAGGAAGGACTCAAGTGCAGGCTGGTCCTGGAAGAGAGGGTCCCAGGGAGCTACAAGCAGGATGCTTCAGGTAACAACTTTCTGTTCAACCTGTTGGGCGTGGAAAAAATTACCGTTGTTCCGGCTGGTTCGGACATGGCCGGAGAAATGGCCAAAGTGGCTGATGAACTGGCTGCAGAAGGCAGGCAGGGCTATGTCATTCCAGGCGGAGGTTCCAATCCCATCGGCGCTACCGGTTATGTGGCCTGCGCCCAGGAGATTCAGGACCAGCTGTTTGAAAGGGCATTGGTCATAGACAGGCTTTGCGTGGCCTCGGGCTCGGCCGGTACCCATGCCGGTCTGGTTACCGGTTTTATTGGATGCAATATGAATATCCCGGTGGTGGGCATCGGGGTGAGCAGGGATCCGGAAGATCAGGACCCCCTGGTCCATGAGCTGGCGGTCAAGACCGCTGCCAGGGTGGGGATCAGTCAGGACATTCCCGGGGAGGCAGTGGTGACCTTTGGGGATTACTGGCGGCCCAAGTATTCAGTCCCCAACAAAAAGATGGTGGAAGCGGTGAATCTCCTGGCCAAAACAGAAGGAATCCTTTTGGACCCGGTTTATACCGGCAAGGCTGTGGCCGGGCTCATTGACCTGTGCCGCAAGGGGTACTTTAAAAAAGGGGAAAAGATCCTCTACGTGCACACCGGAGGTTCTCCAGCCCTTTATGCCTATATGGGGCCGGTGCTGGGCCGGGAGGAAGTTGCTGATTAGGGCCGTTGCCCTGGACCAGGATCCAGGGCAACGGTTTTTTTTGGATTTTTTGCACACAAGGACTTATGATGATTGAAAAAGTGGTTGGAATCCTGGGCGGAATGGGTCCTGAGGCCACCGTGGATCTGATGAACAGGGTCATCCGGGCCACCCCGGCCAAAGATGATCTGGATCACATCCGGATGGTGGTGGACAATAATCCCAAGGTCCCCTCCCGGATCAAGGCCCTGATTGAAGGCACCGGTCCCAGTCCTGGTCCCTGCCTGCAGGAGATGGCCCGCAAGCTCGAGCAGTGGGGAGTGGACTTTCTGGCCATGCCCTGCAATACCGCTCATTTTTACCACAGGGAAGTCCAGGAGGCAGTTTCCATCCCGGTCCTGGACATGATCAGCCTGAGTGTTGAAGCCGTGACCAGGGCTGTACCGGGAATAGACAGGTTCGGCCTTGTTGCATCCACAGCAGTGGTCAATCTGAAAATTTACGAGAATGCCTTTGCCCGGAAAGGGGTTGCCCAGGTCGTGCCTGAGGCTGAGTTTCAGAACGGACTCATGGCGGCCATCCGGACCATCAAGACCGGCAAGCACGGTTCTGAGGTTATCCAGGCCACCCAGAGGGCCGGGGAGAATCTGGAAAAAAACGGAGCCCAGGCCCTGCTCATAGCCTGCACTGAACTTTCCATCATCAGCAGGGATATCCGGGCCCGGATCCCGGTCTTTGACGCAGCCCAGATCCTGGCTGAAACCATAGTCAAGGAGGCCCGTTAACAGGACATTGAAATCCCCCGGCTGATGGGTGTACCGGGTTTTTTCAACGCCCTGCATAATAAGGGATTATCACTAATTGGGACCAGAAGACTGCTGATTCCGGCAGTCATTGCTGTTCCCGCTTAAACAACAGGAGGTAGGGAGTGTGCGGTTAGCTACAAAAATTTTGATCGGTCTGGTTGCAGGTATTATTGTCGGCCTGCTCATGCAGGGCATGCAGGACTTTGCAGTCAATTACATCCGGCCCTTTGGGGACATGTTCATCCGTTTGATTATGATGATCATTGTTCCTTTGGTTCTGTCCACCCTGGTGGTGGGTGCGGCCACCACCGGTGATGTGCGCAAGCTGGGCAGAATGGGCGGCAAGACAGTGGCTTTTTACCTGGCCACTACAGCCTTTGCCGTGTCCATAGGCATTCTTCTGGCCAATATTTTCAGGCCGGGCCGGGGTCTGGACCTTCCGGTGGACGCCCAGTACGCAGGCCGGGAAGCACCGCCCCTTATTGATGTGATCATCAATGTTATTCCCAGAAACCCGATCCAGGCCATGTCCGACGGAGCCATGCTCCAGATAATTGTCTTTGCCCTGTTTTTGGGAGTGGCCATCTCCCTGGTGGGCAAAAAGGCCGAGCCGGTCAAGAACTTTTTTGACGGCTTTGCCGAGGTCATGTATAAGATCACCGGAATAGTGATGCAGGTCGCTCCCTACGGTGTCTTTGCCCTTATCGTGCCTGTGGTGGCCACCAATGGCCCGGCCGTACTTCTGCCCCTGGGCAAGGTCATCGGAGTCATGTATCTGGCGGTCATCATCCATGCCCTGATCGTTTACACCCTGGTCATAAAAGGGTTTACCAAGATCACCCTGCCTGAGTTCTACAAGGGCATACTGCCGGCCCAGCTCATTGCCTTTTCCACCTGCAGCAGCGGAGCCACCCTGCCGGCAACCATCAAGTGTACCCAGGAAAACCTGGGCGTTTCCAGAGGCACGGCCAGCTTTGTCCTTCCCCTGGGCGCCACCATCAATATGGACGGCTCAGCCATCTACCAGGGCGTTGCAGCCCT
Organism: Desulfonatronovibrio hydrogenovorans DSM 9292; assembly: GCF_000686525.1. Taxonomy (NCBI): domain Bacteria; kingdom Pseudomonadati; phylum Thermodesulfobacteriota; class Desulfovibrionia; order Desulfovibrionales; family Desulfonatronovibrionaceae; genus Desulfonatronovibrio; species Desulfonatronovibrio hydrogenovorans. Next base: position 166,235 of record NZ_JMKT01000012.1, read on the forward strand.
GTTCGTGGCCCAGGTCTATGCCCTGGATCTGACCCTGGGACAGCAGCTGACCGTTGTCCTGACCGGAACCCTGGCCTCCATTGGTGCGGCCGGAGTACCTGGAGCCGGTCTGATCATCCTGACCATGGTCCTGACCTCAGTAGGCCTGCCCATGGAGGGCATAGCCCTGATTGCAGGTATTGACCGGATTCTGGACATGGCCAGGACCACCCTGAACATTACCGGTGACGCTGCAGCTGCAGCATTTGTGGACTCCACCGAGCAGAAGCACGATTTAGCCGCATCAGCCAAGGCTGATGCATCTTCTGCCTGACAGATCCGGTCCACCTAGCCGAACCAAAAAGCCCCGGCCTGAGATCAATCAGGCCGGGGCTTTTGTCTGGACGGATCCGGCTGGAAATATTCCCGGGTTTTCAGGTCCAAGGGCTGATTTACTGTCCAAAAGCATCCTCCAGCCGGTTGAACTTACCTGGCTCGGGGATGGATAAAAGCCCGGGCAGGAGAGTGCTGAAATCCGGGACAGCTAAAGGGGGCGCAGCATTTTTCGGGCCTGCCGGGCCAGTCGCCAGATCAGAAAACTGTTCAGGGCCCCTTCCCCCATCTTGGGCATGATCTTGCGGGCTGCTTCGGATGCAGCTGAGATTCCGGATACAGTGGTCACTTCTCCGTAAATCTCTTCGTAATAATCAGAAAAGGCTTCAAATCCGGCTTCAGCCTGTTCTCCAATGACCCCGCCCAGGTAGGCCTGGATGATGGCCCGGGCCAGGATGGTGGCTGACTGACCAGGGGCTGGTTTGAGATTGTAGATGACCATGAGTTCACTTATAAGTCTTAAAGAGGCGTAAAGGACAATGAACTGGTCAATGAACTTGACCGGAGAGGCAGCAGTGCCCAGCCCAACGGTCCGGATATAGGTCCTGGTCCTTTTCCGGGCTGCGTTATCCAGGATTCGGGCAAAGGTTTCATCCATTTTTTTCAGCCATTGGTCGGCCTCCATCCAGCCCTGGTCCTCCAGGAGCTGTTTTTTATGGGCCCTGAGCCTGTCTACTGCTTCCCGGTCCAGGCCGGGAATGGTCTTCTGAACATCGTCTGCCGGGTATTCCCTGAGATATTCTTTTAATACCTCCCTGGCCTCTTCCTTTTTCTTTTCAGCCAGATACCTGAATCTCCTTCTTCTGGCCAGGGCATTCAGGGTCTTCAGGTCTATTTTCGAGTGTTTTTTCAGAACCAGAAAGCCTTTCAAGGCCTTGGCCCCAGCCATGATTATCAGGGATAAGAAAAAAAGAGCCCCCAGAGCTGTCAGCAAGTTCCAGGGAAAGGCAAGGACTGAGATCTGGGAGGCCAGCCTGATGCCCTGACTGAGCAGCAAGAGGCCGATAAGGGAGCCAGCAAAAATCAGGCTCCAGAGCATAAAGCTGTAAAAGAACCTGGGAATCCTGATGCCGGTCTTTTCCAGTTCCAGGATCTTTTCTTCAAACTGTCTCTGAAATTCTTCCTGCTCCTGGCGGAGCTGGTTTATTTCCTCCCTGGAAACCGGGTCAATCCTTTTGACCTGTTCAGAATCCGGCTCAAAGTCCGGACTGCCCAGGCCGGAATCATTTCTTCTTTCCTTATCTTGCAAAGGTTTGTCTGAGGCCTGGTTGCTGTCCAAAGCTTCTTCCGGATGATCCCGGGCATGTTCCAGCCCGGAGTCCGGACCTGGATGGTCAAAAGGGTCTCCCAGGGCAGGGGGGTATTCTTTTTTTTCGCTCACCTGAAACCTCGCTCAACAATGGGTTATCTGGAGATGAATTCAAAGATCCGGTCAAGACCAAGGTGTCTGGGCGGGATGAGATGGTTTTCCGGAGCATCCGGGTAGACCCTGTAAAAAGGGAATTCACCGGGTTTCCAGGTTTCCGGCCAGGCCGGGGGCAGCTCAGGCACGTCAAACTCCCTGAATTCCTTTTCCGGATTGTTGTAAACCAGCCTGCCTTTGAGCCGACGGACCCCCTGGACCGGAAAGGTGGACCGGCATGCACTGCACACAAACCATTCATGTTCAATTCCGGGCAGCATCCTTCTGGCCCGGTCAGCCAGCAGTTTAAGCAGGGACACCAGTCTCTTGTTTTCAATGTCCATGGGGTGAACCAGGTCTGCCTTGGCTGCCACAAAGGCCACCCGGTCAAGGCTTTTTTCCCAGAATCTCAAGTGTTTCAAAAGCTGGGAACCAATGCTTGAACCGGGCCTGAGCATTTCAAAAAGGTCAATGAGGATCTGGCGGTTGTCATTATACCGGCCCACGCCTCCGGCCAAAAGAGACGGGATGTCCACCAGCACCACCAGGGTCCCGGTCCGGGATATCCTTTCAAAGACAGGCAGGGCTACTTCCTTTCTGTACCTGGTATAGGCAGAGGCCATTTCCTGAACCAGCCCGGGGTTCTTCCGGCGGAGCCTGGCAGGCAGGGGAGCAAACTGGCTGGCCCTGGACAGCCCTGATACCCGGGCCTGGGCAATTTCCCTGGCAGAGCCCGGAGAAGCAGCCCGGCCCTTTCTGTCCAGGAGAAAGGTGGACGGTGAAATCAGGGGTTTGTAGGCCAGGATCAGCCGGGCCAGGGTCTCCCGGTAGCTGGTCAGAAGGGTGTCCCGGGAGATGCTGTCCTGCTGGACCTGTTCCAGATAGGACCGTGCAGCCCGGGCATAGTCATGGTGCCGGGCAAAGTGAGCCAGGATGTGCTCGGACCAGTCTGCAAAACTGCTGAAGGCGGCAATGGCTGCGTCTGCCACTCGTTCTCCTGGAAAATCAAAAAAGGTCATTTTCTGGGAAAAGAGTTTCCAGTCGGACCGCTGGAACTGGCAGACATACTGTGAACAATCAGTGGTCTTTTCCGGCCATCTCCCCCTGGCCAGGTCCTGGCGGTGATTGGAAAATAAAAAGGGAGCAGGCCATGAGCCCCGGTCCGGCAGTCTTCTAAAGCCGGTTATGTCAGCCCCTTTGCCAATATGAAATCCGCCCTGGCCGAATTCAGCCAGATGGGAAAGAAGGGAAGTCAGAAACACGGTCTTTCCGCCTCCAGCAATGCCGGTTACAGCTATTTTGTTGTGCTGCCTGAGGTTCATCAGATTTTTCATGGATTCAAAGGGGTTCTGGGTTGGAAAGAATATTTGGCTGAACAGGCCCTGGCTGCAGCCTGGAAGGCCCCAAGCCAGATAATTTCAGGACAATATAATTGAGATCAGTGCTGAAAACAAGTCAGGCTTTGTCCGGATTAGAAGTCCTGACAGCAGGAGAGGTGGTCCGGGGAACAGCCTGCACCGGGGCAGATATGCTTTTTTGCTGTTTAAGGTCAGGCACTTTTCCTGAAGTTGCCGGACCAGATCCGCTCTGACCTTGGCTGGGTCGGAAGCATGGATCTGTCCTGGGACTGCTGTGTAGAACTGACTTCGATACTAAGCAAAAAGCTGACCCGGCTGAAGGATAAATGGCTCAGCCATTCTAATATGTTGGAAACATATGATTTCATTAAGGTGCTGAGTTGACAGTAAATTCAAGGAATTGCTACTCAATTTTTTGGGAAATATGAGAAGTGTTTTTTTGAATTCCGGATAATAACATTGTGCGCTTGCTGAAATCACTATTGACGTCATAACGTTTTGGATCTATAACGTCACAACCATTGGAGGTGACATCATGGCAACACCAGCAAAAAGAGCGACCGTGTATTTCGATCCTTCCATACACAAAGCCCTGAAATTAAAATCAATAGAAACATCGAAATCAATTTCAGAACTTGTCAATGAGGCAGTCAAGGCGGCACTTGCAGAGGATGCTGAGGATGTAGCTGCATTCGAGGAAAGGGCGAATGAGCCGTTGATCAGTTTTTCCGAAATGCTTAAAAGGCTGAAAAAAGATGGGAGCATATGAACTATTTTTCAGGGAATCGGTTTGGAAAGAACTCAAAAAGATACCCAAATCCGATCTGAAAAAAATCCTTTCCCGAATTGAGCAACTTGGAAATGATCCTCGGCCTATGGGGTGCGAAAAACTCACAGGCCATGAACTGTACAGAATTCGTCAAGGGAATTATCGGATCGTGTATTCGATTCAGGATAACGAGCTTACGGTATGGGTGGTTAAGGTCGGCCATCGCAAAAATGTATATCGCTGAGTGAGCAGGCGCCTGCTGGCGGACTCGCAGAAGTTCGCCGGTCAGCCGTAATGTTGGCGCGGCGCCAAGAAAGGAAATGACCCAATGGATGACTACAAACTTTTGATCGACCTGCACAAACAAGGTTATCGGCAGGCACCCGGTGGAGATGCCCAGACCGAATTTGCCATAAAACTTGCCATGATTGACCAGACCGCACCTCTGAAGATTGCTGATATCGGATGCGGTACTGGTGCATCCACCCTCGTGCTTGCCAGGCTCTTGAATGCCCAGATCACGGCGGTGGACTTCCTTCAGGATTTCTTGGACCTTCTGAATCAAAAAGCCGAAAACGCAGGGGTTGCAGACCGGATATCTACCCTTGCATGCTCCATGGACGACCTGCCATTCGCTGATGAGGAATTGGACGTCATCTGGTCCGAGGGGGCTATCTACAACATCGGGTTTGAAAAAGGCCTGGCCGAGTGGCGGCGCTTCCTTAAACCGGGTGGTCTGCTGGTTGTCTCTGAGGTCACATGGCTGACGGATTCTCGACCAGCGGAACTCCAGGAACACTGGGATAGTGAGTATCCCGAGATCAATCTGGCTTCGGCCAAGATCAGGGTTTTGGAGAAACAAGGCTATTCGCCCATCGGGTACTTTGTTTTGCCGGAGCATTGCTGGCTGGACGAATACTACCGGCCTATGCAGGCGAGATTTGATGACTTCCTGAACCGAAACAAAAACAGCGAAGAAGCACGTGAGATTGTGGACGCAGAGCAGCAGGAAATTGACCTCTACGAAAGATACAAAAACCACATCAGCTATGGAATGTATCTTGCAAGAAAATTGAAATAGGGGGCGAACAACAGCCTGCTTTGTTCGTGCTGCTGTGCGCTGCAGAGCCTGGGTGTCAGGCAAGCCCTGCAGGCGTAAGAACAATCAATATTTTCAAAGGAATTTTATATGGATGCAAACATAGAACCCAGGCAGTACCTTGTAATTCAAGACCACACCAGTGAGTATCCTGAACCCATCACCTTTGAAAAAGGCGCTCCTTTGACTGTGGGGGAGAAATATGAAGGTCCGGAAGACTGGGATAACTGGTTTTTCTGTGAAACACCCGGACAAAAAGGGGGCTGGGTTCCAGCCCAGATTATTGAGACCCTTAAGGACAAGACTGCCCGGGCTAGTCAAAGCTATACAGCAAAAGAACTGAATGTCCGCCAGGGGGACTTGCTTGTTGGCTCAAAAATTCTAAACGGCTGGGTCTGGTGTAACAGATCCGGCCGTTCAGAGTCAGGCTGGGTTCCTCTGGCATGCCTTCAGGAATCTGGGCAGTGATTTCCCGCTGTGCTGCGCAGCTTAAATCAGGCCTCATGCAGTAAGAAAGATGAACGTTATCTACAAGATTACATATCCGAATGGGAAAATTTATATCGGCCAGGACAGGACAGACAGCATTAATTATTTTGGCAGTGCAAACAATGAACTCATTGAAAAAGATTTCACCCGTGAGCAGAAGCGAGATTTTTCAATTCGAAAGGAAATTCTTTGGGAAGCTGAATCAGCAACCGTTCCGAGGTAACCCAGAAAGAAATTGAGTTCATTCTGCAATTCGGAGCTAATAATCCTGAAACCGGTTATAACCAATGGCCCAAATTTAAAAGAGAGGCATAATACCCACCCAGCCGGCAGGTATGAACAACAAGCATCCTGCTGCTGGAAAGATTTTTCAATTTCAGCCACCCACAAGGGATTTGCGGTGTGTTCAGCCCGGCGGAGATCAACGAAATCTTACAGCTCATTGAACGGTTGGCGGTTTGATGATATGAACCGCGAAAGACATGACAAAGGAAAGATGATCATTTTTGTGGCGTCACGAAAATGATTCTGAAGTTTAAACCCATCGAATTCGATGGGTTTAGGTTGGCGAAAGGGGTCGAGATCGACCCTTTTGAAAACGAACGCCAGAATGAACCCTCAGGTTCCAATTATGGCGAAAGTGCCACAATAAGCAGGATGGTCCAATCATGACAACCGGCAAGGAAATTGTCGTCCTCACTGAGACTGTGCGCGTCCAGCAGGATGATTACATCTCATTGACGGATATCGCCAGATACCGAAATGCCGACGATCCCCGGTTTGTCATTCAGAACTGGATGCGTACCCGTTTTACCCTGGAATTTTTGGGAATTTGGGAGCAGCTGAACAACCCTGATTTTAACCGTGTCGAATTCGAGGCGGTTAAAAATGAGTCCGGCAGCAACGCCTTTGTCATGACACCAACCAAGTGGGTCAGCCTCACCGGAGCCATAGGCGTTATCTCCAAATCAGGGCGCTATGGGGGAACCTACGCCCACAAAGACATCGCCTTTGAGTTCGCCTCCTGGGTGTCGGTAGAGTTCAAGCTCTACCTGATCAAGGAGTTCCAGCGCCTCAAAGAGCAGGAATTCCAGCAGCTCGGCTGGGATATCCGCCGCAACCTGGCCAAAATCAATTACCGCATCCACACCGACGCCATCAAGACGAACCTGATCCCGCCCGAGCTGTCGCCCCAACAAATCAATTTCATCTACGCCAGCGAAGCAGACCTGCTGAACATGGCCTTGTTTGGAAAAACCGCTAAACAGTGGCGGGACGAGTATCCTGACCACAAAGGCAATATTCGCGACCAAGCCAATGTCTCTCAGCTTGTCTGCCTGGCCAATCTCGAAACCCTGAACGCCCACTTCATTCATCAGGGTCTGCCCCAGGCCGAGCGGCTGAAGATTTTGAATCAGACCGCCATTCATCAAATGAAGCTTCTGCTTGCTGACAGAAAGATCGAGCAGTTGGAAGGAAAATAGCAATGCTGCAGAACAACCCCGAACTCAAAGGCAAGATCGACCAGCTCTGGAACAAGTGCTGGTCCGGCGGGGTCTCCAACCCGTCCACCGCATCCGGCGCAGGATCGAAGTGGATGAAAGCCAGATCCCTGCCAGGCAGCCGGGCATAGTTTTGTCAGGCCGGTAATATAATTCCCAGGGTTGAACCGAACACCAAAGGAGGTTGTCATGGCCAGGGAGTATCTGGTGGTTTTGTTTTCCAGTAAACGGCGGGTCAAGATCAATGGTCAGTTCATGGGGTATACCAATACCAAACTTGAACTGGAAGGGGGCAGATATGAGGTCACCCTTGGTCCGCCTGCCAACTTCAGTCCTGAGGCCCAGGCCATCGACCTGAAACAGACCGCTTCCCTGCAACCCATGACCATAGAATTTAAAAAGGTGGAGCAATGAACAGATCCATTTTGCTGAGCTTTGCCTGCCTGCTGGTCCTGGTCCTGTCCAGCGGGTGCGCCCATTACCAGGTAAATGAGCAGAGCAGGGAGTTTGACCAGGAATCAGGCTACAGGTTTGATGCCTTAGAGTCCGGTCCGGACAATACTGATTCTTTGTTTGTCTGCTTGATGTTCTCTGGAGGCGGGACCAGGGCTGCAGCCCTGTCCTACGGAGTGATGCAGGCCTTGCATGAGACCCGGATCGTTGTTGACGGCCGGGAAAAGAGTCTTCTGGATGAGGTGGACTGTATTTCCTCGGTGTCTGGGGGGTCTTTTACAGCTGCTTATTACGGCCTGTTCAGGGAGGATCTGTTTCAGGACTTCCGGCCTCAGTTTCTGGAGCGGAACATCCAGGCCAATCTGGCTGCCGGGCTGTTTAATCCGGTCAACTGGTTCAGACTGGCTTCACCCTATTTCAGCCGGATTGACATGGCTGCAGAACTCTATAACCGGGAGATATTCAAAGATGCCCGGTTCAGCAGCCTAAAGGACAATGGCCGGCCTTTGATTATTCTCAATGCCACCAATCTTGGCAGTGAACGCCGCTTTGAATTCACCCAGGAATACTTTGATGCCATGGGCTCGCGCCTGGACTCCTATCCTGTATCCAGGGCTGTGGCTGCTTCTTCAGCCTTTCCTTATCTTCTGACCCCCATCAGTCTGAAGAACTACCCGGTGGCTGCAAACTATACTGAACCCTGGTGGTACCAGGGAGCTCTGGACCCGGAAAACTGGACTTCCAGCCGGTATAATGCCGCCCGGAATCTGGGGGTATATCTGGATGAAGACAACAAATACGTCCATCTCATGGACGGCGGCCTGTCCGACAATGTCGGGGCCAGGGCGGTCCTGGACGCATATGACCGGGGTTTTATCCGGACCCGGATCAACCAGGGCCGGATTGATCAGCTGGTCCTGATCGTGGTCAATGCCCGGACCAAGGGAGAGGACACTTTGAGCACCAGACCCAAGCCGCCTGGTCTTTTTACGGTAGCAGCCAAGACCGCCACAGTGGCCATGGACAATTACAGCCATGAAAGTGTGGCCAGTCTGCGGGAGGAACTGTATGCCCGGGTCCAGACCCAGAAGGATGAGCAGGCCTGTATTGACCTGCTGGCTGAGCACTGTCCGGACGCGCCCAGACCCTTTGCCCTGGCTGCAGAGGTGGACCCGTATGTTATTGAGATCAATTTTGAGGCTGCAGACCTGCTTCCGGACGAAGATCCGCGCTACTATCTTGATCTGCCCACTTCATTCAAGCTCAGTACCCAGCAGGTGGAAAAGCTGGTCAACATCGGTCCCAGGCTTTTGCAGGCATCACCCCAATTCCAATGCCTGCTCAAGGTACTGGAAGCTGAAAGCCAGGGCCTGGACAGGCCTGAGGAATGTCCCATGGGGGCCGGCATTTTTCCCTGATGCATCGGCCTGGATTGTTTGCCACAAAAAAGCCCGGATGCATATGCATCCGGGCTTTGATTTTGCTGTGGCGGGGCCGACGAGACTCGAACTCGCGGCCTCCGGCGTGACAGGCCGGCGTTATAACCGACTTAACTACGGCCCCGCATTATATAATCACATGGTGGGCGGAACAGGGCTCGAACCTGTGACCCTCGGCTTGTAAGGCCGATGCTCTCCCAGCTGAGCTACCCGCCCCACTGTGTGAGAGATAGACATTTAAAGATTGTCCCTGGGGTTGTCAATATGTTTTTATGATTTTTTCAAAAAATCAGACTCCAGCCTGGACCTGATGGTTTCAAAGATATCTTCCACACTGCCGGTGGCATCCACAATGAGAAATCTGTCCGGGTTCCGGCCGGCCCAGGCCAGGTAGCCCTGCCTGACCCTGTTGTGAAAATCAAGGCTTTCAGCTTCAAACCGGCCCTCGGACCTGGTCAGGTTTTGCTGGATGTTCCGGTCCAGGGCCCGTTTAAGACCGATTTCAGCGGGCAGATCCAGAAGAACGGTCAAGTCGGGCCAGATCCCGGTTGTGGCGATCTGGTTGAGGTGGTCCAGGGTTCCGGGGTCCATTCCCCGGGCATAGCCCTGGTAAACAATGGTTGAATCGGCAAACCGGTCAGAGATGACGGTGCTGCCGGCTTCCAGGGCCGGTCTGATGACAGTATGCACGTGCTGGGACCGGTCAGCCAGGTACAGAAAAAGCTCAGCCTCCATGGACAAGTCAGTGTTGTCCATGGATAGAAGTATCCGCCGAAGATCCAGACCAAGCCTGCTCCCGCCCGGCTCCAGGGTCAGTACCACCTGACTGCCTTTTTCTTCCAGCCAGGACTTGAGCCGCCGGCACTGGGTTGACTTGCCGCATCCTTCTATCCCTTCAAAGGTAATAAACACCGGGCCTCCTTTGTGGCTGGTCCTTTCTTTTTCATCTCAGGCCGGGGGGTCCTGGCAGGACTGTACAGGAACCTGGCCAGGGACCTCTGGTATTCAGACCAGTAGGGGCCTTGGTCATCCTTGGCATCCTGTCCTTTCAGGGCCTGGTCCAGGGTGTTCATCTTGGCGTCCAGATTGTCGGCAAAATGCAGGACAAAGGCCTCTTTGGTCTTGGGCCGTTTGGGAGAGCCGAATTCCAGTTCCCCGTGATGGCTGAGGATGATATGCTTCAGATGCAGGATCAGCTCCGGGGAAAGGTTTCTGGCCTTGTCCACAAAGGGCTGGATCATTTCCAGACCCAGGAAGATATGTCCCAGGAGCTTGCCCTGATCCGAGTAGTCCCGGCTGATGGAGGACGAGATCTCCCTGGATTTGCCCAGATCATGCAGGGCTGCCCCTACCAGAAGGACATCCTGGTCCAGATCCGGATAAAGTTCGCTTATGGCCAGACATATCCTGCAGACGTCCAGAGTATGTTCCAGCAGGCCGCCGATATAGGCGTGATGGATGGACTTGCCGCCCGGAGCATTGATCAGACTGGTCCTGATCTCGTCCTGGCCCAGGATGTTTTTGGCCAGCTTGGCCCAGGGCGGAAAGGCAATGTTGCGGTGAAGCAGGTCCAGGAGCTGCCGGTGAAGTTCTTCCGGAGGAGTGGCAGACACTGGCAGGAAAAAGGCCAGGCTGGTCTCGTCAGCCGGGACAAACTCCAGGTCATCGATGTTTAACTGGAGCTGATCGCGGAAGCTCTGGGCCGTGGCCCGGACATTAACGATCTGCTCAGGACTGATTTTTTCAAATCCCTGGCTTGCCGGACTCCAGATCCTGGCCGGGATGGTCCCGGTCCTGTCCTGGAGGGTCAGCTGCCAGTAGGGTCCGTTCTTGGCCTGATCCAGGCGGCTCTGGGTGACAATGAACATGTCATTGACCTGCATGCCCTGGCTGATGTCCTGAATATAAGTTTTTTTGTGCTTCATGATGTTGTCAATTGCGCCGTCATAAAGTATTGCCTTCATGCAGCGAGGTGTTCTGTTTCGGGTTAAGTTCCAGGGAATCCATAGTTTTTTCCGGCGGGCCTTGGGAATTTTTTCCCGCTCTTGCCTGGACAGCTCAAAATATGATCTGGTGATGCTGTCCGTGATTTTCACAGGGTTCAGCCGGGCAGGACAGTCACCGAGGATTGACCCCTGCAATAATAAAGCTCATGGGTCTGTGCAAGTTGAATTTTCATCATATCGGGCAAGACAAGGCTCCTGCCAGGGACTTGCCTTGCCGGGCAGTTTTTTCCAGATACTGAACAATACTCATATGTCAAAGGAAGGGCTATGGCTAAAAAAAAGGGAGAGAGCAGCGTAAAAATCTATCAGGACTGGTGCAAGGGATGCGGAATCTGCGTGGCTTTCTGTCCGGCCAAGGTGCTGCGGTTGAGCAGCCGGGGCAAGGCAGAGGTGGTCAATGAAGACGAGTGTATCAACTGCGGCTTTTGTGAGGTCCACTGTCCGGATTTCGCCATCATGGTCTATCCCAGGAACAGCCGGTCCAGGGCTGATCAAAAGCCTGACGCCGGAGTTTCCGGGGCAGATGCAGTCCAGGAACCAGCCGGTCCGGAAAAATAACCTGCAGTTCACTGGCAGTTATCCGTTGAAATCAACAACCACCAGGATGAGATATGGCAACTAAATCAAAAAAGAAGAAACAGACGGAAAAATTCGCTCTGGGTAACGAAGCCGTGGTTGAAGGGGCTTTGCTGGCCGGATGTAATTTTTATGCCGGATATCCCATTACCCCGTCCACAGAGATCGCAGAAGAAATGGCCCGAAGGCTTCCACCCATGGAAGACGGGGTATTTATCCAGATGGAGGATGAAATTGCAGGCCTGGGAGCGGTCATCGGGGCTTCCCTGGCCGGTCGCAAGGCCATGACCGCCACATCCGGCCCCGGGTTTTCCCTGATGCAGGAGCATATCGGCTATGCCTGCATCACTGAGGTGCCTCTGGTGCTGGTCAATGTGATGCGGGCCGGTCCAAGTACGGGCATGCCCACCAGCCCGGCCCAGGGAGATGTCCAGCAGGCCAGATGGGGGACCCACGGCGACCACCCCATTATCGTGCTCTCGGCCGGAGACGTTCAGGAGTGCCTGGAGATGACGGTTACGGCCTTTAACTTTTCAGAAAAGTACCGGACCCCGGTGATCCTGCTTTTGGATGAAGTTACTGCTCACACCCGGGAAAAGATCACTCTGCCTGATCCTGAAGAGCTTTATGTCTATTCCAGGATGCTGCCCAGCATGCCTCCTGAATGGTACATGCCCTTTGAGGACAACATGCGAGGGGTTTCGGCCATGCCTCCCCTGGGTTCGGGCTACCGGTATCATGTAACCGGGCTGACCCACGATGATCACGGTTATCCCACTTCCAAACCCAAGGAAGTTGAACACTTCATGAACCGGCTGTTCCGGAAGATAGACCAGTTTTTTTATGATATCCAGATAGTGGATGAAATCAGGTGCGATGATGCTGAGGTGTGTATCATTGCCTACGGCTGCGTGGCCAGGTCTGCTGAACTGGCCGTGGACATGGCCAGGGAGCAGGGGGAAAAGGTGGGCCTGTTAAAGCTCAAGACCCTTTTTCCGTTTCCCAGGCCCATAGTTGAAAAGATGCTCAGACAGTGTTCTTCGGTCCTGGTTCCGGAAATGAACATGGGGCAGATCTCCCGGGAAGTGAAAAGGGTCAATAACGGCTTGACCAAGGTCAACACCCTGAACCGCATCGACGGCCAGATCATCACTCCGGGCGAAATACTCAAAAAAATCCAGAAAGGTTAAGTTATGGCACAAGTAACCCAGCTCATCCATGATTATTTGAGGCATTCCAAGAAGTTTCCCCATGTCTTCTGTCCGGGATGCGGGCACGGAATAGTGCTCGGCTCCCTGATCCGGAGCGTCCATTCCCTGGGCATACCCAAGGACGACATCGTTCTGGTGGCCGGCATCGGCTGCTCCGGCCGGATTCCGGTCTATGTGGACTTTAATACGGTCCACACCACCCACGGCCGGGCCCTGACCTTTGCCACAGGCATAAAGCTGGCCAATCCCCGGCTCAAGGTCATCGTGGTCATGGGGGACGGAGATGCCCTGTCCATCGGCGGAAATCACCTCATCCATGCGGCCAGACGCAATATCGGACTGACCACTCTGGTCCTGAACAACCATATCTACGGCATGACCGGAGGTCAGAGTTCGTCCACCACTCCTTTTGGCTGCTATTCCACCACCACTCCTTTTGGCCAGATGGAAAAGGAATTTGACATTGCTGAGGTGACCAAGGCCTGCGGAGCCAATTTTGTGGCCAGGGCCACGGTCATGCAGGCCAACCTCATGGACAGGATGATCTCCACTGCCCTGGAGCATCCCGGCTTCAACCTGGTGGAACTCATCACCCCCTGCCATACCCAGTTCGGCCGCAAGAACAAGTACAAAAGCACTGTGGACATGTACAAGTGGCTGAAGAAAAACGCTGTGCCTGTTGAAAAGTATCAGGACCTGAGCCCGGAAAAACAAAAGGAAAAGATCGCCACCGGCATTTTTGTGCAAAAGGATTGCATGGGCCTTGAACAGAGATATTCTGAAATCCGGCAAAAGATCATAGGGGAGGCCAAATGAACAAGGACACCAAGCTGGACCGGTTTGAAATCAGGCTTTCAGGCCTGGGAGGCCAGGGAATCCTGACCCTGGGCAAGATCATGGGCCAGGCCCTGGCCCTGGATCATGGATATTTTGTCACCCAGACCCAGAGCTACGGCCCGGAGGCCAGGGGCGGAGCCAGCAGGTCGGATCTGGTCATCAGTTCCAAACCCATCAGCTACCCTAAGACCATCAGCCTGGATCTGCTGGTGGCCCTGAGTCAGGAGGCCTGCAATAAGTTCTTTTCCAATCTCAAGCCTGGCGGAGTTCTGGTGGTGGATACCTCCCTGGTGCCTCAGACCCCGACCAATATCTTCTGGGGCCTTCCCTTTACAGATATGGCCCGGAAAGTGGGACTGGTCCAGACCACCAACATCGTTACCCTGGGGGCATTGACCCATTTTCTGCCTTTTATGCGGGCCACTGCCGTGCGCAAGAGCCTGAAAAGCGTCCTGCCGTCCAAGATAATCGACATCAATATCAAGGCCTTTAACGCTGGATTCAACAGGGCCAAAAAAGACTACCCCACTGCTCCGGAAAAATGGAAATCCTCCTGACCAATGACGACGGCATTCATGCGCCGGGCATCAAGAGCCTCTACCAGGCCCTGATCACGGCCGGTCACAGGGTCCGGGTCGTGGCTCCGCTGACCGAGCAGAGTGCAGTGGGCCATTCAGTGACCATCTTCTCCCCCATCCGGGTCAGGGAGATCCAGGAGCAGGGGCTGACCGGCCACGCCCTTTCAGGCACGCCAGTGGACTGCGTCAAATGGGCCATGAATTTTCTTCTGGGCACCAGGCCGGATCTGGTGGTTTCAGGGATTAACAACGGGGCCAATGTGGGGATTGATGTGCTTTATTCCGGCACGGTCTCAGCTGCCACCGAGGGAGCCCTGGCCGGAGTGCCGGCCCTGGCCGTGTCCATTGATGACTTCAACCCCCAGGACCTGAGGGGCCAGGCCCAATGGACAGCCGGGCTTATTGAGAGATTTCCCTGGGACAGGCTTCCGGAGCAGAATGTCCTTAACCTGAATTTTCCGGCCTGTTCCATGGACCGGATCCAGGGAGTCAGGGTCTGCTCCCAGACCAATGTGGTGTATCAGGACAGGTATCACTGCCGGAAAGACCCCAGGGGCGGAGACTACTACTGGCTGGGGGGGGAAATCCCCATGCAGCTGGTTGATCCTGAGGCGGACAGAGCTCTTTTGAGCAGGAACTATGTAACCCTGACCCCTTTGAAGTTTGAATTGACCAACTTTAATGTTCTGAATGAGTTGCAAGAGATTGTGCAATCAGCTAAGATGCAAGATAAGTAATAAACAGTTTTCTGAAAGACCTGCAAGGAGGACATATGCCTTTAACTTCACCCAAAGAGATGTTTAATGCGGCGTATCATGGCGGATACGCCATAGGCGCCTTCAACGTCAACAACATGGAAATCATCCAGGGTATAATCCAGGCCGGCGAGGCGGAAAAATCCCCCCTTATCCTGCAGGTGTCGGCCGGAGCCCGGAAATACGCAGGCCAGAACTATATCTACAAGCTGATGGAGGCTGCCCTGGAAGAGGCGGATTTGCCCATGGTCCTGCACCTGGATCACGGTCAGACCTTTGAGATATGCCGGGACGTGATTGAGGGAGGGTTCACCTCGGTTATGATCGACGGCTCCCATCTTCCCTTTGAAGAGAACATCGCCCTGACCAAACAGGTGGTGGAGTACGCCCATGACCGGGGAGTCTGGGTGGAGGCTGAACTGGGCCGGCTGGCCGGAGTGGAGGACGAGGTAAGTTCTGAAGAGAACGTCTACACTGAACCGGACGAGGCTGTGGAGTTTGTGGAGCGGACCGGGTGCGATTCCCTGGCCATTGCCATTGGAACCAGCCATGGCGCTTACAAATTCAAGGGCGAACCAAAGCTGGACTTTGAACGCCTGGACAAGATTACTGCCATGCTCCCCAATTTTCCCCTGGTACTGCACGGAGCTTCGTCGGTTTTGCCCGAGTTCGTGGACATGGCCAATCAGTACGGAGGAAAGGTGGCCGATGCCAAGGGAGTTCCCGAGGACTTTCTGCGTAAGGCTGCCAAGTCCGGAGTCTGCAAGATCAATATTGACACGGACATCCGGCTGGCCATGACTGCAGTCATCCGCAAGTTTTTCCAGGAAAATCCCCAGGAGTTTGACCCGCGCAAGTACCTTGGCCCGGCCCGGCAGGCGGTCAAAGACATGGTTCAGCACAAGATCAAGAATGTCCTGGGCTCTTCAAACAGAATCTAATTTAGACCTGCAAGATAAGGAGATATAAATGGCCGTTAAGGTTGGAATGAATGGTTTTGGCAGGATCGGCAGATATATGGCCAGGCTCCTGGCCGGGCGCCAGGACATTGATCTGGTTGTGGTCAATGCCCGGGCTGACAATGAGCAGCTGGCCCATCTTCTGCAATACGATTCAGTGCACGGGGTCTTTCCCGGTGAGGTGGAGCCCCATGACCAGGGTTTCAGGGTCAACGGCCAGCAGGTTACTGTCACTAGAAAGGCTCCGGGCGAGTGGACATGGGCTGATCATGGCGTGGATCTGGTCCTGGAGACTACAGGCAAGTTCACTGATCGCCAGAGCTGTGAAAAGCACCTCCAGTGCGGAGCTAAAAAGGTGCTTATCAGTGCTCCGGGCAAGAATCCGGATGCCACCATTGTCATGGGCGTCAATGACTCAAGCCTTAAGCCGGAGCACAAAATAGTCTCCAATGCTTCCTGCACCACCAACTGCCTGGCCCCGGTGGCCAGGGTGATTTTTGATAATTTCGGCTTCAAGCACGGTCTCATGACCACCATTCATGCCTACACCATGAGCCAGAGGATTCTGGACGGGACCCACAAAGACATCCGCAGGGCCAGGGCTGCAGCCATGTCCATGATTCCCACCACCACCGGAGCAGCCAAGGCAGTGACTCAGGTCATTCCGGAGCTTGAAGGAAAGCTGGATGGCATGGCCGTCCGGGTCCCCACCCCCAATGTGTCCCTGGTGGATCTGGTGGTGGAAGTGGAAAAGGCCACCAGTCCGGAAGAAGTCAATGCATCCCTGAAGGCTGCGGCTGAAGGGGTCATGAAAGGCCCCTTGGGGTATACCGAAAGGCCTCTGGTTTCTGTGGATTTTAACGGCAGTATACACGGAGGCGTGGTGGACGCTCTGTCCACTTCGGTCATGGGCGGGACAATGGTCAAGCTCATAGTCTGGTATGACAACGAGGCTGGATTCTGCAACCAGCTTCTCAGACTTCTGGACAAGGTCAGGACAGACCTTTAGTCTCGGCTTTGTTCCTGGCGGCCCTCGGTCCGGTACTGGATGACGGTCTGAAACTTCAAGGCCCTTCCCGGGTATTTTTTATAAAGCCAGGGAAGGGCCTTTTATCAATTTCAGGCTCTGGCTGAACAAGCCTTTACCGGGTCATATGTCAGGAATTTTTGCCGGAACCATTCTGGATTATGGCTGCAGGTTTGCATTTACCTGAGTTATTATTCCGCTCACCAGAAGAAGTTGGACTTTTATCCCTATCTCTCTAGCCTTATATAAATATGAAAAATATCTTGACTTAAACCTGTTTTTCAGGGTTTAAATATTCGGACAATATAAGGCTTGGACACTTAATTCAATCTGACTTGAGGAGGTCAACATGAAGAGAGGGAGTGTAATTTTTTTGCTGGCCGGATTTCTGGCCGTGTTTTTCTGCCTGAGTTTTGATGATGAGGCCGATGCCCAGCGCCGGGCATTTCTGGCCTTTGGAGGAGGCCCCACAGGCGGCACGTTTAATTATTTTGCCAATGGCATGGCCATCTATCTGGGCAGGCATATTCCCAACCTTGAGATGTCCTCTGAAGGTTCCGGCGGTTCAGGTGAGAACCTGAGAAGGCTCAATGCCGGTCAGATTGATTACGGTATTGTCTATTCCGGGGATGCCTTTCTCGGAAGGCTGGGCCTGCTTCCCAATGATGACCGGAAGTATGAGAATGTCAGGAGTGTGGGCTATCTTTACGGAGCACCGGCCCAGCTGGTGGTCCGGGCCAGGGATGAGATCGGTTCAGCCAAGGATCTGGTAGGCAAGAGAATTGCGGTGGGCAATGTCGGGTCAGGGGCTGCCCTTTCGGCTGAAAGATTTTTCCGGCACATTGGGATCTGGGATGACATCCGTCCCCAGTTTCTTGGTTATTCTCCAGCGGCATCAGCTTTTAGAGATGGCAACATTGATGCGTTCTGGGTCCTGGTGGGCTACCCCAATGCATCGGTAATCGAGGCAGCCACCCAGACAAATATCAATCTGGTCAACCTGCATAAGGATGCTCTTGAGACCGGATTTTACGATGAATATCCCTTTTACACCAAGGTGACCATCCCAGGCGGGACCTATCGGGGCATGGAGCAGGAGGTGGATACTTTCCAGGATTCAACTTTCTGGTGTGCTTCAGCCGGTGTTGACGAGGAAATCGTATACCAGTCGGTCAAGACCATCTATTCTGAGGCCGGCCTACAGCACATGCGCACTGCGCACGGCGCTGCCAGGGAGATGAGCATTGAAAACGGAATCATGGGGGCATCAGTTCCCCTCCATCCCGGGGCCTACCGTTTCTGGAAGGAGCAGGGGCTGGAAATCCCTGATGATCTTAAACCGTAAATTCTAAAAAAGGAGAACCGGAATTCTTGATCCGGTTCTCCTTTTTTTATAATGTAACTCAATTTTTGGAACCTGAATTTAATTTTTTCCCGTAATTTTTTGGGTTGGCCAGGACATTATTGCTTTGTCTTCAGGCCATTTTTTATGCTTAGGGCATGAGAAAAATCGAAAATTTTACGAGGAAAAATTACTTTTTTTTGGTCGCTGACTCTGAAATTTAAAATTATCTGGAAATTTTTTTAATAAAAAAAGGCGGTGGCACAGATGTCCGTTGTGAAAGAAGTTGATATTGAAAAAAATGAAGAGCTGAAAAAAATCCAGGCCAAGGACTCCAAATTCGGCCGGAGGCTTTCGCCTTTCTGGTTTACTTTTGTCTCCATCCTGGGCGTGGCCATGGTCCTTTTTTACATGTATTCGGCCGGGGTTCAGCCCTTCAGTGATCAATATCACCGCGGCGTCTACGTGCTGCTGACCTATGTGATGATCTTCATCTCTTTTCCCTTCTGGTCCAGGTCCAATCATAGCCGACCCACTGTGGTCGATGTTGGTCTGGCTTTGACCTCGGTCTTTGTTGTGGGCTACTGGATACTGGAGTTTGAAAACCTGGCTTACCGCATGGGGGCTGAAAACCAGATGGACATCTGGGTGAGTATGGTGGGCATTGCCATCTCGCTGGAGGTGAGCCGCAGAGTGCTGGGCTGGTCCATTACCATTGGTGGGCTGCTCTTTCTTGTCTACGGATATTTTGGTCCTTACATGCCCGGCATCATTGCCCACAGGGGATTTGACATTGAAAGGCTGGCCACCTTTCTCTACCTGACTCAGGACGGCGTGTTCGGAATCATGTGTAATGTTCTGGTCACCTACGTTATTATCTTTATTTTTTTCGGGGCCTTTCTTCAGCAGTCCGGTGTGGGCAGGTTCTTTATTGACTGGCCCCTGGCCCTGGCCGGGAAGAGCATCGGCGGTCCGGCCAAGGTTTCTGTTGTGGCCTCAGGCTTTTTTGGGTCGGTTTCCGGCTCAGCCATTGCCAATACCGTATCCACGGGGTCATTCACCATTCCGCTTATGAAAAGGGCCGGGTTCCGGCCTCATGTGGCCGGGGCCATTGAACCCGCTGCCTCCATCGGCGGCATGTTCATGCCCCCCATCATGGGGGCCGGCGGATTCTTGATGGCAGAAATGACCAATACCCCGTATGTGACCATCATGGCCATAGCCATTTTTCCGGCTCTGCTGTATTTTCTGTCTGTTTTCGTCATGATCCACTTTGAGGCCAAGAAGCTGAATATCCGGGGAATGGACCTGGAAGACCAGCCCAGGGCCATGGAGGTATTCAAGCAGCACTGGTTCAAGGCCATGCCCCTGGTGATCATCGTTATTTTAATGCTTTTCGGATATTCTCCTGGAATGGCCGCTTTCTGGGCAACCCTGTCCTGTATTGTGATCAGCTGGGTGGACAAGGAATACCGCATGGGGCCCAAGGAGATCTGGAGGGCCATGGTGGTGGGTTCAAGAAACACCATGGTCATCGGGGCCACCGTGGGGGTTATCGGGATAATCGTGGGCACCATATCCCTGAGCGGAATCGGGCTTAAGTTTTCCGACCTGATCATCTCCCTGTCCGGTGGAAACCTGCTCATAGCCATCATCCTCATTGCCTTTGCCTCCCTGGTCCTGGGCATGGGAGTGCCGGTCACAGCATCTTATCTTATTGTAGCAGTTCTGGCTGTTCCAGCCCTGCATGAGCTGGGGGTAAGTCTCATTGCCGCCCATATGATCGTTTACTGGTTCAGCCAGAATTCCAACGTCACTCCGCCGGTATGTGTTGCAGCCTATGCTGGAGCGGCCATTGCCGGATCTGATCCGTGGAAGACCGGGTGGACAGCCCTCAAATTCTCTAAGCTGATCTACGTAGTTCCCTTTTTGTTTGCCTATGAACCGGCCATGGTTCTGGACGGCTCCTTCCAGGAGATCGCCATGGTCTATTTCGCCGCCACCATCGGGACCATAGCTTTTTCAGCCTGGTCCATGTTCTATCTGTTGCGCAAGACAACCATCATGGAATGGATAATTTTCGGGGTGGGCACCTATCTGTGCTTCAGCCCGGATCTGGTCAAAGACATAGTGGGTATTTCCCTGGTCAGCCTGGTCATTCTGAACCAGTACAGGAAAAACAAGAGGGATCTGCAGAAAATCGCACCTTTTGCAGCTTCCTGAAAAAAGAAGCCGGGCCTGGCCGGACACTGCCAGATACAGGGAGCGTTCGGACAAGGCCCGGCCTTTACAAAAAGTTGTTTTAGGAGTTAAATAAGCTGTACTTCAGACCCGGTCTGAAGGTTCTGAGATGCTGCATGTTAAAATCCAGCCGCGGCTGGGCCCGGTTAGTGCTGCCGGACCCGGATGTCCATTCCGGGCCTTTAACCGGCCTGGATCGGTTCAGTTGTCCAGATAACCCACCGGAGCAGGTATGATTGCCTATACCATTTATTTGCCCCAGATCAAAGGCTTGCTGAGGAAGTGGAGCCAGGAGTTTGAGATCCATGTGCCCACCAGGGCGGAAGGGGATTTTTTTGAATTCAGACCCTGGACCCAAGAGGTGGAAATAGCCTGGGATTATGATCTGGCTTATACGACCTTGAAGAAGTTTTTTCTGCCGCCAAAGGAAGATATCCTTTGTTTCAACATGAAGGACTATTCGGCCAACCCGGTGATCAACGCTCCCAGGCAGCTCCTGCTGGGGGTCCATCCTTACGATATCAAGGCTGTGAATCAGCTGGATCAGCTTATGGATATGGACAGCCCTGATGTCAATTACAGGGCCAGAAGGGACAACACTCTGATCTTCGGACTTGAACCGGCCAATGTTGCAGACACGGCTTTCTGGTCCAGCATGGGAGCAGCCAGGGTGGATTTCGGGTTTGACCTCTACTGGACCCGGATCAGTCCCGGGGCCTTTTTTGTCCAGGTTGGTTCAGCCAAGGGCGAGGAAATGATCAAGCTGGACGGACCCATTGAAAAATCCAGCGTGGCCCAGAAGGAGGCGGCCAGGAGGGCCCATCTGAAGATCCTTGCCCAGGCCGAAAAAAGAACTTTGAAATATGACTGGAACCGGGTTCCGGATCAGGTCAATAAGTTTTTCAGCAACCGGACCTTCTGGATGGAAAGGGCCAAGACCTGCCTTTCGTGCGGGTCATGCAACCTGGTCTGTCCCACCTGTTACTGCTTTGATATCCAGGAGGAAGCCGATGACCTGCTCAAGCAGGGCAAAAGATACCGCCAGTGGGACGGATGCATGCTGACCGGGTTTGCCGAGATAGCCGGGGGACATAATTTCCGGGCTTCTGCCTGGGAAAGATATCGGCATAGATATATGCGTAAGGGAAAGTATATTTTTGACAAGCTTGGTGAGCTCGGATGCGTGGGCTGTGGACGGTGCGTCAGGGCCTGTACTGCCCGGATAGCCAATCCCAGGGAAGTTTACAATGATATCTGGGAGGCCATAAAGAATGAAATCTGATTTTTCCCCCTATGTGCCCAGGCCGGCCACCCTGGTGGCCAAAAAAGAACTCAATGAGTACGTCACCCTGTTTGAATTCGCCCAGGACAGTGGAAAGCCCCTGGCCCACAGGCCGGGTCAGTTTATCCAGGTCTCAGTCTACGGAGTTGGCGAAGCCCCGTTTTCAGTAAGTTCTCCCCCCCGCACCGACCACCACCATTTTGAGATAGCTGTGCGCAGAGTGGGTTCGGTCACCAATGCCCTGCACGGTCTGGAAGTTGGAGCAAAAATAGGGATCAGGGGTCCCTATGGTTCGTATTTTCCCATGCAGAAGTTCGTGGGCCAGGATTTTCTTTTTGTGGCCGGAGGTCTTGGCTACATACCCCTGCGCAGCGTACTGCATTACATGTTAAGACACCGGGATGAGTTTGGAAAGCTGACCCTCCTGGTAGGGACCAGAAATCCCGGGGAGAGGATATTTACGGATCAGCTGGCTGAGATCAGCAAAAGAAGCGATCTGGATGTTCTGGAGACCGTGGATGCACCGGATGAAGAATGGCAGGGAAATGTCGGAGTCATTACCACCCTTTTTCCCAAGATCAGGATCAATCCCGAGACAACCTACGTGGCCACCATAGGCCCGCCGGTCATGTACCGGTTCGTCATCCAGGAGTGCAGCAAACTGGGGATCCCTCAGGACCGGATCTATGTATCCCTGGAAAGAAGAATGAAGTGCGGCCTGGGCAAATGCGGGCATTGCCAGATAAACGGGCTGAACTGCTGTCTGGACGGCCCGGTGTTCTGTTACACCGAGATCGCCGGGCTGGGTGAAGCATTGTAGCAACGACCGGAAAAAACGGGCAGAAAACCTGTTTTGGATCAGTTCCTCAGGGATTTTACAAGGAGGCGTTTATGCCGGCAAAGCCCAAAGTAGCATTTTTTGATTTTGCAGGATGTGAAGGGGACCAGCTCCAGGTGGCCAACCTGGAGGAAAGGCTCCTTGATCTGGCATCCCATATTGATATTGTCAGGTTCCGGGAAATAAAGAGCATTAAGCAGGACAACTATGATATAGCCTTTGTGGAGGGTTCCATTACCAGGCCTGAAGATGAGCCCAGGATCAGGGAGATCAGGGACAGGGCCACGATCCTGGTTGCCCTGGGGGCTTGCGCCACCATCGGCGGGATCAACTGTCTGAAGAATTTTCTCAGTGAATCCGAATACAGGGCTACTGTATACGGTCAGTTCAGCAGGTGGTACTCAACTTATGCAGCCAGGCCTTTGTCCGCAGTGGTCAGGGTGGACATGGACATTCACGGCTGCCCGGTGGACAGGGACGAGTTTGCCCGGGCTGTTAAAGAGCTGCTGCTGGGCAAGATTTACTCACCTCCTGACTATCCGGTCTGTGTTGAATGCAAGATGGCCGGTAACATCTGCAGATACGAACAGGGCAAACTCTGTCTGGGTATCGTGACCAGGGCTGGGTGCAAGGCCTGTTGCGTCAGCGAAGGCAGTGTTTGCTGGGGATGCCGGGGGCCGGCTCCTGACGCCAATATGGACGCAGCCGGTCAGATCATGGACAGCCATGGCTTTTCCTGGCTGGATGCCCAGGACCACTTGAGGCTTTATTTTGGCTTTAACAGCAGGCTGTAAGTACTTGAGCCTGGCGGAGAAGATATGACCAAAGCAGCAGCAAAGGAAAAAAAGGAAAAAAAATCTGGCAGCCCGGCTGCAGCCGGACCCAGGAAGCTTGAGGTCAAGCATCTGACCAGGGTGGAAGGTCACGGAAACATCATTGTCAAGCTGGATGCAAAGAACCACGTCCAGGATTGCAGATGGGAAATTGTGGAAGCCCCCAGGTTTTTTGAAGCCATGGTCCAGGGCAGGCCTTATGAAGATATTCATCATATTGTTTCCAGAATATGCGGAATCTGTTCCATAGGTCATCAGCTCTGCTCCATCCAGGCCACAGAAGACGCTTTCGGGTTCAATGCTTCGGAACAGACCCTGGAACTCAGAAAACTTGCCCTGCATGCAGAAAATCTGCAGAGTCATCTGCTGCATATCGGCTACCTGGTCCTGCCTGATCTTCTGGGCGTGGACTCTGTCCTGCCCCTGGCCCAGACCCACAGGGAAGAACTGCTGAACCTGGTGGCCTGCAGAAGGGTGGCCAATGAATTCAGCAGGCTCATCTGTGGCCGGACCACTCATCCTCAAAGACTCATACCCGGCGGCATGGAAAAAATTCCCACCAGGGCTGAACTGCAGGAACTGCAGTCCAAACTGGAGGGCAGCCTGAGCCGGATGGACAGGATTGTTGACTTGTTTGCGGCCCTGGCAGACAAATGGCCGGATTTTAAACGTCCCACAGAATATGTGGCCCTGGTTTCACCTTCGGAATACGCCCTGTATTCCGGAGAAATAGGCAGTTCCAGTGATATCAACAGGCCGGCCTCCCTGTACCGGCAGGTGACCAATGAGTACTGCGTACCCCAGTCCACAGCCAAATGGGCCAAGAATACCGGTGAGTCCTATATGGTGGGAGCCCTGGCCAGATTCAACCTCAACCACAGACTGCTCAAACCGGGTGCCCGGCAGGCTGCCCAGAAGCTGGGGCTCAAGGCCCCTGAACATAATCCCTATCTGAATACCGTAGCTCAGTTAGTGGAATGCGTGCATTCGACCGAGGACTCCCTGGAAATCATTGCCGGACTTCTGGCCAGGGGGCTGAAACATGAAACCCCTCCCACCATCAGGGTCAAGGCAGGAAAAGGAGTGGGGGCAGTGGAGGTTCCAAGGGGAATTCTCATCCACAGCTACGAATACAGTGATGAAGGCCGGATCATCTCTGCGGACTGCGTTATTCCCACCAACCAGAATCACGGCAATATTCAGATGGACATGGACGCTTTAAAACCCATGCTGTCCGGGCTTGAGCCTGAGGCTATCGAACTCAAGCTGAGCATGCTGGTCCGGGGATATGATCCCTGTATTTCCTGCTCCACCCATCTCCTTGATGTTTCTGGAACCCCGGCCCGGAAACTGGTCAAGTTTGTCCGGGTCTGATCTGGTGTGCCGGAAAATCTAGCCCTGCTTCTACTGGTCTGCTACCTGGCTGACCTCTTCCTGGGCGACCCGGACCGGTGGCCTCACCCGGTCAGGCTTTTGGGAACTTTCCTGGGGCAGGCCGAGTCAGGAGCCAGAAATTCAGGTCAGAACCTCAAGGTTTGCGGTTTTGTGGTCCTGATTCTGGGATCTTTTCTGGTCTACTGGCTGACCAGCCTGATCATATCCATTCCCATTCTGGGCTTAGTGGCGGCCCTTTATCTTGGTTATGCCTCCCTGGCCCTGGGCTGTCTGATCAGAGAAACCAGGAAGGTCCAGAAGATCATTATTTCCGGGGACCTGCCCCGGGCCAGAAAGTCTCTGGGTCTGCTGGTGAGCAGGGACACTCAGGAACTGGATGAGCAGGGGCTGTATCAGGCCCTGGCTGAAACAGCTGCAGAAAACTATAATGACGCTTTTTGTGCCCCATTTTTCTACTTGAGCCTGCTGGGCGTTCCTTTTGTCTGGGTATACAAGCTGGTGAGCACCATGGACTCCATGTGGGGCTACAAGAATGAGAAATGGAAGGATCTCGGTCTGGCCGGGGCCAGGGCCGACGATATCCTGGCTTATCTGCCTGCCCGGCTGGGTTTTCTCTCCCTGGTGGGGGCCGGATTCATCCTGGGCCTGGGGAAAAAAACCGCTTTTTCAGCCATGGTCCGGGATGCCCGCCGAACCGAGAGTCCCAATGCCGGCTGGACCATGGCCGGGACAGCCCACCTGCTCGGGACCAGGATGGGAGGCCGGGCGTCATATTTCGGCCTTGCCAGAGAAAAGCCCCTGCTTGGCCCGGGTCTGGAAAATTATTCTTCAGCAAAGATAGATCAACTGGTGAGCCTAATCCTGACCGCCTCTTTCCTGTATGGATCAGCCTTTGTAGCCCTGGCCGCTCTGATGGCCGGGTTCTAGTTTTTCTGCATCGTATTCCACCAGCCTGGATCTTCTCCTCACCCCTTTTTTTCTGGCCATCAGCCAATCAAGCAATTCCAATCGGGCTCCGGCTTAAAGGACAAGGAGTTGTGCTTTATCTGGATCATTCTTGACGGAGGCCATATTTTAGAATAAAAGTATATAAAAAAGGCTGAACAAAGAATGATCGACGAAAAAGATAAAAGAATACTGAAGTTGCTCCAGAAAAACAGTCGGATTTCCAATGCTGAAATCGCCAGGAGGATGAATATGGCGCCTTCAGCCATTCTGGAGCGGATTCGAAAACTTGAGAAAAAGGGGATCATCAAGGGTTATGAACTGCGCATCGACCCCAAAGCCTTGGGTCTGTCCCTGACGGTCATCACCATGGTCAGGACCCAGGAGGACGTGGGATCAACCAGGATCGGGCAGGAGCTGGCCATGATTTCTGACATCCAGGAAGTATACTTTATTGCTGGAGAATATTCGTACATGGTCAAGGCCAGGGTGGCGGACACTGACGCCCTGACCGGGCTTCTGCAGCAGATGGGGGAGGTTCCGGGAATCAGGGATACCAGAACCACATTTGTCCTGGACACGATCAAGGAAGAGGCAGGCCCGGACCTTGAGGGATCAGGGCTGCAGCCCGCAGAATGAATTAATGAATAATCAGCAGGAGGAGAGCATGTCCAACAGCAATGATGTTTTGAATACCAGAATCAGAGCCAGGGGCCGGGAGTTTTTTGAAAGCATAAAAGGCGAAGCCCCGTCCATCTTTAACAAAGGCTGGTGGACGGGCAAGGTCATGGACTGGGCCATGCGCAACGAAGATTTCAAGGTCCAGCTGTTCCGGTTTGTGGATGTCCTGCCCTATCTGAACACCTCTGATTCCCTGACCAGGCACATCCAGGAATATTTCGGGGGTGATGACCAGGAAATTCCGTCAGTGCTCAAGTGGGGGGCCAAGGGAACCGGCTGGGGAGGAGGCCTGGCTGGAAAGATCATGGCCAAATCCATCCGCTCCAATATCGAAAGTATGGCCAAACAGTTCATTATCGGTGAGAACATCAAACAGGGACTGAAGACCTTGAACAGGCTGCGCAAGGATGATTTCGCATTTACCGTGGACATCCTGGGAGAGGCTACAGTCAGTGAAGAGGAAGGCATTCAGTACCAGCAGAGCTATCTGGAACTCCTGGACGGCCTGGCCAAAGGCGCTTCATCCTGGAAGGCCCTGGGTGGAGGAGAAGGCCAGGACTGGGGTTACGCGCCCAAGATCAATATTTCCATCAAGCCTTCAGCCCTTTACTCCCAGGCCAGACCTTCTGATTTTGCCGGTTCTGTGGCTGCCATCTGCCAGCGGCTCAAACCGGTGGCCCTCAAGGCCAAAGAAATGGGAGCCCATCTGTGCATTGACATGGAACAGTACAAGTTCAAGGATATCACCATTGAAGTCTATAAAAAGCTCCGGTCTGATTCCGACCTGGTGGATTTTGACCAGCTGGCCATTGTCCTGCAGTCCTATCTGGTGGATACCGACCATGATCTGGCCCATCTTTTGGCCTGGTCCAGGGAAGAGGATTTGCCCATTGCCATCAGGCTGGTCAAGGGAGCGTACTGGGATTATGAGACAGTTATTGCCAAACAGAGCGGGTGGAGGGTCCCGGTCTATACCATCAAGGCCGACACTGATGCAGCCTTTGAACGCCAGTCCAGAAAGATTCTGGAAAACAGTGATATCTGTTATTTTGCCTGCGGATCCCACAATATCCGGTCTATTGCTGCGGTTATGGAAACGGCTCTGGAGCTGGGAGTTCCTGAGGAAAGGTACGAATTCCAGGTCCTTTACGGTATGGCTGAGCCAGTGCGCAAAGGGCTGCTTAATGTAGCCAAAAGGGTCAGGCTTTACTCCCCGTACGGGGAGATTCTGCCTGGCATGGCCTATCTGGTCCGCAGGCTGCTGGAAAATACAGCCAATGAATCCTTCCTGCGTCAGAGTTTTGTGGAAGGGGCTGAAATGGATCGTCTGCTGGAAGACCCGGCTGTTCTGGCTGAAGAGGAAAGGGAGGCCAGGCAGAAGCAGGACCAGCCCAGCAAGGCAATACCTCCTTTTGTTAATGAGAGTTTTGCCGATTTCACCCTTGAATCAGAAAGAAAGGCCTTTCCCCAGGCCATTGACCAGGTCCGCCAGGAAATGGGCGGCATCTACCCCTTGATTATCAACAACAGGGAAGTAGTCACAGAAGATAAAATCCCATCCTACAATCCGGCTGACCCGGATGAAATCATCGGTCAGGTCTGCCAGGCTTCCAGGCAGGAAGTGGATCTGGCCCTGGAAGGAGCCAGACAGGCCCTGCCCATGTGGCGTGACCTTGGCCCCCAGGACCGGGCCAATTATCTGTTCAAGGCAGCAGACATCGCCCGTAAAGACATCTTCAAGCTCTCGGCCTGGCAGGTCCTGGAGGTGGGCAAGCAGTGGAGTCAGGCTCATGCTGACGTGGGTGAGGCCATTGATTTCATGGAATACTATGCCAGGGATATGCTCAGGCTTGGTCAGCCAAGGCGCATGGGCCGGGCTCCAGGCGAGGTCAACCATCTGTTTTACCAGTCCAAAGGGATTGCTGCAGTCATTTCACCCTGGAATTTCCCCCTGGCCATCAGCTGCGGCATGACCTCGGCCGCCTTAGTCACAGGAAACTGCGTTTTGTACAAACCAGCCGGTGTAGCCTCGGTTATTGGGTACGGCCTGGCTGATATTTACCGCAAGGCCGGCATTCCGGACGGAGTGTTCCATTTTATTCCCGGCCGGGGCCGGATCATCGGGGACTATATTGTCGAGCATCCGGACATCAGCCTGATCGCCTTTACCGGGTCCATGGAAGTGGGTCTGAGGATTGTGAACAAGGCTTCAGTGGTGCAGACCGGCCAGCAGCAGGTCAAAAGGGTTATTGCTGAGATGGGCGGAAAAAATGCCATCATCATTGACGATGACGCTGACCTGGATGAGGCGGTCCTGGAAGTGGTCTATTCGGCCTATGGCTTCCAGGGTCAGAAGTGCTCGGCCTGCTCCAGGGTGATTGTTCTGGAGAATATCTATGACAAGTTCATTACCAGGCTGGTGGAAGCGGCCAGATCCCTGAAGATTGGCCCGGCTGAAGATCCGGGCAACTATATGGGGCCGGTGGTGGACAGGTCAGCCCAGGAAAAGATTAACGAGTATGTGGACCTGGCCGGTCAGGAGGGCAATATCCTGTATAGGTCCGATGTTCCGGAAAAGGGCTGTTATGTCCCCCTGACTATTGTGGATTCCATTACTCCAGAGCACAGGATTGCCCAGGAAGAGATCTTTGGTCCGGTCCTGGCTGTTATGAAGGCCAGGGATTTTGATCAGGCCATTGAATGGGCCAATTCAACCCGGTTTGCCCTGACCGGGGCGGTGTTCAGCCGCAGCCCAAAAAACCTGGACAAGGCCAGGACAGAGTTCCGGGTGGGCAACCTGTACCTGAACCGGGGCAGCACCGGGGCTTTGGTGGAACGTCAGCCCTTTGGCGGGTTCAAGATGTCCGGAGTGGGCTCCAAGGCCGGCGGACCTGATTACCTGATGCAGTTCCTGGATCCCAGGTGCGTCACTGAAAACACCATGCGCAGAGGCTTCGCACCCATTGCTGAGGATGATGACTGGGTTGAATAATGCCTCAGCCAATAAATAAGCTGTAGATAATACTACCTCTGCTGGATGCAGTTTGTGGTCAAAACTATCCAGCAGAGGTGAAACAGATCCGCTGATCCCTTCCTGCTCCGCTTAAGCTGGGCCTATGTCTGGGCCTGCTGCTGGCGGTTTGTTCTGAACCGGTTCCATTCTGCTTTCACATCCTATAATCCCGCAGACCACCAAACCACTGATCAGTCTGTATCCAGAATGGATGCAGAGAAAGCTGTCTGAACAGACAACGTCTTGATTTGTTCCTGGCTTGCCCTGGTCTGGGCTGTCCAGGGTTCATATGAAAATTAAATTGAGTTGTAGATACTAAAATGCGTATTCCCTGTTGACACATTCCATGCAGCGGGGTATAGTGGTACTAAAATAAGGAGTGTATTTTGCCTGCCGGATTCCATGAGAGATTTGGAGCCAGGGTCAGTCTGGCCCAGGGAGGGGAAGGCCTTTTTCTGGTGGTTTCAAAATCCGGTGACCCAGAGTCACTGGTGAGAGCCCATGGAGGTCAGGTGGTGATGCGTCTGAGTGGGGCCAAGCTTCTGGCTCGCATGGCCCTGGCCAGGGCTCTGGATTTGATCAAGAAGCCGGAAATCAGCAAGGTTGGAGGAGTGCATTTAGATTTGGAGCGCTACAATAGATTTGTTGCTGCACAAGCAAGACTGAATAAAAGTGAATGAACAGCCAGTAACCTTTCAGGGCTAATATCCCTGGCCATCAGGGATTTATTGCATTGATTAAACCTTAACCAGAAAGGAGAACAGTCATGGCAAGTGTAGGTCAAGAATTGCTGGATGTTCCATTGCCGGAAATGGTGATGAAACTGGGGCTGGGTGTAGCCGAAGCCCAGCGGGCTCTGGATGAAAATTCGGTAGAAACGGCCAAGATGCTGGCAGATGCCAAGGTTCCGCTGGTCCTGTCCATAACCCAGAACATAGCTGAAGATGGTTCAGTGAGTTATAATAACCAGGACCCAGTAGATGTTTCATTGCTGCAGATCGGTCTGATGCCTACCTTTTATCAGTTTGCCGAAGCTACTATAGAGGTGACCATGGACATCAAGACCACTACCTCCAGGGAGACCAATGTCAAGGTTAGCGCCAAAGCCAAAGTTGGTTTTTCCATGTGGAGTGCTTCGGTCAAAACAGATGTTTCCCATAATCGCAAGTTCGGCAAGGAGGTTCATGGTACCAGCCGTCTGGTAACCCGCATGGTTCCTGTTCCGCCCCCTCCCCGTATTGAGCCGGTTCTGAGCGTGGTAGACAACAGGCCTCAACCGACTGAATAATCTATGACTTTCAAGGAGGTTCCCAGTGCCACTGACAAGGAAAATGCATTCACCGCTGATACCTCTTGAACAGCCGGTCACTGAAACCGACAGGGTTTATCTGGGGGATCTTATTCGGGAGGTGGCATTAAGCATCGCAGATGCTCAGAAGGCCCTTGATGCCTCCTCAGCTGAAATGGTCCAGGAGCTGGCAGATGCAAAGGTTGAAGTGGTTTCCTCCATCAAGGAGTCTATCAACAGCGACGGCAATATCAGTTACACCCAGGATAAACCTCGTTCTGTCTCTCTTCTGGAGCTGGGGATTTTGCCCACCTTCTACCAGTTCGCTCAGACAGTCATCGAGATCCAGATGGACCTGAAGGTTGTTGAAAGTGTAGATGAAAGCGGTACTAAACCACCTGAAAAATCATCCAGAAAAATGTTTCTTCAGGCTGATACGGCTGGAATTCGGTTTGAACGCAAATTGAACAGGGATGTCAGCGTCTGTTCCAGGGTGAAGACTACCCTGGTTCCAGTGCCCATGCCTTTGCGCATGGAACCGGTCAGGAGTACAAAGGTTGCTGATGCTGGAAACACAGAAGATACTGAGCAAGATCAGTAAAGCCTGTATTAATGATCAGCACCTATGCAGCCAGCCCCTATAGCAAGGAAGATTAAACTATGAGCAGGCAACATGTCAGTTTGGAAGATTTGCTCGGAGCAACAGGAAAATCTCTTGAGTCAGCCCAGGAGGGACTTGGGCTGGATGAGGAGATGCAGGCCAGGTTCATGTTTGAGGATGCAGAATTCGAAATCAAGGTTCAAGGTCTGGGCATGGATGCAAACAAGCGGCTGGTTTTTTCTCCGGTAAGCCTCAGCAGTTTGGCCGGCATCGGAGCGCCTGCAGAGGCAGTGTCAACTATAAAGGTCCACTATGTGGCAACCCGCCCTGATTCTTCCAAAATGAAGTCACCAGAGAAAAGCCAGGAAGAAGTGCTAGATGAGGTTGCAAAACGCAAAGACGTACAGCTTCTTGGGAGCATTCTTGGAGATTTGTCATTTCAGGCAAAATACCAGCCTGAGATCAGGGCCTGGACAGCCAGAGTGGCAGATGACAAAGACCGCACCTTGCGGCTGCTTGTAATCAACGACGAGAAACAACAAGGTTAACGTGGTAAAGTCATGCCTGAAAGAAGAAATCCGCAAAACTTGACTGCTGCACAGCTTCGCAGGCTTGAAACTCTGCAAACGGAAAATAAAACCATAAAGCAGGAGCTGGCCAGAAACCGTAAGGAACTGGATGCTGCCGGCCAGGATCTGGCCAAGTGGCAAAAGGAGCTTGATTCCGTCAATAAAGAACTTGCCCTTGCCCAGGAGGAGCTCCAAAAAAACCGCCAGAGGGCTGGAGAATTAGAGCAGGGTCTGCAAAAGATGGAACAGCAAATGGTCAAGACGGACCAGGAACTGGCCAGTGCCAAAAAGGAACTTGGTGAAGTTCAAAAAGAACTCCAAAAGACAGGCCAGCGTCATCAGGCAGAGCAACTTCAGTTTTTAGCTCAGAAAACCGAACTTGAAGAAAATCTGGCAGCAGCCCAGAGCAAAGCAGAGGAGCTGCATCAAAGGCTTGCCAGTGAGAAAAAGCAATGGCTTAAAGAACAGGAAAAGCTTGCCAAAGCCCTGAGTGTCCAGAAAAAGGAAAATCAGGAACTGGTTAAAAGGCATCAGGAAGAACTGCAAAAGGCAGAGGGCCTGACTTCAACCCTTAAGGTTCTGGGAAAAGCTATTCCTGAACTGACAGACCATCCACCGGGAAGCCAGGGGTTTGTCAAGGCTGTCCAGGACCATGCAGCCATGTTTCAGCGACAGATGCAGCGTATTGCCCAGCTTGAGGCTGAACTGGAAGATGACCAGATAAAGCTGGCTGAGGCAGAAGGGCTTGACAGCCGGATCAGTGGGCTCATTGAGCTGAATCGTTCTCTTCAGGACGAGCTGGACAATGTTCTCCAGAGTCAGGGTTTGCTCCAGGTCCGGATCAAGGATGTCCAGTCTGAAGCAGTTTCCAAGGCCAGACAGGAACTGGAGGCGGCCAATAGCCAGGTCAAGAAGCTGCAGCAGACCATTGCGGCTTTGAACAGAGAAAACGGTTCGCTCATTGACCAGATGCAGCAGAAAAAGTTGGTACCAGTACTGAGTCCGCAAAGGGTCAGTATAATGCTCAATGAACTTCAGGAAAGTCTGCAGGCTGGGATGAAGGGAGTGGAGATCAGGGAAGGTGAGGTCAAGCTCAAAGTCGGCTTTGCAGCAGACAGTGAGCAAGGTGGCGGGTTTATTATCCCTTCGGCTTCAAGCATTGCTGAACTGAAGGATGGATTAAGTGAAATTAACATTCGGTTTGGCAAGGATCCGGGATCGTTCGTCCCTTCCTTGGATAAAAAATAGACTTCCTTGGTTTCTGGCCGGAGCAAAAGAAGAATCCCCGCTGTTTAAGGCGGGGATTTATTTTTTGCAGGCCCGGGCATTTGACTGACAGGGCCATTGCGGATATTTAGTCTGATTTGCTGCTTTTTCCATACTCTGCTCTGAATCCGAATAATTGTTTTTTTGATCAATATGCTTGCAGGCTTCAAGAATTCAGGTTCTGCACTGTTCCGGAATACGCAGCAGAGATATCAAATACTCATGAACCAATGGAGTCTTATAGATGGCTGTTCAAGAACTTGCCAAGGGATATGAACCACAGGATGTTGAAAAGAAATGGATAGATTTCTGGGACCAGAACAAGAGCTTTACCCCGGGTCTGGAAAAGCATGGTAAAACCTACTCCATTGTCATTCCCCCGCCCAATGTAACCGGGACCCTGCATATGGGGCATGCTTTGAATCTGACCCTGCAGGACATCCTGTGCCGTTTTCATCGTCAGCAGGGGCATGACGTGCTCTGGGTTCCGGGGACAGACCATGCCGGCATTGCCACCCAGAACGTGGTGGAAAAGGCATTGGCAGCAGAAGGTAAATCCAGAGAGGATCTGGGCCGGGAAAAATTTGTGGAACGGGTCTGGGAATGGAAGCAGGAATACGGGGACAAGATCCTGAACCAGGTCAAACGCATTGGCGCTTCAGTGGACTGGACCAGGCTCAGATTCACCATGGATGAAGGCCTGTCCAGGGCAGTGCGCGAAGTGTTTGTCCGCCTCTATGAACAGGGCCTGATCTACCAGGGTGATTATATCATCAACTGGTGCGTGCGCTGTCATACTGCCCTGTCTGACCTGGAGGTGGAGCACGCTGAAGTGGACGGGCATCTCCATCATCTGGCCTATCCCCTGGAAGACGGATCAGGCCGGGTGGTTGTGGCCACCACCAGGCCGGAAACCATGCTCGGAGATACTGCTGTTGCCGTGAATCCCAAGGATGAGCGCTTCAGCCACCTGATAGGCAAAAAGGTGATTCTGCCCATTTTAGGCCGGAAGATTCCGGTTATCGGGGATGAATACGTGGACCTTGAATTCGGCACCGGATGTCTCAAAGTGACTCCAGCCCATGATCCCAATGACTTTGACCTTGGCCGCAAACATGGCCTGGACGCGGTCCAGGTCATTGATGACCTGGGCAGGATGACATCAGAGGCCGGGGACCTGTTCAAGGGCCTGGACCGGATGGAATGCCGGAAAAAGATTTTACAGGTCCTGGAGCAAGAGGGTGCCCTGGAAAGTATTACCGGGCATAAGCACAGCGTTGGCCATTGCTACAGGTGTAATTCCGTTGTTGAGCCGTATGTGTCCAGGCAGTGGTTCGTCAAGGTCAAACCTTTGGCTGCAAAGGCCAGGGATGCAGTGGCCAGGAAAAAAACAGAGATCTTTCCATCCCATTGGGAAAAAACCTATTTTGAATGGATGGACAACATCCGGGACTGGTGCATTTCCCGCCAGATCTGGTGGGGCCACCGCATTCCAGCCTGGATCTGTCAGGATTGCGGCGAACTCATTGTAGCCAGACAGGATCCTGCAGACTGCCCCAAGTGTTCGGGTGCACAGCTGATCCAGGATGAGGATGTCCTGGACACCTGGTTTTCTTCGGCCCTGTGGCCCTTTTCCACCCTGGGCTGGCCGGACAGGACCCCGGAACTGGAAAAGTTCTATCCCACCTCGGTCCTGGTGACGGGATTTGACATCCTTTTTTTCTGGGTGGCCAGGATGATGATGATGGGTATTCACTTTATGCAGGATGTTCCTTTTCATCATGTTTATATCCATGCCCTGGTCCGGGATGCCCAGGGACAGAAGATGAGCAAGTCCAAGGGCAATGTCATTGACCCTCTGGTGGTTATGGATAAATATGGCACTGATGCCTTCCGCTTCACCCTGACTGCCTTTGCTGCCATGGGCCGGGACATCAAGATGAGTGAAGACCGGGTTGAAGGCTATCGGCATTTTATCAACAAGATCTGGAACGCAGCCAGATTCAGTCTGATGAACCTGGATGATGAGGTCCAGGATTTCAAGCCGGACAATGTCCAGGGACTGGCTCATCAATGGATTCTGCACCGGCTGGAAGAGGTCAAGGCTGAAACAGCCAGGGCGGTTGAGGAGTACAGATTCAATGATGCTGCCCAGACTTTGTACCAGTTTGTCTGGCACTCCTTTTGCGACTGGTATCTGGAGCTGATCAAGCCCGAACTGTACGGGGACGATCAGGAACTCAGGAAGGCAGCTCAAAAAAATCTTCTTCAGGTGCTCTCAGAGACCCTGATTCTGCTCCACCCCATTACACCCTTTGTTACCCAGGAAATATGGTCGGTCCTGCCGGGCAGGCAGGAGGAGGACCTGAGCAGGGTTTTGTTTCCGGACTTCCAGGATCAGTGCAGATTTCCAGAGGCTGCACAGGATATGGATTTTCTCCAGCAGGTGGTCACAGCAGCCAGGAATATCCGTTCAGAGCTGAATATTGCACCATCCAGAAAACTCAGCCTGCTGGTTCGGGCCACAGGCCGGGATCAGGAATTTCTTCAGGACCATGCCGGACTGATCAGGAATCTGGCCGGACTGGACAGTCTTGAAGCCGGACCGGACATTAAGCCCCCCAAGGGCTGCGGTTCTTCAGTGGTCAAGGGGTACGAGCTTTTTGTGCCTTTGATGGGAGTGGTGGATATTGAAGGCGAACTCAAGCGACTGGATAAGGAACTGGCCAAGCTGGACAAAGAGCTGGGCATAGTCTCCAAGAAGCTGGACAATCCAGGCTTTTTGAACAATGCCCCGGAAGAAGTGGTGGCCAAGGAACAGGCCAAGGCCGCGGAAATGGGAGAGAAAAAGGAAAAACTGGCTGGACTGCGCCAGAAACTGGCTGATATGGGCTGATTTGATCTGAGCATTTGTTATGTCCTGTCTGGACCGGGTTTAACAGTCCGTTGAAAAACTCCCAATTGCTGCGTCGCTGCAAAAAGTTCAAACTCTCACGTATGAATGAATACGCTTCGACCTTGAACTTTTTTTGCTTCTTGCACTTGGGGTTTTTGAACAGACTGCTGGATAAGGTTTTTTAAAGCTCAGACAGGGCAAGTCGTTGTCAGCTGTCCTGGGCCATATCTTGTGACCGAAATGACAGCCATAATAAAGGCTGCTAAGGGGAATAAATGTCCAAAGTATATCTTATCGGGGCCGGACCGGGTGATCCAGGGCTTCTGACCATCAAGGCCAGAGAGATCCTGGAAAGAGCCGATGTGGTGGTCTATGACTACCTGGCCAATGAAGTGTTTCTGAAATACTGCCGAAAAGACGCCCAGATCATCTATGTGGGCAAAAAAGGCGGCGACCATACTCTGCCCCAGGACAAGATCAATGATCTGCTGGTGGAAAAGGCCCTGCAGGGCAAGATGGTGGCCCGGCTTAAAGGCGGTGATCCCTATATTTTCGGGCGCGGGGCTGAGGAGGCCCAGGAGCTCCTGGAGGCTGGTGCTGATTTTGAAGTTGTTCCCGGGGTAACTTCGGCTGTGGCTGCCCCGGCTTATGCCGGTATTCCCCTGACCCACAGAAAATATGCTTCATCAGTGTCCTTTATCACCGGGCATGAAGACCCCAATAAACCTGAAAGCGCCCACAACTGGAAGTCCCTGGCTTCAGGCACCAGCACTCTGGTCTTTTTCATGGGGGTTAAAAATCTTCCCCATATCAGCAGGATGCTCATGGAAAACGGCATGCGTCCGGACATGCCTGCAGCCCTGGTCCGCTGGGGCACCACCTGCAGACACAGGTCCATGGTTTCAACCATCAAAGATATACCTCAGAAGGCAGTGCAGGAGGGATTCAAACCGCCATCACTTCTGGTGGTGGGGGAGGTGGTCCAGCTTCGTGATGAACTGAACTGGTTTGAAAGGCTGCCTCTGCTGGGTAAAGGCGTGGTAGTGACCAGGGCCAGGGAGCAGGCCAGTGGACTTTTAAAGGATTTGTCCGATCTGGGGGCGTGCTGTTTTGAATTTCCAACCATTGAGATCAAGCCTTTGTCTGATTACCAGCCCCTGCACCGGGCCATCAACAGCTTGAGCAGTTATGACTGGCTGATCTTTACCTCGGTCAACGGGGTAATCTATTTCTGGCAGGAGCTGAGAAAAATGGGCCTGGACGCCCGCGCTCTGGGCCGGAACAGGGTTGCGGCCATAGGTCCTGCAACTGCTGCAGCCTTAGAGCAAAGAGGAGTTTTTCCTGATTTTGTTCCGGACAAGTATGTGGCTGAGTCGGTAGTGGACGGACTGCTCAAACTGGGTGTCCAGGGCAAAAAGGTTCTGATTCCCAGGGCCAGGGTTGCTAGGGAAGTACTGCCAATGGAGCTGGAAAAGGCCGGGGCTCACGTGGAGATTCTGCCGGTCTATGAAACCGGCCTGGCCCAGGAGGATGGACAGGAGATCCTGGCTGGTCTGGAAAACAGGACTATCCACTATGTAACCTTTACCAGTTCATCTACAGTGGAGAATTTCTTTTCCCTGATTTCAGCTGAAAAACTAAAGCCGTATGTAGACAAAGGACTGAAACTGGTCTGTATTGGTCCGGTTACCGCAAAAACTCTGGAAAGATCCGGGTTCAAGGCTGACCTGATGCCCCGGGATTACACTATTCCCGGAGTGGTCAGAGTTCTGCTGGAAGATAGTAGCGGCAGCTCATAAAGAATACAGTGCATACAGAAATATTTGCCAGACTTTGATGAGATTCTTTTGCTGGCAATGACAGCAAGAGTTGCTTAGCTCAGGCTTATGTTGGTGGCTGACAGCTGATCGTCACGGTCGGACATGACAGCAACGGGCCAGCCAGAGCCTCGTTAACCTTAAAAATCGGAGTCTTGATTGTGGTGAGTTTTTTTGCAGGGCAAGAGAAGTGTACTATAGCGCCGGGAGGAAACCCCATGCCCCTTAAGATAGCGGTTTTGATTTCAGGCAGCGGGTCAAATTTGCAATCCATTATCGACCGTATTGAGCAGGGAATTCTGGATGCCAGGATCACCCTGGTCCTGAGCAACAAGCCGGACGCTTACGGATTAAAGAGGGCCAGCCAGCACGGACTGGCCACCAGGGTGGTTGAACACGGTTCTTACGCATCAAGGGAAGAATTTGACCGGGCCGTGGTCCAAGAGATCAGAGCCTCCCAGGCCCAGGCAGTGGTCCTGGCCGGATTCATGCGTATCCTGAGTCCTTTTTTCATAAACAGCTTTCCCAACCGGATTCTGAACATTCATCCAGCCATCCTGCCCGCATTTCCAGGGGTGGACGGCCAGAAACAGGCTGCCGAGCATGGAGTTAAGATATCCGGGTGTACAGTGCACTTTGTGGATGAAAAAATGGATCACGGACCCATTATTATTCAGGCTGCAGTACCCGGCTTGGCAGACGATGATGCCAAATCCCTGGGCTCCAGGATACTGGCCCTTGAACACCGCATTCTGCCCCAGGCCATCCAGTGGCTGGCCCAGGACCGGCTGAAGGTAAGCGGGCGCAGGGTGGAGATTGAAGGCGCACCTCAGCCGCTGCTTGCAGGAGGTGGACAGGAGACTGCCCTGGTCAGCCCTGGCCTGGACAAGGGATTTTGATCAGCCTGGCAGTCGGTACAGGCTTTTGAAGTGGCTGTTGTTGATTGTTTTTTAATGTGTTGTGGCGGTAGCGATCTTCCCCCGGCTTCTTTTGGTAACCAGTATTTTTTGATGTGTCATTTTAAGTTTGATTTCTCACCAATCGGTGAGGAGAAAGGTGGTACGTTAAAATCGCCAGCTCCACGCTGATGTCCTTATTCAAAATAACCATGTTTTCTGGTACAACCACTGAGCGGGACGCAAAGTAAAGGGCTCCTTTGATCCCGATTCTACTCAGTCGATTAATAATCTGCTGTACCTCTGGTGGTGGGACTGCAATAATTGCCAGGTCAATGTCCGAAGAAGTCAACTCCTGTTCAAGATTAGACACGGAATAAATAGGTATTCCGTCAACATTGTGTCCTGCCAAAGCAGGTGTATTGTCAAATATGCTGACTATCTCCATTTTTCTTTTGTTGAAGGTCGTGGAATGCATAAAGACTCTGCTTAAGCTGGCAGCTCCTACCAGTATTATTTTCCAAGATCGATTGAATCCCAGAGTAGTTGCGAGTTGTTTTTTCAGATAATCAACCGGATATCCTTTTCCTTTCACTCCGAATAAGCCAAACTGACTTAGATCCTTTCTTACCAGAGCCGGGGTCAATCCCTGGATATTTCCGATTTCCAGCGAAGAAGTGAATTTAACATTGTTTTCTTTGAGATACTCCAGAGTTCGGAGGTAAACAGGCAGCCTCCTTGAGGAAGTGTTGATTTTACGAAAGGGTCTTACTCTTTTTTTGTTTCCGTCCATTGAAAGCCTTTCCTTATGGATGCGTCAAACTGAAGGTTAGCAGTTGGTTGGAATTTATGATCATTTTCTAGGACCACTCTGGGCCTTTTACTTTTACACGGTGCGCTGCCCGGCTTAACAGCAAAGTGTCAGCCAGGGGCAGCGCAGTCTCAGGTTGCACGGTTCTGTTGAAGAGAGGGGCATGAATTTATGGATGCTTAACAAACTTATTGGCTGTGTGCTCACTTCCTGAATGGCATGGAGTGCATTCCATCACCCCTTTGTAAATCGGTGATTCTTTTCCTGGACCATGGCAGCTGTTGCAGTAGGCCACTGATTCAGGCTGGCTGTATGCTGGGAGAAAATCTTGTCTCTGCTTGGCGTTCATTATTTCTATTGCCTTGATTGCGACATCAGCAGTAATCCGGGCGCAACGTTCGCCTCGTTCCTTGCTTTTCTCTGCAAATCCAGTTTGATAACACCATCTGCTGACTGAAACGTGGCATAGGACCGAATCGCTTATACTGGTGGGGATTTTCCCGGCCACGCCTTTTGCTCCAGCTCCTGGATCATACTCCGGATGCGGGGTCTGTTCATACCATCGAAACAGTTCTGTTACCATAGGGTCCCGTTCCCTTCGCCCCCAGAATAGCGCCATGGCACTTGCCGCTCCCAGTAATGCACCACACAAAGTTCCAAAATCGGAAGTCCCTCCTTTGCCAACTTCGAGCATGCTGAACGGAAATGTATTGTAGGGTGCTCCGAATTTTTCTCCCATAGTGCCAACAATGGCATAGAAGGCACCATATCCGCAGCCCAGGCCGTCATGCCAGTACCCATCATAGGCCACCGGAGCACACTGATCAGGATCAAGAATACATGGCTTCCAGGAGAATAGTCCCCCCTGCTGTTCAAATCTTTCCAGTTCGAATGCCTGGGCAGTCCTTCCTGTCACTCCCAATGCGCCGCCGATTACAGCCCCTCCCAGGGCACTCATCAAACTTCTTCTGCTGATTACAGTCATTTTGATCTCCTCGTCAGTCCGACTTTGGTTTTGGTTAATGAAGAGTAAGCTGGAGCCTTTACAATATTAAATACTATTTATTGAGTAATTATTAAGCAATCAATGTGCCATATTCGCAAAGGAGTTAATCGAGTTTTATTGAAAAATATTATTAATTATATTAGGGCATTAATGTAGAGAGGTGGTGTGGTAGTGCTAAGAATATTAAAATAATGGAAACTCGAGGCAGCATTGCTGCCAATTGGTGTTTGCGGCTGGAAAGAGGGTGTGGGCGCTGCTGGCAGATAATAATGGATTAATAAAGGGCGTAGGGGAATGATTTAAAAAGCCGGGGCTGTCTGTTGCCCCGGCTACTCGATTAAAAGGTCTGAAGTGTCTTGGATTGGACCAGGTTTAAGGCCTGTCCATGAAAATACCCTTGCCAGTCCGTCCGGATCTGCGGGGTGCTGTTCGGGCCGGTTTCTTCTGCCTGGGTCCGGGATTCCCTGCTTTGCTGTAATCAAATCCATCCAGCTGGATGCGCTCAACAGCCTGGCCCAAAGCCCTTTCAATGACCCGGACCTGATCAGCATCCTCACTGGTGACAAGAGAAAGGGCCTTGCCGGAACGCTCTGCCCGGCCGGTGCGGCCGATGCGATGGGTATAGCTTTCCGCTGTATCAGGGAGGTCAAAGTTGATTACATGGGAGATCAGGTCACAGTCAATTCCCCTGGAAGCAATATCTGTAGCCACCATGATTTTGTATTTTCCAGTGCGAAAGCCAGTCATGGATTCCTGACGCCGGTTCTGGGACATATTGCCCTGGAGGAAGGTTGACGCCCATCCCCTGCTTTCCAGTTTCCTGGCCAGGGATTTGGCCCGGTGCTTGGTCCGGGTAAAGATGAGCAGGCTTTGGTGGTCGGTGACTCGAAGCAGTTCTTCCAGTAGCCCTGCCTTGAGATGGGCCGGAACCGGATAAAAGGCATGAGAGATGGCTGCAACCGGTGCTGACGCTCCAGCCTTTATCTCCTCGGGGTTGTGCAGATATTCTCTGGTCAGGCTGCGGATGGCCTGGGGCATGGTGGCTGAAAAGAGCATGGTCTGGCGCTGGGATGGCAGGCGGCTGATAATTCTTCGGATGTCAGGGGCAAAGCCCATGTCCAGCATCCGGTCGGCCTCGTCCAGGACCAGGGTGTTGACTTGGGAAAGGTCGGCCAGGCCCTGGTTCATGAGATCCAAAAGCCGTCCCGGGCAGGCAACTATGACCTGGGCCCGGTCCAGCCCCCTGACCTGCGGGGTCTGGCTCACTCCGCCAAACACGGCAACGCTTTTGATCCTGGTCTTTGCACCCAGCTCGGTAAAATTTTCATGGATCTGCAGGGCCAGTTCCCTGGTCGGGGCCAGAACCAGTACCTGAGCCCCTCTGTTTAATGAGGTCTCGTGGGCAAGCAGTTTCTGGAGAATGGGAAGCACAAAGGCTGCAGTTTTGCCGGTGCCGGTCTGGGCCAGACCGAGGACGTCCCGGCCAGCCAGCAGTGGTGGAATGGCCCGGGTTTGGATAGGGGTTGGAGACACATATCCAGCCAGACGTATGCCGTCCAGGATGCGCCTGTCCAGATCAAAGGATTCAAAATTCATAAAATAACTCCTGAAAAATATGTACAGATCTGCAGCAGGGCATGATCGCAAGCTGCGTACCCTATTAAGAAGGGCAGTGGAAATTGTCGGCTATGGGGTCGAGGAATCCATCGGGCTGGCGGCTTAGAAGCCGGTACAAGGCATCCAAAGAATGGTCTCAAATCCAATCATGCTGTAGCAGATTAACTTTTATACATTTTTCTGGGGATGTAAAGTCAAGATATCGAACTGGAAACTGGAGATAAGAAGATGTATTGTCCAGCCCGGTTCCATGGGCGGATAGGACAGGCTTAGGAGCTCTGGCTGGAGCCTGATCCAGCCAGATAGATGCATTATGGACCGAGTATGGCAGAATTGAACTTCAGCCGTTAACCCAGGTTTATTTGAAACAGCTGGGCCAGTTCCACTGCCCTGGGGTCGTCCAGAATCTTTTGGTGCATTTTCTGCCGAAGCATCTCACTGCTCTCCTGGTTTACAATCAGGGATTGATAGTGGTCCTGTGTACCACTGATGCCTTCTTCCTGGAGAACTTCCTGATAGTATTCCCTGATCAGCTGGTTGTACTCCTTGAGTTCATCCGGGTGTTTTTCTCTTATGCCGTATCCTCTTTTGAACAAATTTTCATATGGGACCGGACCATTGGACAGATCAACGTGCTGAAGGACTACCGGAGAAAGGTCAGCCAGCCAGCCGGGTACAGAATAGTAATCCAGGGGCAGGTCCTGTCTGGCTGCAGTTTGTGCATCGGTTTTTCCGGGCTCTGGGGTCGGGGAGGATTCCCTGGCCAGGGCCATTGCTTCCTCAGAAAAACTGACCCTGTCAGAGGACAATCCCCCCTGATGGCTCCCAGCTTGATGGGAATTATTTTTCCGGTTATCAACCTGGCTGGTGTTTATGATACTTTGATCTGGACAGGCTTCCTTGATCTGAGAGCAATGCATGGGTTGCCTCCTTTAGTTTTTTTCATGGCAAGCAAGCATTGTTCCGGAAAAGTTTTCCTGGTCAGCAGGGAGAGGTAATAAAATTTGACAGTCTGAAGAAAAAGGAGGGAGTGGATGCCTTATGTCAACATCAGAATAACCAGGGAAGGGGCTACGGCTGAGCAGAAAAAGGAACTCATCAGGGGAGTGACCAAACTTCTGCAGGACGTCCTGGGTAAGAATCCTGGATCAACCTTTGTGATAATCGACGAGGTGGATACTGACAATTGGGGAATTGGGGGCGAAGCTGTAACCGAGCTTCGAAAAAAAGCTGACTGAAATGCCCAGCGAATTTTGAGCCGGGAAGGACCTCGGGGCTCTGGAAAGCATCCTTCCCGGCTGGTATAAAGGTTCAGTCCTTTGCAGTCTGGGGGTTTTCCCAGAGATGTAAGAGCTGGCCAACTATTCCGGTTTCATGGTTTCAAGGAGTTCGATTTCAAAGACCAGGGTTGAGTTGGGTCCGATGACCGGTCCGGCCTGCTGGTCGCCATAAGCCTGATCCGGCGGAATGACTACTTCCCACTTTGCTCCCTGAGGCATGAGCTGAAGCACCTCGGTCCAGCCGGAAATGACCTGGTCCAGAGGAAAGGTGGCAGGCTCGCCGCGCTCTATTGAGCTGTCGAAAACCGTGCCATCCACCAGAGTCCCATGGTAATGGACAGTAACCACATCCCTGGGTCCTGGACGTTCACCAGTGCCCTGGACTAATTCACGGTAAAGGACGCCGTTTTCCGTTTCCATGACTCCTTCCAGTTCGGCGAATTCCTCCATAAAGGTCAAGCCCTGGTCCAGGTTTGTCTGGGCCTGCTTCTGGACCTTGTCCATCTGGGCCTGCATGAATTCCTGCTGCAGGGCCATGAGGGCCTCAAACTGTTCGTCTTCGGTCATGAGGGGCTGGACTCCTTCCAGGCCGTGGCGCAGTCCCTGAATCAGATTTTCCACATTGATGTCCATCTCTCCCATGGCAATGTTGTTGCCGATATCCAGGCCCAGGGCATAGCTGGATCTGTCCTTGGAGGTTTCCAGACTTACAGGCTGGTCAGCAGCCTGGTTTCCCTGGTCCGAACCACCGCAGGCAAATGCTGTCAGAGAAAATAATAAGATAATGGCTAGCCGGTACAATGACATGACTTCTCCTTTTATGGATAGAATTTCTTAAAGAATAACTAATAATCCAGGGCTAAATGGATGTCCAGGCATGTTTGGCAGGGATTTTTCCAGCATCAGGTCCAAGGGAAGTCTGTCTTGACATGGGTCCTGAAACCCTGTTTATTTGTCCTTTCTGAAAATTTTTCCCAGGAAGCTAAATGCCATGACCGACAGCCTACTGCCCCGTTATTCCAGAAATGAAGAAATAGCCAATAGTATCACCCACGGCCTGGGTATTGTCTTTTCCGTGGTCGGCCTGGCCGTGCTGACTGCCTTTTCAGGAATATTCGGAACTGCATGGCATGTGGTCAGCTGCAGTATTTACGGATCCACCCTGATCATCCTCTACACTGCTTCCACCCTTTACCACAGTGTGCAGGAGCCCCGCAAAAAACAGATCTGCAGGATATTTGACCATTCAGCCATCTTTATCCTGATTGCCGGGACCTATACTCCCTTTACCCTGGTCAATCTTCGAGGACCCTGGGGATGGACCCTTTTCGGTCTGATCTGGGGCCTGGCCGTGCTGGGAATAATCCTTAGTGCAGTATCAAGGTGCAGGTGCAGGACCCTGTCCATAATTCTCTATGTGGGCATGGGCTGGGTAGTGGTGGTGGCCTTC
The DNA here is from genome assembly GCF_000686525.1 of Desulfonatronovibrio hydrogenovorans DSM 9292. Lineage (NCBI taxonomy): Bacteria > Pseudomonadati > Thermodesulfobacteriota > Desulfovibrionia > Desulfovibrionales > Desulfonatronovibrionaceae > Desulfonatronovibrio > Desulfonatronovibrio hydrogenovorans. The sequence goes on from NZ_JMKT01000012.1 coordinate 211,134, forward strand.
AAACCTTTGCTCAGTTCGGTACAGCCGGGCGGACTGGTCCTGCTTCTGACCGGTGGGATCTTCTATACATCGGGTCTGGCTTTCTACGGCTGGAAAAGGCTCAGGTATCATCACGCCCTGTGGCATGTCATGGTCCTTCTGGGCAGCATGTTCCACTTTTTTGCCGTGCTTTTTTACGTGATTCCCATAGCAGGCTGATAACCCAGCCAGTACGGTACTTTTTTAGACCAGTGCCTCCTGAAGCCTGAATAGTTCCGGGAGTCCTGGGGGCTCAAGGTTTCGGATTATTCTTAATACTTACTATCCAAGCAAGATAAAAAGGAGAAAACATGTCCAAGACATTCAAGAACCTGGAAGAGGCCTTTGCCGGTGAATCCCAGGCCAACAGGAAATATCTGGGCTATGCCCGGCAGGCGGAAAAAGAGGGCTATCCAAGGGTGGCCAAGCTTTTCCGGGCCGTGGCCGAGGCTGAAACCGTCCATGCCCTGACCCACCTGAAGCACATGGATGGCATAAAGTCCACCAGGGAAAATCTTCTGGAAGCCATTGCCGGTGAAACCCATGAATTCAAGAAAATGTATCCGGGGATGATTGAGGAAGCAGCCCAGGAAGGCAAAAATGCGGTCAAGAGGTCCTTTGAGTTTGCCAATGCTGTGGAAGAGATTCATGCCGGGCTTTATCAGGATGTTCTGGACAACCTCGATGATCTTCCGGATGTGGACTACCATGTGTGTTCGGTTTGCGGTTATACTGTGGCCGGGGAAGCTCCGGGCAAGTGTCCGGTCTGTAATGCAGCCCAGAAAGCCTTTTTCAGGGTTGATTAGTCCATGTGAAAAAGAAATCTTGGTTGATATTATTTTTAAAAAAAAGTATAAAAACTCTGGTTATCAATTCAGGATAACCGGTTGTTCTTGTTGATTTTTTGCTCAGGGTGGCTGCCAGGCCTTAATAGGGAACTCCGGTGCAAGTCCGGGGCGGTCCCGCCGCTGTGAGTCCGAATTGTTTCTTTTCTGCAGAGGGTCACTGTGTGACACTCGCTTTAAGTTCGTAAGATGATGATCAACTCCATACATGTAAGCTAAATGGCAGTGATCAGCCCAAGCATTAACGAATTTAAAGTGAGTGCCACATGGGAAGGCCGGAAAAGAAGGACGAGTCAGAAGACCTGCCCAGAGTCTTGTCATTAACCTGTTTCCGGTGCGAGGACATCCGGAAAGAGCTCCGGTTGCCCCATTTTTCTGGGGGGTGGATACGCATGTTTGAATCAGACAGCACAGGGAAGGCCTGGGATTTTTTGCGCGGTTTTGAGCCGGCCAGCCTTTGCGACTGGCCGGGCAAGGTCAGCGCAGTCCTTTTTTTTGGCGGATGCAACCTGCGCTGCCCCACCTGCCATAATTCTTCCATTGCCTGGAATCCTTCAAACACTCCGATTCTGGATCACCAGAGCCTTTTGAAGCGTATCGGGAAAAACAGGAAATGGCTGGACGGTCTGGTATTGAGCGGCGGAGAAGTGACCATTCTTCCCGGATTTGAGGATCTGCTCCAGACTATCTCCCTGCTGGGCCTGCCTGTCAAAATCGATACCAATGGACTAAAACCCGAGGCCATAAGTCTGGCCCTTAAATATGACTGCATCCATAAGATAGCCGTAGATGTCAAAGGACCCTGGGACAAGTATCCCAATCTGTGCGGCGGAGCTATCAGCTCTGGCAGGGCCAGGGGATGTGCCAGTCGGGTGTTCCGCATGGCCCAGGCTTGCCCGGAAAGGTTTATGTTCCGCTGCACCAGGGTTCCGGGCCTGACTGAAGACGATATTCGAACCGTCAGTTCATACCTGCCTGGCGGGTTTGAGTTGAACGTGCAGAAATATATTCGTCCTTAGCCTGTTTTTGGGAGGCACTGGCCTGGATCATGTTTAAACAGCTGGTTTGCCTGCGATCCAGGCCCCGGCTTTTTCTTTGATTTTGACCTGGATGTTTTTTTCCCGGGCGGGCCTTCTGCCAGGCAGGTCCGGACAGGGCCTTTTGCCCGGGTTGTTGTAGTTGTGACCTTAACAGTATGTAATGAGGAGAAAAAATGCCCAAACAGATAAGAAAAAGAGATGGAAGGCTGGAATCCTGGTCCACCGAGCGTATCGGGCTGGCCATTCTTAAGGCTTTGAAAGCCAGCGGGATCAAGGACCCCCTTCTGGGGAACCGCCTGGCCAAAAGGGTGGAGGTCAAGCTGGAGGAACTGGAAGTTCCGGATCAGGAGCTGGTCCAGGACATGGTGGAGATGGTCCTGATGGAATCCAGACTGTTTGATGTGGCCAAGAAATACATCATCTACCGGGAGAAAAGAAGGGAACTCCGGTCCCAGCATGAGGCCTTTCTGAATATAAGGGAGACCATTGACAGTTACGTGAACAAATCAGACTGGCGGGTCAATGAAAATGCCAACATGGGACATTCATTCCAGGGTCTGATGCTGCACCTGTCCGGCTCGGTCCAGGCCAGGTATTCCCTGGAAAAATATCCTGAGGAAGTCCGTCTGGCCCATGAGCACGGTTACTTTCACATTCATGATCTTTCTTTTGGTCTGGCAGGTTACTGCGCAGGATGGAGTCTGCGCGACCTCCTGCTGGAAGGATTCAATCTGGAAGGAAAATGCTCTTCAGGGCCGGCCAAGCATTTTGATTCGGCCATGGGTCAGATGGTTAATTTTCTGGGCACTCTTCAGAATGAATGGGCCGGGGCCCAGGCCTTCAATAACGTGGACACCTACCTGGCCCCTTTTATCCGTCATGACGGGCTGGACTATTCCGAGGTCAAACAGGCTATTCAGAAGTTTGTATTCAATTTGAACACCACTTCCAGGTGGGGAGGCCAGAGTCCATTCACCAACCTGACCTTTGACCTGGTTCCGCCCAAGCATATTGCCCAGGAGGGGATCATCCTGGGTGGCAAACTCCAGGATCAGACATACGGGGAGTTTGTCCCTGAAATGGAGATGATTAACAGGGCTTTTTTGGAGGTGATGCTGGAAGGTGACTATCATGGCAGGATATTTTCCTTTCCCATCCCCACCTATAACGTGACCAAGGACTTCCCCTGGGAAGGAGAAGTGGGCAGGCTGCTGCTGGAACTGACAGCCAAGTACGGGGTTCCGTATTTTCAGAATTTCATCAACTCGGATTTAAGCCCAGAGGATGTCCGGTCCATGTGCTGCCGTCTGCAGATGGATCTGCGCGAACTCAGGAAAAGGACTGGCGGGCTTTTCGGGGCTGGTGACCTGACCGGTTCCATCGGGGTGGTCACCCTGAACCTGCCCAAGCTGGCCTTTCTGGCCCAGGGAGAGCAGGATTTTCTGGACATCATTACTGAATACGCTGCTCTGGCCAGGGATTCCCTGGAATTCAAGCGTAAATTCATCACTGATAATATGGAGCGCGGCCTTTTTCCCTTTTCCAAAAGGTATCTGAAAAACGGGCTCAAAAATCACTTCAGCACCATCGGACTCATCGGCGGTCACGAGGCCTGCATGAATCTGCTGGGCAAAGGAATTGAAACCGAGGCCGGAACCAGGCTCATGCAAAGGGTTCTCAACCACCTGCGGGAGCTGACCATTGGATTTCAGGAGAGCACCGGAAGCCTGTACAATCTGGAAGCCACCCCGGCTGAGGGGACCAGTTATCGCCTGGCCAAGATCGACAAGGCCCTTTACAGTTCGATATACGCCTCAGGAAATGGAGTCCCGTATTATACCAATTCCACGGCCATGCCTGTGGGAGCCACCACTGACGTGTTCCAGGCCCTGGAGCACCAGAACAAGCTCCAGCCTCTGTATACCGGGGGTACAGTCTTTCACACCTTTTTAGGGGAATCTGTCACTGATTGCGATTCGTTAAGGAGTTTCATGGTCAAGGCCATGTCCATGACCAAGCTGCCCTATATTTCCATTACCCCGACCTTTTCAGTGTGCAAGGAGCACGGATACCTGGTGGGCGAACATCCGGCCTGCCCCAGCTGCGGACAGGAGGCCGAGGTCTACACCAGGGTTGTGGGATACTATCGTCCGGTAAAGATGTGGAATAAGGGCAAGCAGGCCGAATACCAGGACCGGGTGATGTTTGGCTTATAGACGCAGGCTGTATGCAGGAGGTTCAGACATGACCCTGGTTTGACCTGCCCAGGGGAGAGATGCCAAGTTTACGCATCTTTCCCCTGAGGGTGCTGGGGTTCAGCCTGAGCAGCTCCGCTGCACCGCCTTGCCCTGTGATCTTGCCATCAGCCAGGTCCAGGGCTTTTCTGATGTGCAGGGATGCTGCCTCATCAAAGGAAACAAGAGATTTATCAGCTGCATGGACCGGGTTTATCCTCAGGTCCTGTTTTGCTCCTGGATCAAGGTTTATGGTCAGGACTTCCGATCCAGGACTGGCAGCCCGGGCCTGGATCAAGGTCCTCTCCACCAGGTTTTCCAGCTCCCGGACATTTCCGGGCCAATGATGGCTTCGAAGTTTTTGAACCGTTCCAGGCACCAGCCGGACCCTGCTGGTGATCTTCAGGTCCCGGCATTTTCTGGAGATGAGATGATCCAGCAGGGCAGGGATGTCCTGGGGCCGCTGGCGCAGGGGCGGGATCATTATGGGAAAGACATTGAGCCTGTACCACAGGTCTTCCCTGAATTTGCCCTGGCCGACCATCAGTTCAAGGTTCTGATGAGTGGCGCTGATGATCCGGACGTCCACAGGAACGGTTTTGTTGCCGCCCACCCGTTCGATCTCCCTGTGCTGCAGGACCCTTAAGAGCTTGGTCTGGACATTGAGGGGAAGCTCTCCAATTTCGTCAAGAAAGATGGTTCCGTTGTGAGCCCTTTCAAATCTCCCCCTGTTCTGGGAAATGGCCCCTGTAAATGCTCCTTTTTCATGTCCGAAAAGTTCGCTGTCCACCAGGGATTCGGGCAGTCCTCCACAATTGACTTTAATGAACGGGCCTGAGCTTCTGGAAGAAGCCGAGTGCAGGGCATTGGCCAGAAGTTCTTTGCCGGTCCCGGTTTCACCCAGGAGCAGGACCGGGCTTTCCAGAGGAGCCACCTGCCGGACCATGCGCATGACCTGCATGAGTCCGAAATCCGCCCCGATGATCCTGTCCCCGGACATGCTGCGCAGCTCACTGTGCAGGTATTTATTGTCGTCTTCCAGCATTTCTTTGAGTCTGACAGCCTCTTCATATTGCAGGGCATTGGCCATGGCTATGGAAAAGGGTTCATTCAGGCTGTTCATCATCCTGGCGTGCTCTTCCCGGTATCTGTGTGTCCCTCTGGCTGCCAGCATGAGAATGCCGATCCGTTTGGATTCAAGGGCAAGGTCGGTGTGCAGCAGAGAGACCTGGTCAGGCCAGAATAGATGATGCAGCTCTGCAAAGTCGGGCTCGTCCTGCAACGGGTCATTCAAGATGCCGAACTTGGGCTCGGATTTCCATTCCTGAACCAGCCTGGCCATGATGATCTGGGGCAGAGGGACAGTCCCAAGTCTTTTGGGCCAGTCGTCAGGCCCTATGTGGGCAATGATTCTTGATACTCCCAGATGGGGGTTAATGATTCCTATGAGCAGGGAGTCAGCAGGCATGTACCGGCCAAAGTATTCCAGGGTGCTCTGCATGGCCTTTTCCAGGTTCAGGCTGCTGCATATCCGCATGGTGGCTTCGCGGAAAAAAATATTCAGATCCATGGTCCTTCCTTGGTTACGGTTTTGGTCTGAGCTGGAGTTTATTTTGAGATCCGGCAGTTTGTCAAATATGACTACCCGGGCTCTCCAGGTCAAATATGACCACAAGAGCTTGTCAGATATGACTAAAGAGCTAGCCTTCTTTGGTAAAATGCTGTTTTGTTTATGTTTAAATCTGTGGCACCATTAATGCTTAAGGAATTTGAGCCCAGCCGTGATTGCCTGGCTGGAGGTGAATCGGCCTGCCAGGTGGCTGGCCGGTCCGGTCCGGACCGGTTAAAGGGCGCAATCATGAAGTTCCGGCAGGTATCCAGAGAAGAGATTATGATGGATTTGGTCAGAAAAACCAGCGAGGTTGCCATGTACGGCGTTTTTGAAATGATCCAGGTGCGGGCTTTTAATGAATCATCCAGGCAGGAAGCCCTGGCCGAGGCCAGGATGCTCAGCCTTGGTGATCACGAGGGATTGGACTCCATCAACGTCCTGATCCGCAACGACTGGGAGACCGATATCGTGGTCATACTCAGCCGGCAGGAAGAGTCAGGAACCCAGTCTTTCTCTGAGGAGGGACTGGGTATTGCAGAATCCTTTTCCAGGTTCGGCTGGCTGACCCATTCCAGCTGGCGACTGGACAAGGTGAATAAAAAGCTGAACAGCAATCTTGAACTGATTCTGAGCGACTGGAGCACTTGACAAGCTGCATCTTCTATAGCTCCTGCTCCGGCATGGCCCTGCCATCTCCGTTGTTGCGTGCGGGTCTACTCCCCTTTTCCAAAAAGAAATGAAAGATCTGCCCCGGGCTTTCCTGTTGTTGTCCGGGGCAGATTTGTTTATACTTGAAGGTATTCTCTGCTGCCTGAAACCGGCTTGAAACCAGGCTGGAACCGGTATGGACAATAAAATTTACTGAACACGGAGGTTTCCATGGGACTGTTTGAAATATGGCGTCTGAAAATGCTTAAGGTCATTTTGCCGGTTTTAATCCTTGTTCCGGGCCTGGCCGGGTGCGGGCAGGACCCGGTTCAGGAAGACACCGGGCAAAGGCCGCTGCCTGTTGTTGCCGTACAGGAAGTGGAAATGACTGACGTGGAAGTTTTTGCAAACTATCCGGCCAGGGTTCATGGTTCAAGACAGGTTGAGGTCAGATCAAGGGTGGAGGGCATCCTCAAGAAAAAGCTTTACCACGAGGGTGAAGCTGTAGAAAAAAATCAGGTCCTGTTCATCATTGATCCCGAACCTTACGAGATTGCCCATCGCCGGGCCAGGGCCGAGCTGGCTGATGCCAGGGCGGCTCATGATCATGCCCAAAGAGAGTGGCTGCGCCATTCCAGGCTTTATGAACAAAGCGCTGTGAGTGAGCGGGAAAAGGACCAGGCCCTGACCGAATTTGAACTGGCCAGAGCCAGGCTGGGTATTGCCCAGGCTGCTCTGGACGATGCCCGTCGCAGTCTGGGCTATACAGAGGTACGTTCCCCTGTGGCCGGAGTGACCGGGATGGAAGATGTTTCAGAAGGAAATCTCATCAGCTGGGGTGGACTCCTGACCACCATGACTCAGAATGACCCGGTCCATGTTCGCTTTTCTCTGCCGGAAAAAGACGCCCTGGCTAAAAGAGGATCTGACCGGGCAGAACCGGCTTCTGCTAAAGAAAGCAGGGCCTGGGTGGAAATCCATTTTTCCGATGGTCAAGAATACGCCCACAAGGGGCAGATAGATTTCATGGCCAGCACCATTGATACTGCCACCGGCATGGTCAGTGCCAGGGCGGTCTTTCCAAATCCCGGGCATGAACTCATGCCTGGCCAGTTTGTGCGGGTCAGGGTGCTGGTGCAGAATCTTCAAGGCGTTGCCCTGATTCCGGAACAGGCTGTGAACCAGGGACCTGAAGGACCGGAAGTTTTTATCATTGATGAGGATTCTTCGGCCCGGACCCGCCGGGTCAGCCTTGGCCCGGTTGTCAAGGCTGGACAGGTGATCTGGGAAGGCCTGGATCAGGGTGACCTGGTGGTGGTGAATGGCCAGGTGGCCCTGAGGGAGGGGATGGCAGTCAGAGTTGAGCAGACTGGGTCCAGGGAGGCTGAATAATGTTCAGGTTTTTTATTGACCGGCCTATTTTTGCCTCGGTTATTTCAATATTGATCGTTCTGGCTGGTGCAGCAGCCTTGAGGATCCTGCCTGTGGAACAATATCCTGATGTGGTTCCTCCGGAAGTGGTGGTCAGTGCTGTTTATCCAGGGGCCAGCGCCAGGGTGGTGGCCGAGGCTGTGGCCGCTCCTCTGGAACAGGAGATCAACGGCGTAGACAATATGCTGTACATGGAATCGGTTTCCACTGACGCTGGAACTCTCCAGATCACCATATCCTTTGAAATGGGCACTGATCCGGACATGGCTGCGGTTAATGTCAACAACCGGATTGAGGCGGCCCTGCCCAAGCTTCCTCAGACAGTGAGGGACATGGGAGTGCGGGCTGAATCCAGGTCCACCAACATGCTCATGGTTCCGGTGATGTATTCCCCGGACGGAACCAGGGATACTCTGTTTCTGGCCAATTATCTGATCCTGAATGTCCTGGAGGAGCTGAACCGGTTGCCAGGGGTGGGAAATGCCTCATTGTTCGGATCAGAAGACTATGCAATGCGGGTCTGGATGGACCCGGACAAGCTGGCCAAGCATGAGCTGACTCCGTCTGATCTGGCCGCTGCCCTGCGGGAGCAGAGTGATCACTTTGCCGCAGGCCGACTCGGGGCTGAGCCGGCCCCGGATGGGCAGATCTTTACATATACCGTGACTACGGCTGAGATGCTGGTTGAACCAGAGGAGTATGAGCGGATAATTCTCAGGTCAGGAAGGGACTCTGGCGCCCTGCGTCTTGGCGATGTGGCCAGAGTGGAGCTGGGCTCGGAGGCATACGGCACATCAGCCACCTATAATGGTCAGCCCGCAGTTGCCTTTGCCATCTATCTTCAGCCCGGGGCCAATGCCCTGGATACAGCTGAAATCGTTCATTCAGCCCTGGACCGGATGTCTGAAAATTTCCCAGCTGGAACAGCATACACCATCGGGTATGATATTACTGAATTCATAGATATCTCCATTCGAGAAGTGGTCAAGACCTTGATAGTGGCCGTGATCCTGGTGATCCTGGTGACTTTTTTGTTCCTGCAGCGCTTTCGGGCCACTTTGATTCCAGTGGCTGCCATTCCGGTCTCCCTGATCGGGACCTTTGCCGGAATGCTGGCTTTCGGGTTTTCAGTAAACCTTTTGACCCTGTTCGGGCTGGTCCTGGCCATCGGCATTGTTGTGGATAACGCCATCATTGTCATGGAAAACGTTGACCGGCTGATGCGGGAGGAAAACCTCAAGGCCAGGGAGGCTTCCATTGCAACCATGAAGCAGGTGGCTGGAGCGGTTGTGGCTTCCACCCTTGTCCTGGTGGCGGTGTTTGCACCAGTGACGTTTCTGGGCGGAATGACCGGTGAGCTGTATCGTCAATTTGCTGTGACCATTGCTGTTGCGGTTGTGGTGTCAGGGGTGGTTGCTCTGACCCTGACCCCGGCCATGTGTTCCCTGCTCCTGGACAGGCAGAAGAAGACCGTGCCCAAGCCCTTTGTCCTTTTTAACCGGTTTTTTGATAAACTGACCAGTTCTTTTGTCTGGCTGGTTGAGAAGATTTTGCGGCATTCCATCGTCAGTACCCTGATTTTTATCGGAATAATCGGAGGGACGGTCCTGATGGTGAGCCGGATGGCCCCGGGGCTGGTTCCTCAGGAGGACCAGGGGCTGGCCCTGGCGGTCTACCAGCTTCCCCCGGCTTCAGCTTTGTCCAGAACCGAAGAGGTCAGAAACACTCTCTCAGGCATGCTGGTGGAAATGGACCAGGTCCAGGGATTCACCACAGTAGCCGGGGTAGATATTTTTGACATGGCCCTGCGGACCAACATGGGGGTCGGGTTCATCAATCTGACTGACTGGGATGCCCGCCAGGGCCCTGGTCAGGATGCCCAGTCCCTGGCCGGCCGGATAATGGGCATGGGTCTGGGGATTCCTGAGGCCAATGTCCTGGCTTTTGTTCCTCCGCCCATAGTGGGGCTTTCCATAACCGGCGGAGTTGAAGGCTATCTGGAGGTCCGGGGCGGTCCGACCCTGCAGCAGGTCCAGGATATAGCCTCAAGACTGACTGCTGCAGCCAATGAACGTCCGGAGCTGACCAATGCCAGGGCCACCATGGATATGAATATCCCCAAATATCAGGCTGTGGTGGACCGGGAAAAGGCCAGGGAGATGGGAGTTCCTGTCAACCAGGTCTTTGAGACCATGCAGAGTACCTTTGGATCACTTTACGTCAATGATTTTACCATGCTTGACCGTAACTGGCAGGTCAACCTGCAGTCAGAAAAAGACTTCAGAAGCCGGCCTGAAGATCTGAATAAAGTCTTTGTCCGCTCCCAATCCGGACAGATGCTGCCGCTGAGTTCGCTGGTCACTCTGGAACGGATTTCCGGTCCGGATGTAATAAACCGGTACAATATGAACAGTGCAGCCAGGCTGATGGCTGATGCTGGCCCTGGATACACCACCGGGCAGGCCAAGGAAGCCCTGGAGCAGGTGGCGGCCCAGGTCCTGCAGGGTTCCAATGCGTCCATAGGCTGGATCGGAGAGGCTTTTCAGCTTGACGCAGCTGCCGGCACAGGCGGCCTGGCTTTTGCCATGGGCATGGTCATGGTTCTTCTGATTCTGGCAGCCCAGTACGAGCGGTGGGCCATGCCCCTGGCCGTGGCCTCGGCAGTGCCTTTTGCTGTACTTGGGGCTTCCCTGGCTGCCATGCTCCGGGGTTTTCCCAATGACATCTATTTTCAGGTAGGGTTGCTGGTCCTGATTGGGCTGGCAGCCAAAAACGCCATCCTGATAGTGGAATTTGCAGCCCAGAACCGGGAACAGGGGCTGTGCTCATCTGAAGCGGCCATGGAAGCTGCCAGACAGCGTTTTCGGGCCATCACCATGACTGCCATGACCTTTATCATAGGTACTTTACCCCTGGTGTTTGCTTCTGGGGCAGGCGCAGCCAGCCGCCAGGAAATCGGTACAGTGGTGGTGGGAGGAATGGTTCTGGCCAGTTCTCTGGCCCTGCTCTTTGTGCCGCTGTTTTTCAAACTGATGGATGACTCCACCTTCTGGTTTCACAACCGCAAGATGCTCAAGCCTTGCAAAGGAAAGAATGATGAATAACAGCGCGGGCTGGAAAGGACATTTTTGCCCTGGACTGCTGTTTTTAGTGGTCCTTTTTCTGGGCGGATGTGCCATGGGTTCTGATCACAAACTCAGGAAACCGGATCTTCCCGGGACCTGGCCGGAAACCGAGGCCCTGACCAGGGATGGACAGGATTATCTGCTGGAGTGGTGGACCAGATTTGAGGATCCAATGTTGAACCAGCTGGTGGCCAAGGCTGTTCAGGACAATCCGGACATCCGCGTTCAGGCGGCCAGGGTCTGGGAGGCCAGGGCCAGACTCGGCTTTGCCAGGGCGGAGCAGCTCCCCACGGTGGGAGTCCAGGCTGAAGCAGTAAGGCAGAGACAGCCTGAAGCTGTTACAGGCATTCCTGGTGGATCCAGGGGCAACCTGTTTTCCCTGGCCGGGCTTCTGGAATTTGAGCTGGACATCTGGGGCAGACTGGCCATGGAGCGGGAGGCAGCCCAGGCTGTTCTCCTGGAAAGTCAGTATACCCAGGAAGCTGTCCGCCAGGGCGTGATTTCGGACGTGGTGGTCACTTATTTCAATCTGGTGGCAGCCAGAGAGGAACTGGAAATAACCAGGCAGACCCTGGAACTCAGGAAGCAGACTTATGAACTTGAGAGGATCAGGTTTGAAGCAGGCCAGGTGGATGAGCTTGTCCTTGGTCAGGCTGAGTCAGCCCTGGAAAAGGTCAGGGCTCTGGTTCCGGATCTGAAAAGACAGGTCAGGATCCTGGAAGGAGCTCTGGGTGTCCTGACCGGGCTGAGTCCTCTGGAGCTTTTTGATGATGATCGGGTCAGATACGGGCTGGCCAGGTCAGTCTTTAATCCGGGTGCAGTTCCCTTGGTCCTGCCTTCTGAGCTTTTGAACCGCAGGTCGGACATCCGTTCAGCCGAGGCCAGGGCCAGGGCCACAGGAACAGCCATTGGCATTGCCAGGGCCGAGCGGCTGCCCAGGCTGAATCTGTCCGGCCTGTTGGGAACCCTGGCTCCGGAAACCAGGGACCTGTTCACCTCTTCGGCCAGGAACTGGAGCATGGGTGCCCAGGCAGCCGGTCCTCTGCTTGATTTCGGGCGGACCCGGGCCGGGGTAGAAGCGGCCCAGGCCCAGTATGTCCAGGCTGAGATCCAGTATGAAGCAGTAGTGAGCACGGCCTTTAACGAGGTCCGCGACGCCCTGGCCATTTATCAGTCTGCCCAAAACCGGGAGGAGGCAGTTCTGAGGCTGGTTGGATCAGTGGAACGGACTAGAAACCTGGCCAAAGTGCGTTACCAGGAAGGGATGATCAGTTTCCTGGAATTCCTGGAAGCAGAGCAGGACCTTTTTGCTGCCAGACAGGACCTGAATAATGCAGTCAGGGACCGACTGGTTGCAGTGGCCACCCTGTCCAAGGCCCTGGGCGGCGGATGGGACCCGGACTCCATTGAAAGGTATGAGGTTTCCTCAGCTGTCAAGGATTAACAGGGGCTGCCGGTGAAAAAGTGGATAGCGCTGCTGGCCCTTCTTGCAGCCTTTCCTCCCCTTTCCACGGATATGTATCTGCCGGCCATCCCGTCCCTGGCAGAGATGTGGCAGGAACCCCTGTGGGTCATCAACCTGACTCTGGTAGGATTTTTTGTGACCTACAGCATTTTTTTGCTGATCTATGGTCCATTGTCTGACAGGTTTGGCCGCAAACCGGTCCTGAAGGCAGGCATTTTGATCTATGTCCTGGCCAGCATGATGTGCGCTCTTTCCTCCAGTTCCACCGGGCTGATCATGTCCCGCATGCTGCAGGCGGCAGGGGCTGCTTCGGCTGCTTCCCTGGCTCTGGCCGTTGTCCGGGATGTTTTTGAAGAAACAAGCCGGGAGCGGGCTCTGGCCTATATTTCAATGGTGGTGGCCCTGGCACCCATGCTGGCTCCTATTATTGGAGGTTGGATACTGGCTTTTTTGCCCTGGAACTGGATATTTGCTGTACTTGCCGGACTGGGCCTGATCGCCCTGGCAGGGGTGGTCAGGATGGAAGAAACCCTCTGTCCTCAAGAGCGGACCCGAGATGCAGGTCTTTTGACCGGGTATGCCTTGCTTTTGAAAAACCGGCGCTATATCAGCCTGGCGCTGGTGGTTTCCATTGGTTCCATGCCCCTTTTTGCCTTTATTGCTGCGTCTTCGGACATATACATTTCCGGATTCGGTCTGAGTGAACAGGTTTACGGGTACTTTTTCGGATTCAACGCCCTGGCTGTGATGGCTGGAGCTTTTACCTGCATCAGGCTGACCAGGCATATCCTGTCCCGGAATATTCTGAGCCTGGGTTTTGCTGGAGTGGCAGGAGGCGGTATCTGGCTTCTTCTGGGACAGGGTCAGAGTCCCTGGGATCTTGCCCTGCCAATGTTTGTCATGTCCTTTTCCCTGGGCCTGAGCCGGCCGCCCAGTCATAACCTGGTCTTGAAACAGGCAGGCAGGGGAGCAGGAGCTGCGTCCTCTTTTCTGATGTTTTCTTTGATGACATCCGGAGCCGCTGCCATGGGGTTCATTTCCCTTGAGTGGCAGGACAAAATAGAGGTGCTGGGTCTGCTGGCGGTTCTTTGCGCCGGTCTGGGGCTGACCTCCTGGCTGCTTTTGCAGAAATATTCATCAAGACCCTGGCAATAATCACAGCAGACCGAGGCCGGATTTCCAGTACTCAGGCTGCGCTCTCAGGTCTGGTGATGATGAGCCGGTATTCTCCGTTGAATACATTTTTCTTGAGAAGCTTGTCTTCGCAGGGGCAGAAATTTTCCTGGTCCAGAAGTTCGTAGAAATCCTTTTCATAAGTAACCTGGCCGAAATCAACTGTTGTCAGGAATTTCAACCTTGGTTTGACAAATTCCATGAGTTTGGACTTGTTTTTGAACATTGTCTGAAAAAAGATGACTTTGCCCGCAGGCTTCAGCCATTCTTTGGTCCTGTCCAGAACTTTTTTCTGATCCTTCATGAGCATGAAGCTCATTCCGAAAAAAATATAGTCAAAGCAGAATTTTTCAGGAGGGTTAAAGGTCAGTACCGATTGATGGTGAACCTTGACCTGGCTTTCCAGATCAAAGACCCGAATCATCTTCTTGCAGTGTTCAAGGTAGTGTTTATTGATGTCCAGCCCGGTGATACTGAGATTTTTTCCTTTGATGAGACTATGGTTTTTCTTGATCATGATTCCATTTCCAATGCCCACATCAAGGATGGAGGAGTTTTCAGGATAAAGCCTGAGGCAGTTATGATAACAGAGTCTGGTTGTGTCGCTTATGATGAGGTTATACAGGTTATTGACCATAAAATATTACTCCATTTGGTTACTTGAACAAGCTGGGACGGAATCAGGATCATGCCTGGACAGCCCGTTCAGACACGGGCTTGATACTCAACTAAATATAGCAAGCATTGTGTTTTTTTGCAATAATAAACACTTCCTCTGCCGGGTCAGGGTTTTGAATCTTTACAACTCCTGCATCATGGGGCAATATAATTGCTTTTGCAACTGGCCCACCTTGGAGTGCATATGAAAAAAGATTTTTTAACCATTTTGGATCTGTCCCATAATCAAGCCCATGAAATGGTCCGCAGGGCCGGGGAAATGAAGCGCACCAGCCACAGGTCAGAGGTGCTCAGAGGCAGGACCTTTATCCTGATCTTTGAAAAGGCTTCCACCAGAACCAAGGTATCCTTTGAGGTGGGGATCTCCCATCTGGGTGGACACTACGTGTTTATGACCTCCAGGGAATCCCAGCTTGGAAGGAGTGAACCCCTGAAAGACACGGCCAGGGTTCTTTCCCGCTATGCTGACGGGCTCATCGTCAGGACCTATGGCCAGGAAAAGCTTGAGGAATTGGCCCGGTACAGCTCGATTCCCATAATCAACGCATTATCCGATGATTATCATCCCTGCCAGGTCATGAGCGATCTGCTGACCATTTACGAACGTACTCCAAATTTTGAGGACCTGACCATTGCCTGGGTGGGGGATGGGAACAACATGGCCCATTCATGGATAAATGCGGCGGTTTACTTTCCTTTTCAGCTGAATTTGGCCGTACCCAAGGGTTATGAGCCCGGGGGAGACATACTGGAGCGGGCTCTGCATATGGGAGCAAGGATATTTGTTACCCATGATCCGGCCCTGGCCGTCAGCGGGGCTCATTATGTCAATACCGATGTCTGGGCTTCCATGGGACAGGAACAGGAACAGGATAAGAGGGCTGTAGCATTCAAGGGGTTTTCTGTGAATGAGGATCTTCTCAGCTCAGCGGACAAAGAGGTCAAGGTTCTTCATTGCCTGCCTGCCCACAGAGGTGAGGAGATTTCCCAAGAGATCATGGAAGGGTCCAGGTCCATCATCTGGGATCAGGCTGAGAACAGACTGCACATGCAGAAGGCCATTCTGGAATGGGTTGTTGCCCCTGATTAAAAATAATCCCGGCACCTTGATGTGCTGTGGCTAATACGGAGAGCAATGATGGCGGATATCAAGAAGGTTGTGCTGGCTTATTCAGGTGGTCTGGACACGTCTGTCATCCTCAAGTGGATTCAACAGACCTATTCCTGTGAGGTGATTGCTTTTACGGCTGATCTGGGCCAGGAAGAAGAACTGGCCGGTCTTGAGGAAAAAGCTCTGTCCACCGGGGCTGCCAAGGCATACATAGAGGATCTTCAGGAAGAGTTTGCCAGAGATTTTGTCTTCCCCATGTTCAGGGCTGGAGCTATTTACGAGGGCCGCTACCTGTTGGGAACGTCCATAGCCAGACCTCTGATTGCCAAGAGAATGGTGGAGATAGCAGCCCAAGAAGGAGCCCAGGCAGTAGCCCATGGTGCAACCGGCAAGGGTAATGACCAGGTCAGGTTCGAGCTGACAGTAATGGCCCTGAACCCGGGCCTGAAGACCATTGCTCCCTGGAGAGAGTGGGATCTGCATTCCAGAACTGAGCTGGTGGCCTTTGCCAAGGCCAACAATATCCCGGTTCCGGTGACCAAAGAAAAGCCTTACAGTTCGGACCGAAATCTTCTGCACCTGTCTTTTGAGGGCGGAGAACTGGAAGATCCCTGGGCTGAACCCGGACCAGGCAGTTATCAGCTGTCTGTGCCCCCGGAGCTGGCCCCGGATGATCCGGAAATCATCAGCATTGAATTTGAACAAGGCGATCCGGTCAGAATTAACGGGGAAAGCATGAGTCCGGCCCGGCTGATCAAGAAGCTCAACTCCCTGGGCGGACGACATGGTGTTGGCCGTCTGGACATGGTGGAAAACAGGTTCGTGGGCATGAAGTCCAGGGGTGTATATGAGACACCCGGCGGGACCATTCTTTATGCAGCTCACAGGGATCTGGAGGGGCTCTGCCTGGACAGGGAAAGCATGCTCCTCAAAGACGAGCTGGTTCCAAAGTACTCGGCCATGGTTTACAACGGCTTCTGGTATTCTCCTGAAAGGGAGGCTCTGCAGGCCTTGGTGGATAAGACTCAGGAAAGGGTCACCGGTGAAGTCAGGCTGAAGCTGTATAAGGGGGGAGTATATCCTCTGGCCAGAAGGTCACCCTATTCCCTGTATAATCCGGACCTGGCCACCTTTGAAAAGGACGAGGTCTATGATCAGCAGGATGCAGCCGGATTCATCAGGCTGAACGGATTAAGGCTCATGTCTCTAAATTTGGGGTCAGGACGAAAATAACCCTTTTTCAGGATCATCCTGCAGGACAGTACAAGATCAATGAAACAAAGAGAGCAGGAAAGTTCCAAGCTCTGGGGAGGCCGGTTCAAGGAGAAAACATCTTCCCTTGTTGAACAGTTCACCCAGTCCCTGGATCATGACCGCAGACTTTATGCCCAGGATATTGCAGGCTCCAAGGCCCATGCTGCCATGCTGGGTCGACAGGGGGTGCTGACCGCTGAGGAGGCCGGGGTCATCATCAGTGGTTTAGAGCAGATCCGTATGGAGATCGAGTCCGGGATTTTTGTTTGGAGTCCTGAACTTGAAGACGTGCATATGAATATTGAAAAGCGTCTGACCGAGATAGTGGGGCCGGTGGGTCAGAAGCTGCACACAGGGCGAAGCCGTAATGATCAGGTGGCTCTGGATTTTCGTCTTTTTGTCCGGGAAAGTCTTTTATTGTGGCAGAAAGAAATTAAAGTACTTGTGCAGGCCATACTGGGACAGGCTCAAAAGAACAGAGAGGCCATCCTCCCGGGGTACACCCATCTCCAGCCGGCCCAGCCAGTAAGTCTGGCCCAGCATCTCCTGGCCTATGCCCAGATGC
The DNA here is from genome assembly GCF_000686525.1 of Desulfonatronovibrio hydrogenovorans DSM 9292. Lineage (NCBI taxonomy): Bacteria > Pseudomonadati > Thermodesulfobacteriota > Desulfovibrionia > Desulfovibrionales > Desulfonatronovibrionaceae > Desulfonatronovibrio > Desulfonatronovibrio hydrogenovorans. The sequence continues at coordinate 228,333 of NZ_JMKT01000012.1, forward strand.
TCAAAAGAGATCATGAACGGGCTGAAGACGCCTTGAAAAGAGTTTCTGTTTCGCCACTGGGGGCAGCGGCCCTGGCTGGAACAACCTACCCTTTGGATCCAGGGACAGTAGCCGGGGAACTGGGGCTGGAAAAAGTCTTTGCCAACAGCATGGACGCTGTTAGCGACAGAGATTTTGCCCTGGAAGGACTGTTTGTATCCTCTTTGATCATGACCCATTTAAGTCGGCTGAGTGAAGAAATTATTATCTGGTCAAACCCGGGTTTCGGTTTTATATTGCTTCCTGATGCATACTCCACAGGATCATCCATCATGCCCCAGAAGAAGAATCCCGACGTTGCCGAGCTGGTCAGGGGCAAGACCGGATCGGTCTTTGGAAGGCTTGTATCTCTTCTGACCACCATGAAGGCCCTGCCCCTGACCTATAACAGGGATATGCAGGAGGACAAGGGGCCGTATTTTGAGGCCCATGATACAGTGGTTTCGAGTCTCCGGGTGATGTCGGGCATGGTGGAAGCTATGGAGTTTGATAAAAAGGCCATGGTTAAGGCCTTGAAAAAAGGTTTTTTGAATGCCACTGAGATGGCTGACTATCTGACTTCCAGGGGGATGCCCTTCAGACAGGCCCACCACGTGACCGGAGAAGCTGTGGCCTTTGCCGAGAAAAAAGGAGTTGGTCTGGAGGATCTGGCTCTGGAAGACCTGAAGAGTTTTTCTGATCTGGTGGACAAAGATATTTATGATGTTCTGGATTATGGGCAGGCTGTAAAGCGAAGAAACACCCCTGGCGGAACCGGTCCGGAATCGGTCTCCGTCCAGATGGCCGGGATCAGCTCCTGGCTGAATGAAAGTGCCTGAACAGGGGGTTAAGAAGGCCCTGGAAACACTGATTGTCAGTTGGATTCTGGAAACCAGCACCAGGCAGAAGTGGCGGAAGCGTATAGGAGTCGAACCTACCGAACGGGGTTAACCGTTCCACTGGATTTGAAGTCCAGGCGCCACACCGGTGACGAAACGCTTCCGCAGAGAACGTCTATTAGCAGTAACAATAAGACAAGGCAAGACATATTGTCCCGACGGATAAGGGGTCTTGCTTAATCAAACATAATAAAGGAAACTGATTTTTTCTGAAATCAAGGTCGGTTTCGGCTGGAGGTAAGGATTTGAATAATTTTTCTAGAAACCTGTTGCTCTGGGCAACCATATCCCTGGTGATGATCATCCTGTTCAACCTGTTCAATCAGCCGCAGGTACCCCAGTACAAGTTGACATACACTGAGCTGCTTACCAAGGTCAACCAGGGCGAAGTAATGGCGGTCAAGATTCAGGGCCAGAAGGTCACTGGAGTGCTCATTGATGATCGCAGGTTCACTTCTTTCATCCCTGATGATCCGGGCTTTGTGGATCTGCTGGTCAAGAACAATGTCCAGGTGGAGGCCGAACCTGAGGAGCAGGGATCATGGCTGGCCACGATCTTTATTTCCTGGTTCCCCATGCTCCTGCTTATAGGTGTCTGGATTTTTTTCATGCGCCAGATGCAGGGGGGGGGAGGCAAGGCCATGTCTTTTGGCAGGTCAAAGGCCAAAATGATTTCCCAGGAGGACAGCAAGGTCACTTTTGCTGATGTGGCCGGAGTGGATGAGGCCAAAGACGAATTGAGCGAGGTGGTTGACTTTCTGAGCAATCCCAAGAAGTTCACCCGGCTGGGAGGACGGATACCCAAGGGGGTTCTGCTGGTCGGGTCTCCAGGAACAGGAAAGACCCTGCTGGCCAGGGCCGTGGCCGGGGAGGCCGGGGTGCCTTTCTTTTCCATCTCAGGTTCGGACTTTGTGGAAATGTTTGTGGGTGTTGGTGCCTCCAGGGTCCGGGATCTTTTTGTCCAGGGCAAGAAAAACGCTCCTTGTCTCATATTTATTGATGAGATCGATGCAGTGGGACGGCAGAGAGGGGCAGGCCTGGGAGGCGGACATGATGAAAGGGAGCAGACCCTGAACCAGCTCCTGGTGGAGATGGACGGGTTTGAATCCAACGAAGGCGTCATCCTGATTGCTGCCACCAACAGGCCGGATGTTCTTGATCCAGCTTTGCTCAGACCGGGCCGGTTCGACCGCCAGGTGGTGGTGCCCAATCCGGACGTGGCGGGCAGAAAGAGGATTCTGGATGTCCACAGCCGAAGGACTCCGCTGGCCCCGGGTGTGGATATGGAGGTCATAGCCAAGGGAACACCGGGATTTTCCGGGGCTGACCTGGAGAACCTGGTCAATGAGGCTGCCCTGCATGCAGCTAAACTGGACAAGGAACAGGTCAGTATGGAGGATTTTGAAGAAGCCAAGGACAAGGTTCTCATGGGCAAGGAAAGGCGCAGTCTCATTCTGAGCGATGAGGAAAAAAAGACCACGGCCTATCATGAAGCCGGCCACACCATAGTTGCCAGGCTCCTGCCCGGAACCGATCCCATCCATAAGGTCTCCATAATTCCCAGGGGTAGGGCCCTGGGAGTGACCATGCAGCTCCCGCAGGATGAAAGATATAATTATTCCAAGACATATCTGGAAAACAACCTGGCTGTGCTTCTGGGAGGACGGGTGGCTGAAGAGCTGGTGTTCAACCAGATGACTACCGGCGCTGGCAATGATATTGAGCGGGCCACCAAGATGGCCAGGAAGATGGTTTGTGAGTGGGGCATGAGTGATACCTTGGGCCCCCTGGCTTTTGGCGGCCGGGGCGAAGAAGTATTTCTGGGCCGGGAATTCACCCAGCACAAGGAATACAGCGAGGAAACCGCCAGGCTCATTGATGAGGAAGTTAAGAAAATTGTCCGGGACGCCTATGAGAAAGCCAAAGAGCTTTTGCAGGAACATACTGACACCCTGCACAGGCTTTCAGAGGCCCTGCTGGAAAGGGAAACCCTGACCGGCAAGGAGGTGGAGATGGTCATGAACGGGGAAGAACTACCTCCCCTGGAGGAAAAGATGCGTAACGGAGACCCCGGACCTGGCGAGGAAAAAAAAGACAAGGAACCTGACAAGACCGAAGAAAAAAAAGAGGATGAGGGCTTCAAGATTGAGTAGCAGTTGTCTTCTGAACAATAAGTAATACCATGGAAGAAAACAGTTTGACGAAATGGGTGCTGAAAGGGGGTAGGGTCATGGGCCCTGCCCCTTTTTTGATTGCAGGAATATTGAATGTTACTCCTGACTCGTTTTTTGACGGGGGAAGCCATCAGAGCCATGAAACTGCTGCAGACGCCGGCTGCAACCTTATTGCCCAGGGTGCGGACATGGTGGACCTGGGTGGAGAGAGCACCCGGCCTTTTTCCCAGAGGGTTGATGCCCCTCTGGAGCTGTCCAGGGTTTTGCCGGTTCTTAAAAAAATCCTTGAAAAGCATCCCCGGGCCAATGTATCCATAGATACATACAAGGCCTCTGTTGCTGATGAAACCTTGAGATCAGGGGCGGTTGCCGTCAATGATGTCTCAGGATGCCGTTTTGATCCGGACCTCCCGGACATCCTGGCCCAGCACCAGCCGGGTTATGTCCTCATGCACAGTCTTTGGCCGCCTGAAACCATGCAGGATGCCCCCAGCTACGGGGATGTGGTCTCAGATATCTGTTCTTTTTTTGAAGAGCGTCTTAATGTCCTGATTGGTAAAGGTCTGTCCCAAGACCGGATAGTGCTGGATCCGGGCATTGGATTTGGAAAAACTCTGGAGCACAACCTGGAAATTCTGCGCAGGATCCAAGAGTTTAAGACATTTGGCCTTCCCCTGTATCTTGGTCTTTCCAACAAGTCGGTCTGGGGAAAGCTGCTGGGACTGGCACTTGAAAAAAGAGGCATGGTCACCCAGGTGGCTGTAGCTCTGACCGCAGCCAAAGGTGTGGCTGTCCACAGGGTCCATGATGTAGAATCCACCAGGAATACTTTGGAACTATTTAAGAGCATATGGTTTTGAATCTAGGCTTTGTTCAATTCGGATGGCGCGACATCGTTGATATTGTTGTTGTGGCCTTTATTATTTACCGGGTGATCCTGCTGGTGAAGGGTACCAGGGCGGTCTCGGTTTTTTACGGTCTGCTCCTGCTCCTGGTCATCTACTACTTTTCCGGAGAATTCGGCCTGCACACTCTGCATTGGCTCCTGGCCAACTTCCTGGGCTCCCTGTTTCTGGTCATCATCATTCTTTTTCAGCGGGACATCCGCAAGGCTTTGGCCGAGATGGGCGCAGGCAGGCTCTGGTTCAAATCAAGGCCGGGCCTGGTCATCCTTGACGAGCTGATCCTGGCCCTGGTGGCCATGGCTCAGAAAAGAATCGGGGCCCTTGTGGTCATTGAAAAGAACACTCCCTTGGGCGATGTTGTTGAATCAGGAGTTGAACTTGATTCTTCCTTTTCCAAAGATCTTCTGGAAACCATTTTTTATCCCAACACCCCATTGCACGATGGGGCTGTGGTGATCCGGGACGATAAGATTGTGGCTGCCGGATGTATTCTACCCCTGGCCGTGGGCATCAAGTCCAAGTGGGACTTTGGCACTAGGCACCGGGCTGCTCTGGGCATTACTGAAGAAACCGATGCCATCGCCATAGTGGTTTCTGAAGAAAGGGGAGCCATTTCCGTGGCTATAGGAGGAAAACTCATTACCGCCCTGGATGAAGTCCGTCTGAGAAGAGTGCTGTCCACTGCCTGGGAAAAATGAGATGTTTAAAGTCAACTGGCAATACAGAATCATAGCAGCTGTGCTGGCTCTGTTCTTCTGGTATCTTATCAGTGGTCAGGAGAAGGTGGAGATATGGCTGAATGTGCCGGTTGAAATCGTTAACCTTCCTTCAGACCATATGATCAGGAGTGGAATGGTGGGGTCTGTCCGGGTCAGATGCAGGGGGACCAGCACCATCCTCAACAGGCTGGAGACCGGCAGGATCAGTTATACCCTAGATCTTAGCGGGATCAGGAGGGGCAGCAATGTCGTGGTTCTTGACCCCAAGAACATCAACCTTCCCAGGGCCATGGAGGTGGTCGAGATTTCCCCTTCCAGGCTGGAGCTGGATGTTGACCGGATCCTGACCAAAACAGTTCCAGTGAGGATAAGCTGGCAGGCCCATATCAGCCCTGATTTTGAACTCAAGGAAATTCGGGTGGAACCTGAACATGTAAGGATAAGCGGGGCTGCCAGAGTGGTGGAACGGATCGAGGAGATCGAATCCAGGCATATTGAAATCAGGGATGAAACCCCAAGAAGGGTCATCCGGAAAGTCGGACTGGAGCTTTTTCCGGAGGTGGACTCATCAGTAGGAGAGGTCCTGGTTGAGTTCGTGTTTGGCCCTGTCCTGGAGGAAATCTGGGTGCGCAAGCCTGTGCAGGTCATTGCTGATGAAGGAGTGGACTACAGGATTGAGCCTGATCATGTCCGGGCCAACCTGGCCCTGCCCAAGACCCTCTTGCGCACTGAGGGCTGGCGGGATGGCATTGGCTATTTTATCCGCATAGACCAGGAAATGGAGCCGGGCGTACATGAACTGCAAGTAGGGGTGGATATGCCAAGAGACGGACAGGTGGTGGAGAAGCGCCCGGAAACCATCAGAGTCGAAATAAGGTGACCGTATCCGGAATCAGATCCGGACAAGATATATTTAAGGAGTTTCTTATGCGCAAAAAACTGTTTGGAACAGACGGGCTTCGAGGTCAGGCCAATATTTTTCCCATGCTTCCGGAGATAGTCCTGAGACTGGGGCTGGCAGCCGGTCAATACTTTCGTAACGGCCGCCGAAGACACCGGGTACTCATCGGCAAGGACACAAGATTATCCGGATATGTCTTTGAGAATGCCCTGACTTCGGGTTTCTGTGCTTCGGGCATGGATGTTTATATGGTGGGTCCCATGCCTACTCCGGCCATTTCTTTTCTGACCAAAAACATGCGGGCTGATCTGGGCGTGGTTATATCCGCCTCCCACAATCCGTTCATGGACAACGGCATTAAATTTTTCGACCAAATGGGATTCAAGCTGTCTGATCAGGTTGAGGATGAAATTTCCGAGATGGTTTTGTCACCGGATATCAACTGGGCTCATCCTCAGCCGGAACTTATGGGCAGGGCCACTAAAATCGTGGACAGCCCGGGTAGGTACATCGTTCACCTCAAGAACAGCCTGCCCAACACCATGAGCCTCCAGGGAATGAAGGTGGTCATTGATTGTGCCAATGGAGCCACCTACAGGGTCGCCCCCCTGATATTTGAAGAGCTGGGGGCAAAAGTCATTATGACCGGAGTTGAGCCCGACGGGCTGAACATCAATAAAAAGTGCGGTTCACTTTACCCTGAGGTGGCAGCCAATATGGTCCTGGAACATGGGGCTGATCTGGGCCTGACTTTGGATGGAGACGGTGACAGGCTCATAGCCATTGATGAGAACGGAGTGGTCCTTGACGGTGATCAGATTATGGCTATCTGCGCCATGGATCTGATGGAAAAAGATTCTCTTCCAGGCAACCTGCTGGTATCAACCGTTATGAGCAATATGGCCCTGGAAGTGTTCATGGGTTCCATAGGCGGCAGTCTCATCCGGACCAAAGTGGGAGACAGATATGTTGTTGAAGCCATGCGCCGGAAAGGGGCCATCATGGGCGGAGAACAGTCAGGCCATCTTATCTTTCTTGATTATTCAACCACTGGCGATGGAATCCTGGCCGGTATCAGGCTGTTGCGGATAATGCTGGAAAAAAACAAACCACTGTCTGAACTCTCCAGGCTGCTGACTCCGTTTCCCCAGAAACTCATCAATGTCCATGTTGAAAGAAAAATACCTTTTGAGGAAGTGGAAAACATCAGAAAGGCCCTGGAAAAGGCGGAAAAGAGCCTGGGCAAGAAAGGAAGAGTCCTGCTCAGATATTCTGGAACCGAGTCAGTGGCCAGGGTCATGGTGGAGGGAGATGATGAAGCCCTAGTTGAAAAATGGGCTTCAGACCTGGCTGAAGAGGTGGAACACGGACTCAGAGCTGATTCCTGATTCTGCTGGCTGGCAGGATTAACCAACTTGTTTTTATCTGCTCATAAGATTAAGCTGAACAGGAAGGTCTCAGGGTCAGAGAAAGATTATATTGAAAATGAAAAGACCTCTGGGTTATCATTTGGTAAGTATCATACATAAAAGGAGTTTTACGTGGAAGCCAAGAAGGTGATTATTCCAGTAGCCGGTTGGGGAACCAGGTCATTGCCTGCCACCAAGAACGTTCCCAAGGAGATGCTTCCTGTTTATAAAAAACCAGCGGTCCAGTACGTGGTGGAAGAAGCCATTGATTCTGACCTGAACGATGTGGTCTTTGTAACCAACCAGCAAAAAAGGATCATTGAGGACCATTTTGACTACAACCTGTCCCTTGAAGCCCTGCTCCGCAGGTCGGGCAAGGAGCATCTTTTGAAAGATGTCAGGCAGGTTGCTGAAATGGCAAATATAATTTCCGTACGGCAAAAAGAGCAGTTGGGTCTGGGACATGCAGTCCTCTGTGCCAGAGAGGTAGTCAAACAGGAGCCTTTTGCGGTCATGGTGGGAGACGACCTCATGTTCAGCAGGGAACCGGCTATTAAGCAGCTCATGGAAGTAGCCAAGACCGAGCATATGCCTGTGGTGGGAGTTGTTGAGGTGCCCCTGGAAAGGGTCTCCAAATACGGCATCATCCAGGGAGAGGAGTTTGCACCCGGGCTTTACCGGGTAAGACAGGTCTTTGAAAAGCCTGATCCCAAAAATGCCCCGTCCAGGCTGGCCATAGTTGGCAGATATGTGCTTACTCCGGAAATATTCGAATATCTTGAGAATCTGGAGCCAGGATATGATCTTGAATATCAGCTGACCGACGCCCTGCAGGCCCTGGCTCAGAACAAGAGACTTCTGGCGGTCAAGCTTGATGGAAGACGGTTTGATATTGGAGACTGGGCCGACTATCTGACAGGAAACATATACTTCGCGCTGCAGGACGAGGAACTGCGCGATGAACTGCTTCAAAGGCTGGAGGAGTTTTTGCCTTGCAAATAGTCAGGGGGCTGGCTCTTTTGATCAGCTTTATATTATGGACAGTTCCATCTTCCGGCCTGGCTGGGTCCGAATCGGATCTAGCCAAAAGGATTGAGAGTTACCGGTCCGGCATGGACAGCTATTCTCTGGCCATGGATTTTGTTGACCAGGGAGTTTCTTTGCGGATCTGGCAGCAGGGACAGGACTGGCGGCAGGAATGGGTTCAGATAACCGGGGCTGGAGAAAAGGTGGCAGCAGTGGCTGTGGGAAGAGGTCAAACCGTCCTCATGGCCTATGGCCTGTCTGAAATATATCCGCCTCTGATCAATGTTTTATTTTACAGTCTGGACTGGTGGAAAGACCAGGGGCTGGACCCTGAGCGGCAAAGCTATCATTTTTTTCATGGCCGTCCGGCCCTGGCCTTAGGCATGTCTGATCCTGATGATCCAGGGCCTCAGCTGTGGCTGGACAATGAAGAACTGGTTCCTATCCGCACTTTTTTTTCCAGGGCCGGAAAAATACTGGATCTGGGCTGGCTTGAACAAAGAAATGTGGGCAACTATAAGCTGCCCCACAAATTAATCATTGATTCCGGAGAGAAAAAACTGGTCTGTCAGATCAGATGGAGGGAGATCGGTTCGTCTCATGATAAGCTCCTTTTTTCTTCTGAACGGCTTGAACAGTCCTTTTCTCAGGCAGTGCTCAGGCCACCGGACCTGGTTGCAGAGTATTATCTCTGGCAGGCTGTTTTGTTTGGAGAATAGTATTTTCTTCTGTCCCAGTCCCGGACCTGATCAACATTTCTCTTTTGATTCCGCCAAATAATGTCAAATTACCATCATTCCCGGGCGATATGGTCTGTAGCCGTACTGAGCCCGCCTTACAAAAGTCTTGTCTATCAGGAGCCTGAGTATTTTTCAGCCCAGACCTGGACGCCCGGGCTGAGGGTCACGGTTCCCATGGGCCGGGGGGACGTGCTCAGGGTTGGAGTGCTGGAGACTCATGTGCCCATGGGTCCTTTGAAGAAACTCAAAGATATTCACTGGCCCCTGGAAAGGGAGCCTCTTATTTCCCGGGAATACCTGGAAATGATTCTTGAACTCTCCAAAAGACACCTGGTTCCCCTGGCCAGAATCCTGGCCAGTGTCCTGCCTGAAGGACTGCGCCGCCTGCCGGATGCCCTTGTTATAAAAGGGTCCGGTCAAAAGGTTCCTTTTCCCGGGCCAGGTTCCGATAAAAGGCACCTTAAAGACCTTGCAGACTCCTGGATGGCTGGTGAAGCTGATTTTTTTTCCAGGAGCAGGGTGTCTCAAAAGATTATTTCCGTGGCCAAAGATCCTCCCTGGCCGATTTTGCCCAATGCCAAACTGCAATGGAAGATTATGGATCTGCTGTGGGAGCAGGGGGAGGTCACAGGGTCCCACCTCAGAAAGGTCTTTGGACCTCAGGTTGGGACGAGCATCAAGTCATTAACGGACAAAGGACTGGTCAGGGTTCAGATCCAAAACCCTGAAGGGGGGCAGGCCAGGGCTTGTTCCGGGAAGAGGATTGACTATGAACTGACACCGGATCAGCAGGAGGCCCTGTCTTTTTTCCTGCCCAAGCTGGGCAAAAGGGTTTTTGACGTCAGTGTTCTGCATGGTATAACCGGTAGCGGGAAAAGCATTGTTTATCTGAACCTGGCCAGGGAGTGTCTGGAAAAAGGAAGGTCTGCCGTTATCCTGGCCCCGGAAATAGCCATTGCAGCTCAGCTTTATGCCCTGATCTGTACTTCCCTGCCTTCCAGCAGGGTTTTTCTGCACCATGGTCTTAAAGGCTCAAAAGACAAAGAATCTCTTTTTCTTGCCCTGTCCAGATCTGAGGAACCGATCATCCTGGTGGGCACCAGGTCGGCCCTGTTCATGCCGCTTCAGAATGTGGGACTGATAATTCTGGATGAAGAACATGACGAATCATTCAAACAGGATCAGGTCTTTGTTTATCAGGCCAAGGAGATAGCTCACTATCTGGCCAAACGGGATGATTCGGTTTTGATTCTGGGATCTGCCACTCCTGATGTAAAAAGCTTTTATGCGGCCAGGGAAAAAAAAGTGAACCTGGTTACCATGAACAGTCGGGTGGGCAAAAGCATTCTGCCCAGGGTCAGTTTTGTTGATCTGAAAAAAGATCCGCCTGGATTCGGTCCTTTGTCCAGCAGATGTGAAAAGGCCTTGAAAGAGACCCTGGGCAGGGGCGAGCAGGCCATAATCATGCATAACCGCAGAGGGTATTCCCCCATCATCATGTGCAGCGACTGTTCGGAAATCGCTAGGTGCTCGGAATGCAAAGTGAGTCTGACCCTGCACAAGCAGAGGCAAAGGCTGGTATGCCACTACTGCGGCAAATCCCTTCCGTTTTCCATTTTTTGTGAGAACTGCCGGGGAGCTGAATTTGTTCCAGTGGGGGACGGTACTGAAAAGATTGAAGAGTTTTTTATAGAAAAATTAAAAGACATAAATGTATTGCGACTGGACAGGGACAGCGCCAGGAACCCGGCCAGGACTGAGGAGATACTGGACGCCTTTGCCGGGAACCGCGCCCAGGTCCTGGTGGGAACCCAGATGCTCAGCAAGGGACATACCTTTCCCAATGTGACCCTGTGTATTGTCCTGGACGGAGACCTGGGGCTGGGACTTCCTGATTATCGTTCTTCTGAAAGGACCTTTCAGCTCCTGGTCCAGCTTTCAGGGAGGGCCGGCAGAGGAGACAAGCCTGGTCAGGTCTTCATACAGACCAGGAATCCTGAACATTTTTGCTGGCAGTTTGTTGCTGCTTCCGACTATCATGGTTTTTTTGAACAGGAGTTATCCAGGCGAAGGCTTTTTGGATACCCTCCGTTTGTCAGGCTGGGGCTTATAAGATTGTCCGTTCCAGCAGGATGGAGCAAAGGCGAGAACTTGCTTTCCGAGCTGCGAAGATTTTCCCCGGGCATTGCGGATAAATTTGGAGTCAGGCTTCTGGGACCGGCAGCGGCCCCATTGTCAAGATTGAAAAACAGGGATAGATACCAGTTTCTGGTCAAGGCCAGGGACTGGACCAGCATCAAGCATGTTTACTGCCAGCTGGAGCCGTTCTGGAAAAAACACAGAAACATCAGGGCCAGTCTGGATCTGGATCCCATGAACATGCTCTAAGGGCTTCAGCAGATATTGCAGATGACTTTGAGCAAGTGTCATTGAACAGGAGCAAAACAGTGAGAATTAGAGTCAAACAGGCATTGAATTCCCCAGAAACCCGATCCAACATCCAGGTCAAGGGGTGGGTGAGAACCAAGAGACAATCCAAAGGATTCTGTTTTCTGGAGGTCAACGACGGGTCCTGCCTGAAAAATCTGCAGGTGATCGTTGATCAGGGTGTGCCGGGATACGAGTTCATTGATCAGGTGAATACCGGAGCTTCTGTGGATATAAGCGGTGATCTGGTGTCATCTCCCGGGAAAGGCCAGGCCTGGGAAGTAAAGGCATCTATGATAGCTTTGGTGGGCGGAGCAGACCCGGAGTCCTATCCCCTGCAGAAAAAAAGGCATTCGGATGAATTTCTTCGCACTATTGCCCATTTGAGGCCCAGGACCAACAAGTATGGAGCCATGAACAGGATTCGTTCGGAAATGAGTTTTGGAGTGCATAAGTATTTTCATGATCTTGGATTCAACTATATTCATACTCCCATTGTAACCGGGTCGGACTGTGAAGGGGCTGGAGAAATGTTTCTGGTCACAGCCCTGGACCTGGACGATCTGGCAGCAAAGGGCAAACGGGTGGATTTTGAAATAGACTTTTTCGGCAAAAGGGCTCATTTGACTGTTTCAGGTCAGCTCAATGCAGAGAATCTGGCCTGCGCCCTTGGCGATGTGTATACTTTTGGCCCCACGTTTCGGGCGGAAAATTCCAATACTCCCAAGCACGTGGCAGAGTTCTGGATGATTGAGCCGGAAATGGCTTTTGCCGATCTCAAAGATAATATGGATCTGGCCGAGGACATGGTTAAGAAGATGCTGATCCATGTCAGGGAGAACTGTCCTGACGATTTGGAGCTTTTTACCAGATTCGTGGACAAGGACCTGGAATCCAGGCTGGACAATATCATCAACAAGGCCTTTGTCCGTCTGCCCTATGTCCAGGCCATAGACATCCTTAACCAGTCCGGGCAGCAGTTTGAGTTTCCTGTTGAATACGGACTGGATCTTCAGACTGAGCATGAAAGATTTCTGTGCGAGCAGCATTTCAAGGCGCCGGTGATTCTTTTTGATTATCCCAAAACCATCAAACCTTTCTACATGAGAGTCAATGATGATGATCAAACCGTGGCTGCCATGGATGTTCTGGTTCCCGGGGTGGGCGAACTGGTGGGAGGCAGCCAGCGGGAGGAGCGTCAGGATGTTTTGGAGTCCAGGATTGATGAGACCGGACTGAATAGAGATGACTACTGGTGGTACATCGACCTCAGACGGTTCGGCACTGTGCCCCACTCCGGGTTCGGCCTGGGGTTTGAGCGGCTGCTCATGCTGGCCACTGGGGTGACCAATATCAGGGACGTGATCATGTTCCCTCGTACCCCCAAGGGTCTGGAATTTTAGTATTTTTCTTTTGAGAATAGTTTTGGGCTTAATTTCTGAGAAGAAATTTTTGTTTTTTTGAAAATAGTTGTTGACACCCAGGCTGATCCTATTTATTAACTCGATCTTTCGGCGACACGAAGCCGGATTCAGTTCATTGATTAACATATTGAGAAAAAAGGGAAATTTCCTTCTTCAGAAAGAAAAAGCTTGACATTGATCCAGCTCATCTTTATAAGTTGAAGTTTCCTGATTCATGTTCCTTGACAATTAAATAGTGAGCCGATTTTTAAGATTCAAGTAGGTTTTTCATTTTCGAGTGGAAGCTTACGGGTCTAGTTTGTTTTGAATGAGTTACTAATAGGTAGCTTTCTAGTTATTTTAACTGGAGGGTTTGATTCTGGCTCAGAATGAACGCTGGCGGCGTGCCTAACACATGCAAGTCGAGCGAGAAAGGGGACTTCGGTCCCTGAGTAAAGCGGCGCACGGGTGAGTAACGCGTGGATAATCTACCGAGAGGACCGGGACAACTTTGCGAAAGCGGAGCTAATACCGGATGGTCTGCATTTGTTTATTGCATATGTAGTAAAGGATGGCCTCTGA
>NZ_JMKT01000015.1 GCF_000686525.1 Desulfonatronovibrio hydrogenovorans DSM 9292
CAAACTCCTGAACCTGTTGCCTGAGTGGAAGAATGAGCATCCCTTTCTAAGGGAAGCTCATTCCCAAATTCTGCAGCAAAGCCTGATTGACCTGGACCGGGCTTACCAGAACTTTTTCAGAAGATTGAAACAGGGCGAAGATCCCGGCTATCCCAGGTACAAGAAAAAGTTTGTGCATGATAGTTTCAGATTTCCCCAGGGATTTAAAGTCGAAGGCAGACATATATATCTGCCTAAGCTCGGTTGGTTCAGGTTCTACAAGAGTCAAGACATTGATGGAACCATGAAAAATGTCACCGTCAGTCGCAGAGGTAAGCACTGGTATATTTCTGTTCAGGTGGAGCAGGAAATCCCTGATCCAATACCAACACAAAAGCCAAGTGTGGGTATTGATATGGGCGTAGCCAGATTTTGCACTCTGTCTGATGGTACATTTTACACACCCCTTAATTCATTTAAAAGGCTGTCCAAGAAACTTGCCAGACTGCAGAGAGGCTTAGCTCGAAAAGTCAAATTTTCAGAGAACTGGAAGAGAGCCAAGGCCAGAATAACCAGGCTGCATGAGAAAATTGCTGATGTGCGCAGGGACTATCTGCATAAGTTGTCACGACTGATAGCCGACAAGTATGGGCTGGTGGTAGTTGAGGATTTGAGAGTCTGCAATATGAGTGCTTCAGCCAGGGGTACACTTGAGAGACCTGGTAGAAATGTCAAAGCCAAGTCAGGTCTTAACAGGTCTATTCTGGATCAGGGCTGGAGTGAGTTTTTCAGACAGCTTGAATACAAGCTTTCATGGCTTGGTGGCTGGCTGGAAAAAGTGAATCCAAGCAACACTTCAAGAACCTGCCCTGTATGCGGTCATACAGACAAGGAGAACCGCAGGAGTCAGAGCAGATTCAGGTGTGTAAAGTGTCTGTTTGAAGGCAATGCTGACTACGTGGCAGCCATAAACATTCATACCGCAGGGCATGCGGGAATCAACGCCTGTGGAGATGGACGGCCATCGTTGAAGCAGGAACTACCGGGAAATAGTGATACAGTACCGACCTTTTTTCCTATCACGCCAACGGCGTGATTAAAAGGGAATCCTCTTCCTTCAGGGAGAGGAGGATGTCAATCGTCTAAAGATAAGAGGCCAGAGGTTGACAAAGCCAGAAAGGCTATTTAAATATTCTTCCTTTCAAATAAGGAGGATTTTTTTGATGTTTGAATTAACAGATTCTGCCAAGACTCAATTGGATAGGTACTTTGAAACTCAGGAAAAGTCGCCCATCAGGGTCTACATGGCTGCTGGCTGAGGCGGGCCAAGATTGGCTCTTGCTCTGGATGAGCAAAAAGACAGTGATAATATTTTTGATATTAAGGGGTTTCAGTTCCTGGTGGATAAAGCCCTCTTGGACACCGTAGCTCCCATTGAGGTGGACCTGACCGAAGCTGGATTTGTGGTCAACTCCAGTCTCAAAGTAGATCCTGCTGGTTGTTCTTCATGCACTTCCTGCTAGGCCGCTGATTGGTCTCCGGTTAATGGAGGCATAAAGCATAAAGGCTTGTTTGATTTCAAAATGATCTTAACGGCCATGTCCAAGGGCGTGGCCGTTTTTATTGAGGCTTGAATAGGATATTTATAATTAGATGCAGTTCCGGTTGCAAGAACGGGGACTATCAATCTGTTTAACGAGGTGGACTGATATGAAATGTGTGACAGTAAAAAAGGGAGTCAACTGTTCCTTTATGGCTTCCAGCGGCTGCTCCTTCAAAGATGGATTCTGCCTTCCAGTGGTGGAGAAGTGCGAAGGGTGCGATCGGACCAAAGAATTTGAGGGCAAGATATACTGCAACAGCTATCCTGATCCTGAAGCAAAGTGGGACCATGGGGCCTGCAATTTTGCCACTCATGTCCAGGCTGTTGTTGATAAGGCTGGAAAGGTCAAGATCAACCCCCTCAAAGCCTCCAAGAGAGCTGCCAGAGGTCGCTAATTCTTTGCCATCCCTGGTCTTTTTTCATTTATCTTAAAAATGAAATCTGATGAGGCCAGGGTCTGGCCATACTGCTAGGGGCTTTTATGAGCCGGATATCCCAATATTTGGACGATCAAAAAGATCTGGTAGTCCATCTTCAGCAGAAGCTGGTGGCCATTCCAGCCCTTGGTCCGGATAACAACGGTCAGGGTGAAAAGGCCAAGGCAGACTTTTTGTTATCTTACCTTAAAGATACCGGCTTTGATGAAATCATTGAAGTCAATTGTCCTGATGAGCGGGCCCAGGGTGGCTACCGTCCCAATATTGTGGCCAGGATTCCGGGTAAAAAAACCGACAAAACCCTTTGGATCATTTCCCATCTGGACATTGTTCCAACCGGGGATTTAAGCCTTTGGGAAAGTGATCCGTTCACACTTCGGGTAGACGGTGATCTCATCTATGGCCGGGGAGTTGAAGACAACCATCAGGGACTGGTTTCTTCAATTCTGGCGGCCAAGTCCTTTTTGGATCTGGAAGTCCGACCTGAGATCAACATAGGATTGATCATGGTGGCCGACGAAGAAACTGGAAACAAGTATGGCCTTCCCTTTGTTCTTGACCAGAAAAAAGAACTCTTTGGCAGGGATGATCTGTTTCTTGTTCCGGACTTTGGAACCCCGGACTCCAAGATGGTTGAAGTCGCTGAAAAAAGCATGCTCTGGCAGAAGGTCACTGTTTCCGGCCGACAATGCCACGCTTCCAGGCCTGACAAGGGAATAAATACTCTGGTTGCATCAGCAGCCTTTATTCTTAAACTTGAGGAACTGCATAACTTTTTTTCTGATCAAAGTGAGCTCTTCAGCCCGCCGGGTTCCACTTTCTGTCCTACCAAGAAGGAAGCAAACGTTCCCAATATCAACACCATTCCCGGAATGGATGTGTTTTACCTTGATTGCCGGGTTCTGCCCAATTACAGGCTGGAAGCAGTCCTTGAGAAAATCAGGGAGCTGGGTGCTGGGATTGAGGAAAAATACAGGGTGAAAATTGGTTATGAAACCGTTCTTCTTGAACAGGCAGCTCCATTTACTGATCCGTCCAGCGAAATCGTGGTCGAGTTGACCAAAGCCATAACAACAATTCGGAATGTTGAACCCGTGGCCCAGGGAATAGGCGGCGGGACTGTGGCCTCTTTTCTGAGACACAAAGGTTTTGATGCAGTAGTCTGGGCCACGCTGACCGGAACAGCCCACCAGCCCAATGAATGCTCCAGTATAAGTAATACCATAAATGACGCCAAGGTAATGGCCTTCATGGCCAGTCCCTGGTAGTTCACTCCCATGCAGAAAACCCCTCCTCCCGATGTCTTTGACGTTTTGGTTGTGGGAGCAGGCCATGCAGGATGCGAGGCCTCCCATGCCTCAGCCCGTCTTGGGTTCAAGACACTTCTTTTGACCATTAATGTGGACCGGATCGGTCATCTCTCCTGCAATCCAGCCATTGGCGGACTGGCCAAGGGGCATATGGTCAGGGAAATCGACGCCCTGGGCGGAGCCATGGGAATCTGGGCCGACAAGGCCGGGATTCAGTTCAGAAGGCTTAACACCAGGAAAGGCCCTGCAGTCCGTTCAACAAGAGCTCAGATAGACCGAAAGAAATACCTGGAAGTGGTTCAGGAGACGCTTTTCAACCTGGAGAACCTTTATATCAGAGAAGCCTCGGTTGAAGAAATAATTGTTAAGGATTCACAAGTCCAGGCAGTCAGGACCAGGATTGGTGAAATCATACCTTGCAAAACCCTGATTCTGACCACTGGAACTTTCATGCAGGGACTGATCCATATTGGCATGGATAACTATCAGGGAGGCAGGCTTGGTGATCCGGCCAGCACCGGACTGTCAGATTCATTAAGAAAGCTGGGTCTTGAGCTGGGACGCCTGAAGACCGGGACTGTGCCCAGGCTTTTGAAGGACAGTGTGGATTTCAATTCTTTAGAGGTCCAGCACGGGGACTCTCCACCGCCACTATTCAGTTTCTGGGAGAAATCAGAGCTTTTGTCCCAGCTTCCATGTCATGTTACTTATACCAATGAGAGAACCCACCAGGTAATCAGGAAAGGCTTTGACCGGTCCCCCATGTTTCAGGGAGTGATCAAGGGTACTGGAGCCAGGTATTGTCCGTCCATAGAGGATAAAGTGGCCAGGTTTCCCGACAAGGACAGGCATCAGATTTTTGTTGAACCTGAGGGATTATCCAGTTTTGAGGTCTATCCCAACGGCATACCCACCAGCCTTCCCCTGGATATTCAAAAAGAAATGCTGTCAACAATCCCGGGCCTGGAAAAGGCCATGATTGTCCGGCCCGGCTACGCCATTGAATATGATTTTATTTTCCCCACCCAGCTTAAGCCCACCCTTGAGACCAAAGCAGTGTCCGGGTTATACTCGGCAGGTCAGATTAATGGTACATCTGGCTATGAAGAAGCCGCAGCCCAGGGGCTGTGGGCGGCCATAAACGCCTGCTTGATGCTGGGAGGACAAGATGAATTTGTGCTTAAGCGAAGTGAAGCCTATATGGGTGTCCTGGTGGATGATCTGGTCACCAAAGGGACTACTGAACCCTACCGGATGTTTACTTCCAGGGCTGAGTACCGGCTTTTGCTGAGGGAGGATAATGCTGATCAGAGGCTGACTCCCAGGGGCAGGGAGCTTGGTCTGGTTAAGGATGTTCAATGGGAGATTTTCAGGTCAAAGCTAGATCGGATAAATAAACTCAAAGATACCCTGATGGGAACAATGATCCGACCTGATTTGGCCACCAGGCAAGCACTGGAAAAAATTCAGGCTGCTGTACCCAAAAAGGCGATCAGTCTGGCTGAGCTTTTAAGACAGCCAAATCTTGAGATATCATCTTTTGATGAATTTCTGCCTTCTGTCAGTGCCCTTGATCCGGAAATTCTTGACCAAGTCCAGATAGAGATCAAATTTGAAGGTTATCTTAAGCGTCAAGATGAGCTGGTGCGCAGATCAGAATATCTTGAAAACTACGAGCTGCCCCAGGATGCAGATTATGCAAAAGTTCCAGGGCTTTCAGCCGAGGTAGTGGAAAAGCTGGGAACAGTCAGGCCCAGAACCCTTGGCCAGGCAGGTCGGATTTCCGGAGTAACTCCTGCTGCTCTTTCTGCCTTGGAGGTTTATTTCAAGGCACTTGGAAGTACTTCTCGCTAGACTGGATCTAGTTCCTGAATTCCTTTCTGCAGGGCTTGGGATATTCTTTCTTTCCTTTGGCTAGGGATAGGGTTAATAGTTAGTTTATGAGCGTTGCTTTTGTCTGCAATCTCGGGCGGGCTTTTCTGGATCGTTTCCAGACCTACAACCAGGCTTGGTCCATTCTGGCCAGGTCGATGAGTTCTTTTTTCCGACTGGCCCTTTTTAACAGGGCTGTTTCCCATGTCTTTGCCCGTGAGGTTTATCACACAGCTTACCGTTCTTTGCCCGTCACCTTCCTGGCTTCTTTGATCATCGGCGCTATAGTAGTCACATATCTTGTTTCTCTTCTGACCCGTTTCGGGGCCTATGAATTTATTGGAGAATATATTGTAACGGTCAACCTTCACGAGGTCGGGCCCATTATTTGTTCAATTATTGTTTTGTTGAAATCAGGTTCCAGGGTTGTGTCGGATGTTGCCCAGATGAAGATTAACAGGGAGTTGAATACCCTTTATTATTTGAATATTCCTGTTGATCGTTACCTGATGATGCCCATGATTCTTGCGTTTGCCTTTGCCGGCCCCTGCCTTAATCTGCTTTTTGGGGTGGTTTCCATTATCGGCGGTTTTCTGGTTCTTGGTTATCTGCATGATCTGACTTTTGCCAACTACCTTGGAATGATTGGAACAGCATTGGATCTGGAAACATTTTTTGTGGCCTTTTTCAAGCCAATGCTTATGTGCATTGCTGTGGCAGCGGTTTCAATTCAAAAAGGCATGAGCGTTAATTATTCATTGACCGAGGTCCCAGTGAGACTTATTCAGGGACTTATGCATGTAATCGGATTGATTATACTTATTGAGCTTGTTTTTGTGCTTGGCTATCTGTGGTAGCCCCTTTGTGGATAAATTATCTGTTGTTGTCCTGAGTGTTTTTGGGAAAGGATGAATCTATGATCCGGACTGGATCAGGCATTGATCATGGAATAAAATCAACAATAAGTGATCTGCTCCTTGAGGGTTCAAACCTGTTGCTGGTGTGTCCTTCAAAAAGCCGGGACAGCTTGTTGCAGAATATGATTGTCCAGTCCCAGGGGCATATCGGGATAATCAGCGATGATTTTCCTTTTTTGTCTTCTCTGAGTGTGATTGAGAATGTGGCTCTTAGCAATATGTTTCACCAAAACGTTTCTTTGGAAAGGGTCAAAGCCAGGTTTGGAGATTATCTGGCCAAGGCTGGCCTTGAAGAGTATCTTTGGAAGAGTCCAAGGCTTCTTCCTCATGTCAAGCTGGTGCTGGCCAAGCTGTTGCGATGTGTGTGTTCCGGCAACAGCATAGTTTTCATGGGGTCCCCCCGGATTGATGACGCCAGGGTAGTTCTGGACTGGATTCGGGACAATTCTGTTCCGGTCAAGCTCTGGATATCCTGTGTTGATGAGGAGGCTGCAATGTTCGATGACCTGGCTCTCAAACAGGTTGATTTCGCAGGTTAGAAGCTGAATATTTTGATAGCTTTGCTGGATCAGCAAAGGGTTTTTGTTTAAACCATTATTTTCAGGACAAATTGTGAAAGACGGTTATAGAAGTGTTGAATTCCGGGCTGGGCTTCTGGTCATTTTTTTCATGGTGGCCCTGGTTTCAATCTTTTTATATATAGGTTTCAAAAAAGAGCTTTTTGCTGAAAGGGTGACTTACTACGTCATCAGTGACACCGGGGAGAGGATTGAACGGGGCATCCCGGTGCGGCTTTCCGGGTTCAGGATCGGTCAGGTGGAGAATGTATCCCTGGACGCAGTGGACTTTGTGACCATAGAAATCCGGATATTAAAAAAATATCAGCGCTGGATGGTTGAAGATTCCAAGATCATCCTGGACCAGGAAGGAATCATCGGCAAACCCTATTTAAAACTCCTACCCGGGAGTGAGGATGCCCAGGTCCTTGAGGCAGAAAGTCGGATCAGGCTGGACAAGGTTGGGGGCATAAGCGAGTTAATAGAGCAGGCTCAGCCAGTTATGGATGATTTAAAGGCCATTGTAGCCAATATCAGAAGTATTACAGACCAGCTTCTTCTGGAGGATGGTCCTGTCCAGGTGGTTTTGGGAAATATCCAGGAAATGACCACCAGGCTGAATGAGAGCCAGGGACTGGTCTATTACCTTGTTGAAGATCCAAGGCCTGTGGAAAAGGTGGAAAACATCCTGGCTGGACTGGATGATCTGGCCAGAAGCTTTGAAGACCTGGTTGAAAGCGGGATAGTTGTTGTGGATGGCTTAAAGCCGATAGAACAGGAGTTCCTGGGGATAACCCGGGAAGCAAGGGAGTTTGTGGGCGAACTAAGGGGAATCAGGTCGGATATCGCTCCTATAGTAGAAAATCTGTCGGATTTCAGCTTTGAGCTGAAAAGAGCGGGTCAGGACATGTACAGGATCAGACAGGAGGGCGAGTATGCCCTGCGCCTGGGGACAGAACTTTTGCACAGACTATCTGACACCTGGCCTCTCAGCCGGCCTGAGCCGGATTATGACAGAAGTTTTCCCCTGCCGTGAATATTTTTCCCGGGGTGCATGGACCTTGGTCATGCTTAGCTCATGACTATTCTAACAGCAAAAGCTCTCAAGAGAAAAATGTCTCAACGTAAACCATTTTTTTATCAGCTACTGGCCTTTCTGGTCATATTGCCGGTTATTATGATCAGTGGTTGTACAAGCCGTCCCGGACCGCTATACCCCCCGGCTGACAGCGTCAGGCTGGCCGATGTTCAGCGTCTGGAATTCGTCAACGCCTATTTGCAGGGAAAGTTGTGTCAGGCCGGAATCCTTCTTGCAAAAAGCAATGATAACTATCTGGCTCAGGATGATTTTTGCTCGGTTTCGAGGAACTTTTTGATTGCCTATAAGCTGACCTCCTATTCTGGATCACCCAGGAAAGAACTGCTGGAAAAGGCTTTTGAAGCTGCTCTTTTTGACCACGGTTGCTGGCCTGATTTGCAGGAAAGTCAAGACCTGCTGGCCGGTTCAGACAAGGATGCTCGCTACCTTGACCTGATTGAAGAACAGAACTTTATGCGGCTGAAAAGGGAGCTTCACCAAGAAGAAGACCCATTGTTTGCCTCGGTCTACTGGCGGAAAAGTGCTCAAGAGGCCATTAAGGCCTACCAGAAGGATCTGGCCCTGGAGTTTGTCCAGCAGGCAAGGGCCATAGACTCAGCTCAAGGCTGGGTTGTTTTTTTGATCAAAGACTGGAAGCTTTTGAGCCAACTGGATATTGAATCTTATGACAAAGATTTTATTGAAAAAAGGATAAAAATACTTGAAAATGCACTTCAGATTTGTCCCAACGGTCCGCAGTATTTTCCAGATCCAAGGACGACCGACAATCCTTAATCCTTCATGCCACCAGAGATCATGAATCAACAGTTCTGGCCCCAAATCAGTTCGAGCTTTCAGACTTCGGTCATGCAGACTTCCGGGTATTATCTGCTGTTAATAGTCTTGCTGGTTGTTTTGGCCCTGATTCTCTTTTATCTGTACAAGCGAAAAGTTGATCAGAAAAAACAGGACGCTGCTCCCAAGTACTTTGAAGTCGCCGCCAGAGAAGAAATATCAGAAATCCTGGAAACAGCCCTGGGACAGAACAGCCGTTTTGATTTGCGCCTGTCTTCCGGAGGCAGGGAGCTGCTTTGCCTATTTCGTGAGTATGCCAAAGACTCGATCCTTCTTGAACCTCCAGATCAGATCAAGTCCATAAAAAGATGGTCAGGCAGGCAGGTCCAGGTCTATTTCCGGATCAGCCTTGGGCGGGGAAAATTTTCTTTCTACAAGTTTAAATCCAGGGTCATGGAAGCTCTAGTCAAAGATGATGTCCGTTTAATCCGGCTGGCTGTCCCGGAACTGCTTGAGATGGAACAGAAAAGGCAACACCTTCGCCTGGAACTGCCAGGGAGTTATATCCGTTTGCTGGAAATTCGACCAGTTTCCCATGACCGCAACGGAGAATATCATACCTCAATTCAGAGGCACGGTCAGCCCATTTGGACTTATGAGCAGGGTTCAAGAACGGATGTGGTGCTGAAGGACATTTCCGGTGGTGGAGCAAGACTTGATCTTTCTCCTCAACCCATCAGGGGCCAGAATGATTTTTTCAAGGACAATCCGGTCCTGCTTTTGTCGATGATTTTCTATCAGCATCCGGGTGTCAGCGATAAGTTGAAAGAGTTCCATTTGATAGGCAGGGTCAGGAAGCATTATCCTGATACCCATGGTAACTATATCGCTGCTATTCAGTTCATTCGGCAGGCATCCTTTGACCAGGAGGAAAAGGTTATTACAGGCTGGGAAAAAGTAGAGCCCAATGATGGGGTGGAAGATCTGGCAAGCTGGGTAGTGAGAACTTATCTTAAGATTTACCGTGAAAAGGGGCTGGTCTGATAGACTGGCTCATCCAAAGGTTTTGAACAAGGAGGAATAAATTTTGGAAGAGGGATCGGAAAGCAGGGTCTGGTCGGTATTGCGAAGGATTTTTGGCTCCCGCTGTGATTTGCCTCTGGAAGAGATAATTATGGAGGCCAGAGACGATGGAGAACTCAAGAATGAAGAAGTCCTGATGCTTCTGAACGTCCTTCGACTGAGCCAGAAAAAAGCCCTGGAGATCATGGTTCCCAGAACAGATCTGGTCTGCTGCGAGGTTAACGATTCCATGAGTGATGTTGCCAGGACCATAATAGAGAGCGGCCACTCCAGGATCCCGATATACCGTGCAAACAGGGACCATATGGTTGGCCTGGTCCATGCCAAGGATCTGCTGAAATACTTCCTGGCAGAAAAAGAGGTTTCCCTGACCTCCATCATGCGTTCTCCTTACTTTATTCCTGAAACCAAAAACATCAGGGAAGTCCTTCTTGATTTTCAGAGTCGAAAGATCCATATGGCCATTGTTCTGGATGAGTATGGAGGGACTTCTGGAGTTGTGACCCTGGAGGACGTACTGGAGGAAATTGTCGGCGAGATCGAGGATGAATACGATCCTCCCAAACCCCAGGAGATCCAGGTTCGTCAGGATGGTTCGTTTTATGTTTCCGGCAGAACATCGCTGGATGAACTAAAGGATGAACTGGGGATTGTGATTCATTCCGATCAGGTGGAAACCATTGGCGGGTATGTCTGTCATGTTGCTGGCAAGGTCCCTCAAAAGGAAGAGGAGTTTTCCGACGGTGTTTTCAGGTACAGGGTCAACGAGGCTGATGCCAAGCATATTCAGTGGCTTACAATAACTTCCATGGCAGGCAAATCAGACCAGGTATGATGACAGGGCATTCTTTTGTTTTTTGGCTTGGTCTGTGTGTTTTGGGCCTATACTTTGGCTTTGCCAACCCTATTTATCACTTTCCGCCATTTTTTTTCCTTTTTTTGCTGGGACTTAACCGGATTGCGCTGGATTCGGATTCGGCCGGGCAGGTTTTTGTTCGCTCCTGGCTGGCAACCGGTCTGGCCTTTTCTGTTTGTCTATACTGGATAGTGGTTCCGGTTCACCAGTTTGGCGGTTTCCCTCTGGTCCTGGCTCTTTTCTGCCCCGTCCTTCTTGGCTTCTGTATTGCTTTGTTCAGCTCGGCCTACGCCTTGTTCGTGTCAACTGTTAAAAAAAGCAGTTCCTGGCTGTTGTTGGGTGTTTTTTCTGGCTGTGCCTGGTCTGGGCTTGAGTTCATAAGGGAGTATGCCCTGACTGGCTTTCCTTGGTTTCTAGCGGCTCAGTCTTTTGCTGTATGGCCTGAGTCCATACAGGCCGTAAGTATTATTGGAAGCTACGGGCTGGGGATGATTCTGGCTGCCTGCGGGATGTGGTTCAGCCTGGGTAAAGTAAAGAGTTCATTACTTGGAGCAGGTGTTCTGGCTGTTGTGCTGGGTTATGGATATTTAATTCCAGGCAAAGTTCTGGAAACTGGCCAGGCACGTTTTTTAGCAGTCCAGGGCAATATTGATCAGACCCTTAAGTGGGAAGAAAAAATTCAGCGGATGACTATTGATAAATATTTTAACCTTACCTTGGACGGATCTTCAAGGTACAGTCCGGACCTGGTGATCTGGCCTGAGACAGCTTTACCCTTTTATTTTCAGGAAGCCACGGAACTCAGTCATATGGTCAGGAATTTTGCCCAGGAAAATCAGCTGAATATATTGACTGGTTCTCCTGCCTACAGGATGGATCCGGACGGGGTGGGGTACAGCCTGTACAACCGGGCATTCTGGATAGATGCTGACGGCTTTGTGCATGATTATTACGACAAAGAGCATCTGGTTCCATTTGGTGAGTATGTTCCTCTCGGCCGGTTCATTCCTTTTTTGGACAGCTTAGTGGAAGGTGAGCTTGATTTTTCCCCGGGCACTCAGAAAACTCCTCTGACCAGGGACGACCTTGCATTGGGGGTGCTCATCTGCTATGAAATAATATTTCCCAACCTAGCTAGGCAAAGGGTGGCAAAGGGATCAAACATACTCATCAACCTTTCAAACGATGCCTGGTTTGGAAGCACATCAGCCCCTGAGCAGCATCTGCACCTTGGGGTGCTCCGCGCTGTTGAGCAGGGCAGGTATGTGATCAGGGCCACAAATACCGGGATATCAGCCTTTATTGATCCTGGCGGCAGGGTTTACAAAAGAACCGGTTTGTTTGAGGATGCGTATATATCTGCCCAAGCCGGTCTAGTAGATTCCAAAACATTATACCACCGGTTATACTGGTTTATAAACATCCTGCTGCTCATGGGAGTCTTTGTTTCACTGTTCATTCATTATCATAATGTGAGATCAAGCCAAAAATGATTCAACTTTCAGATCTTAAAAATCAGTCCGCCAAAATCCTGGAACGCTTCAACGCCCTTTGGGGGCGTCTTTGACCTGGAAAGCCAGAAAACCAGGCTTCAGGAAATTGAGCACGAGCTTTCAAGACCTGGAGCCTGGGATAATCCGGATAACCTGACCCCTGTTCTGAAAGAAAAAAGCATTCTTGAAGAAGAAGTAGCCAAGATCTCTGAGCTCCAAAAACTTCATGATGATCTGCTGGAGTGGCTCAGCTTTGCTGAAGACGATCAGGGTCAGGATGTGCTGGATGCGCTTACAGATAATGTCCGGGTGTTCGGCAAAAAGCTTGAGCAGCTTGAACTGGAAGCCTTTATGGGCGGGAAGGATGACAAAAATCCGGCAATTATTGAAATTCATCCCGGAGCAGGAGGGACTGAAGCCCAGGACTGGGCCGAGATGCTGCTGCGCATGTATCTCAGGTGGGCTGAAAACAGCGGCTACAAGACTGAGTACCTTGACTACATTCAGGGTGATGAGGCCGGGGTGAAAAGCGTAACCATCCAGATTACTGGAGACTATGCCTATGGTCGGCTCAAGGGAGAGAGGGGGATTCACAGGCTGATCAGGATTTCCCCTTTTGATGCCTCAGGCAGGAGACATACTTCTTTTGCTTCGGTGGATGTTTACCCCCAGGTCTCTGATGACATTAACATTGAGATCAACGAGGAAGATATGCGGGTGGATGTATTCAAGGCCAGTGGTCCTGGAGGGCAGCATGTAAATAAGACCAGCTCGGCCATCAGAATCACCCATATCCCCACCGGCATCGTTGTTCAGTGTCAGAGTGAAAGATCCCAGAGAAGGAACCGGGAATCAGCCCTGAAGATACTCAAGGCCAAACTTTATGACCGGGAAGTGGAAAAAATTGAAGAGGAAAGACAGGAGAAGTATGCTGCCAAGGATGCCATATCCTGGGGCAGTCAGATTAGGACTTACACTCTCCAGCCGTACCGCCTGGTCAAAGACCATAGAACCGGCAATGAAACCGGCAATGTGGAATCTGTGTTGGACGGTAATATTAATCAACTGATCCACGATTATCTTTTGTACAATCATGGCTGAAAAACCAATCAACGATCTGATCAAGTTTCAAAGGATTATCAAGGAGCTTGAGGACCTGGAGCAGGCTCTGGGTCACAAAGTCGACTCCTTTTCCGTGGAATCAGCAGAAAAGTCTCTGGCCTTGGTCAGGATTTTCAAAGGCCTGACCCAGGAGGAGTGGCTTGGCATCATGGAACAGTCCTCCATCAATCCGTCCTGGATGTGCCTTTCATTAAATGGTAAGAAATTCACCACCCTGCACCATATGCTAAAGACCATTGAGGAGCTTTCCCTGGCCAGGGACAGGGATCCTCTGACCGGTCTGAACAATCGGGGTTTTTTTCAGCGGGTTCTTGAACGAGAGATGCAGAAGTCGTTCAAGTACAAGATGCCCCTTACCCTGGCCATCATGGATGTTGATGATTTCAAGCTGATCAATGATACTTATGGCCATGTCTGTGGCGATGAAGTCTTAAAAAGTCTTTCTGGCATCCTTTCCAGGGAGGTCCGAGGCGGAGATTACGCAGCCAGAATTGGCGGTGAAGAATTCGCTCTTATTCTACCCGGAACCGGCAAGATCAAATCCAAACCTCTGCTGGAAAGGATACTCAAATCCATTCGGCAGAGCATGGTCTGCTGCAGTGTAGGCAATGAGCAGATAGCTTACACTGTTTCTATCGGCTCAGCCACTTACCGGGGAAAAACCCGTCTCCAGTTGGAAGACTTTTTATCTCAGGCTGACAAGGAACTCTATAAGGTCAAGTCTGACGGTAAAAACGCATTGAGAATAGTATCTGCATTGGAAGTCCTGGACGATAAATCAATGGTCAGGGGTGATGAAAAGGAATTCTTACTTAAAGGATGATTATGCAACGGCAGAATAGAACTTTTAGTTTGTCCATCTTAAGCGGCAAGGGAGGGGTTGGAAAGACCAATATCGCCCTGAACCTTGCATATGCCCTTTATCAGGCTGGCCAGAATACCCTTCTGGTGGACTGTGATCTGGGACTGGCCAACCTTGATGTCATGCTGGGCATAGCTCCGGAAGGAAGCCTGCACGATATTTTGAATCACAACGCCAAAGTGGAAGACATTTTGTTTAATCTCGGCAAAAATGGGCTTGACCTTATCCCTGCTGCCTCCGGGGTAACTGATATCCTCGACCTTGATGAAGATCAGCAGGATAATGTTGTTCAGAGGTTGACCAAGGTCATGAGCAAATACAACTTCTTGCTCCTGGATCTTGGGGCAGGCATTAACCAGACAGTCCAGTCTTTTGCCGCCATGACTCATCATCAGGTTGTGGTCATTACACCCGAGCCCACATCTCTTACAGATGGTTACGCCCTTATAAAAGTGCTTTACACCCAGAAAAAAGCTAAAAATTTTCATATACTGGTTAATATGGTTCATTCAGAGCAGGAGGGACGACTTGGTTTTGAACGGATCCGGGCTGCCTGTGAAAAGTTTCTGGAACTCGAGGTCGATTTTTTGGGATTTGTCCGCCAGGACGATGTTGTGCCTGAGTCCGTTCGAATGCAAAAACCTTTTTTTCAGACTGCAGCCAACTCTAACCCGGCCAGGGATGTCCTGAATATTGCTCATCGTCTCATAAGGATTCGCAACGATTCCCTTGAACGGATCGTCTCCACACCTGCCTTGCGGCTTGAAGACTTGGACGGCATTGACTGATCCGGCTTTTTTTCGGGTTTCCTGATTGCTTGTTACAGGAATCACACATAAGAAATTGCTTGATTTTGTTTTTAATTTAAGGATATAGAACTTATTATATTTTTTGCACTTTAAGGGCTTTGGAAAAAAGGAGAAAGATTATGAACAAAAGCGAACTTATTAAAAGCCTGGCTGAAGAGCGAAACATCTCCATAGAAGAAGCTACAGAAGTGGTGTCAATCTTTTTTGACTCCATGAAAGAGGCCCTGAAAAACGGGGATAGGGTCGAAATAAGAGGATTCGGCAGCTTTAAGATCAAGGAATATAAAGGATATCAGGGAAGGAATCCCAAAACAGGCGAAACCGTTGAGGTTACTCCGAAAAAGCTGCCTTTTTTCAGGGCAGGAAAAGAACTCAAGGATTATCTGAACAGCTAAAACTGGTCGTTTACTTAGCCGGATAGTCTGGATTCGACAGTTTGGGCCTTGAGCTTGATTAGATAGGATCAGCTGGAAAAGTATTGCCGGGAATTTTCTTAATGCCCCAAAGAATCTTTTCAAGAAAGTTGCCTCTTTCAGGCGAATGTCCCTGATAAAATTGATCTGTCTTGGAGCATTACTGTAATTTTACTTCTTTGGCCTTGGTGTGTAACATCTTATATGCTGACGGGCAGAACCTGTAAAAGTTTCCCTTGGGAAACTTTTTTGGTTTGCAGCCCAGGTCAAAACCGGGCTTTGAACATTGCAGCCAGGCCAGACTGGTCTGACTGAATAAGCAAGGGGAAATAATGACAAACAACTCTTCAAATAAAGTTACATTTTACAAGATGCAGGGTAGTGGAAACGATTTTATCCTGTTTGACAACACCAGCCTCAGACTGGCCAGGGAAGACATGCCTTTCTGGGCGTCCAAGCTATGCCCCAGGGGCTTTGCCGTGGGAGCTGACGGGATGATTTTTCTTGATAAAACAGCTAAGGAAGGGCTGGACTACGTCTGGCACTTTTATAATTCAGACGGCTCCCGGGCAGAAATGTGCGGAAACGGTTCAAGATGTGCTTCGCTACTGGCCAACATTATTGGACTTGCAGGGAAGGACCAGGTTTTTGGGACGGATGCAGGCCCCATAACAGCCCGGATCCTGGATCAGGGTCTGGTCAAGGTTCAACTCACCCCGGCCATTAACCTGCGCCTGAATATTCCCCTGACCCTGGAAGGAGGGCAGGAAATAAATGTTCACCATGTCAATACCGGGGTTCCCCATGCTGTGGTTGTCTGTGAAAACGTGGATCAGGTCGATGTGGCTAAGGTTGGCCGGGCGATAAGGTTTCATAAAGAGTTTTCCCCATCAGGGACCAATGTTAATTTTATTGAGAAAAAAGGGGATGATTCAATTATTCTTAGAACCTATGAACGCGGGGTAGAGGATGAGACTTTTGCCTGTGGAACTGGAGCTGCAGCATCAGTGGTAGTTGGCTCAGCCCTGAAAATCCTCAAGGCCCCGGTAGAAGTGACAACCTCCGGGGGGGAATTTCTGGCCATTGACATTTCTGAGGATCAGGTCTTTCTTACTGGAAAGGCCACCCTGGTCTTTAAGGGCGAATTTTCACCGGAGACTTTTGGTCTTTAGCTGCTAGGCCATGGCAGGATCTTTAGTTTTCTGATTTTATCAATTTTTATATTTCCTAGGAGGATCAGATAATGCAATTTCAAGGCGCATATACAGCTTTGGTAACTCCATTCAAGAACAATCAGATTGATGAAGAGGCCTACCGGGCCCTTATAGAATGGCAGCTGGAGCAAGGCATAAACGGAGTCGTGCCTTGTGGGACCACCGGCGAATCAGCCACCTTGAGCCATCAGGAACATAAAAAGGTCATAAGCATCTGCGTGGATCAGGTAAAGGGCAGGGTCCCGGTAATAGCCGGTGCTGGATCCAACTCCACGACCGAGGCAATTGATCTTACCGGATACGCCAAGGATGCTGGAGCTGATGCAGCCTTACTTATCACACCATATTACAACAAGCCCACACCTGCAGGGCTGGTTGCCCATTTTAAGGCTATTGCCAAAGAAGTTTCAATCCCCTTTTTCATCTATAATGTTCCTGGACGAACTTCCCTTAATGTCATGCCCAAGACCGTGGCCAGAATTTTTCGGGAAATCCCTGAAGCAATCGGGATAAAAGAGGCCACTGGCGACCTTAAGCAGGTTTCCGAAGTGGTGGAAGAATGTGGACCTGACTTTATTGTTTTGTCTGGGGATGATTTTACAGTTCTTCCGCTGTTGTCTGTTGGAGGACATGGGGTGATCTCCGTTGTGTCAAACATCGTTCCTAATATGATGCAGACCATGTGTAAGGCTTTTGTGAATAGAGATCTGGAGACGGCCCAGAAGCTTCACCATGAAATGTCGCCTTTATGCCGGGCAATGTTCATGGAAACAAACCCCATTCCGGTTAAGACCTCTTTAGCCATGATGGGCAAGATGGAAAAGGAATTCCGGTTGCCACTGGTTCCCATGGAGCCAGGCAATGAAGAAAGCCTCCATGGCATTCTAAACACAACAGGGTTGGTTTGATTTAAGTCCAGGTTGGCTGCAAGTGAATATTGACTTTGATACAGTCCGCAAAAAAGCAAGGGCTGACCTTAAGGGTTACTGCCGGGTTTGTCCGGCCTGTGATGGTCGGGCCTGTTCCGGTGAAGTTCCGGGCATGGGAGGTATTGGATCTGGTTCGTCATTCAGGGCAAATATTGAATCCCTGGCAGCACATCAGTTTCAGATGAGCGCTGTTCATGCAGTCAAAGAGCCGGATACTTCGTTGAAACTCTGGGGGCGGCATTTGTCCATTCCATTGATGGCAGCGCCCATGACCGGCACTACCTATAATATGGGCGGCTCACTTTCCGAAGCAGACTTTGCAGAACGGATAATTGAAGGAGCCTTAGAAGCCGGTTCCCTGGGATTCATCGGGGATGGTGCTGATCCTTTGATGTATGAAAGCGGGCTTAGGGCCATAAAAAAAAGCAATGGACATGGAGTAGCCATAATCAAGCCCAGATCCCAGAAAGAAATAATCAGCCGGATCAAAATGGCTGAAGAAGCTGGAGCCCTGGCTGTGGGTGTTGATATCGACGGGGCAGGACTGGTTACAATGGCCTTAAAAGGTCAGGCTGTCGGGCCGAAAACAGGTGATGAAATCGCCAGCCTGGTGGAAAGTACTGAGCTGCCTTTCATTCTCAAAGGGGTGATGAGCCGGGAGGATGCCTTAACTGCTCATGATGCCGGAGTTGCAGCCATTGTTGTGTCCAACCATGGCGGGAGGGTGCTTGATTTTACACCTGGGGCAGCAGATGTCCTTCCAAAAATTTCTTCAGCTGTGAAGGGAAAGATGCTGGTCTTTGCCGACGGTGGAGTTCGCTGGGGTGCAGACATCCTGAAATATCTGGCCCTGGGGGCTGATGCGGTTTTGACTGGCCGACCTTTGATTATTGGGGCCTTCGGAGGAGAAGTTGAGGGAGTCTCAATGATTATAAACCAAATGAAGCAGGAACTTTTTCAGGCAATGCTTCTGACCGGTACTGCTGATGTCCAAAAAGTCCTGCCCGAAATACTCAGGCCCGGATGAAGAGTCCTTTTTCAGGACGGATCTCCCTCCAGAAGCAGGACCTCGTCTTTTTGATCTCTTTCCAGAGTCAGGACGTCGACTCTTTCCGACAATGATGTATTGATTTTTTTCCCAACAAAATCAGCATGGATAGGTAGCTCCCGGTGTCCGCGATCGATGAGCACCAGCAGCTTGATGCTTCTTGGTCTTCCGAAATCAAGGAGAGCTTCCAAGGCACACCTGATGGTCCGGCCCGTAAACAAAACGTCATCAATTAGCACCAATGTCCGGCCTGTTATGGAGAAGGTTATTTCTGTACTGTTGATGACCGGGGCAGAAGTCAAATTAGTCCAGTCGTCCCGGTAAAGGTTGATGTCCAGCTTGCCCATGCGGATTTTTTCTCCGGTCCTGGTCTCAATAATGGTCTTAATCCTTGATGCCAGATCCACACCTCTTCGTTGTATGCCAATTAGAGCCAGTTCCTTGATGTCCTGGACCTGCTCGATTATTTCAAAAGTCATTCTTTCCAGGGCCTTGTTGATTTCCTGGGAATTGAGAATAATTCTCTGTTTCATGTTTTTCTCCTTGACATATAGCTGGACTACCCAAATTATATCTCCTGATCACTGATTGCAAGTCCAGCTTTTCATTAGATTCGCAAATTCTGCAAACAATGCTTAATTGGGACGCATTATGACCACCCAGAATTACCAGTTCAAGATTAAAGGAATGACCTGTTCAGCATGTGCTGCCAGGGTGGAAAGGGCTGTTGCCTGGCTGGAGGGAGTCCAGAAAGCAACCGTTAATCAGGCGACCGAAATTCTATATGTCCAGGCTGAGGCTAAAACTGATGTAGATGATATCATCCAGGCAGTTCAGAAGGCAGGCTATGAAGCAGTCCGCAAGGAGGACCAGGACAGGCCGGTCAAGCTTAAGGTCAGAGGGATGACCTGCGCTGCCTGCGTTGGAAGGGTGGAGAGGATATTGAAGAAGCAGTCGGGAATAAGGGAGGCATCCGTAAACCTGGCTGATGAAAGTGCTACGCTCAGGGTAGGGCCTGACTTTGATTTTGATGTTGCTTCCAGTGCGGTAGCCAAGGGCGGCTACGAAGTTGAGTTGCTGGGTAAGGAGCGGTCAGTCCATGATGATGACATGGCTGGCAGACTAAAGGAGATGAAACAAAAGGCCATATTGGCCATGTCCTTTGCTGTCCCCCTGATGGTGGTCTCCATGGGAGAGATGGTTGGCATACCTTTGCCGGCCTTGATCAGCCATCACGCCAATCCACTTAATTTTGCCCTGGTCCAGCTGTTACTGACACTGCCCATTGTCTGGTCGGGCAGGCATTTCTACCAGTATGGCTTTAGAAATCTTTACCACATGGCTCCCAATATGGACTCCCTTATCGCCATTGGAACAGGAGCTGCCCTGGTCTACAGCACCTGGAACCTGGTGGAAATTTTTCTGGGGCATATGCCCCATGAAAGGGCCATGGACCTTTACTATGAATCTGCTGCAGTGATCATCGCCATGGTCTCCCTTGGAAAATTTCTGGAGCAAAGGGCAAAGACCAGGACATCAGATGCCATAAGGCAGCTGATCAAACTTCGGCCGGACAAAGCTACAATCCTAGACGGTGATGAACAAAGAGTGATTAATGTCGAAGCCATCAGCCACGGACACGTGATAATTGTCAGGCCGGGTGAAAGGATTCCGGTTGACGGTACTGTAATCAAGGGTAGTTCAGCAGTTGATGAGTCAATGCTGACCGGAGAAAGCATTCCCAAGACCAAGACCGCCGGAGACAAGGTCTTTGGCGGTACTTTGAATACCACAGGCAATATCCGGTTCAAGGCAGAAAAGGTTGGTTCGGAAACCGCCTTGGCCAGGATAATCAAGATGATTGAAGATGCCCAGGGTTCCAAAGCTCCCATTGCTTCACTGGCCGATAGGGTCAGCCTTTATTTTGTGCCGATGGTGATCACCTTGGCCTTTGTGTCTGGGCTGGCTTGGCTTTTCCTGGGGCAGACCGAATTTACCTTTGCCCTGCGAATCTTCATTGCTGTTCTGGTCATTGCCTGCCCTTGTGCCCTTGGCCTGGCCACCCCCACTGCGATCATGGTGGGTACTGGCAGGGGTGCTCAACTGGGAGTGCTGATTAAAGGCGGTGAAGTGCTTGAAGCTGCCAAGAGCGTCCAGGTGGTTGTTTTTGACAAGACCGGAACCTTGACCAGAGGCAAGCCAGCCATGACAGATCTTATGGTTCTAAATCAAGACACTGACAGGAACAAACTTCTTTCTTTACTGGGCGGAGTCGAGGATCAGTCTGAGCATCCCCTGGCTAGAGCAGTTGTAACTGGATTAAAAAAGGAAATTAATGAGTTTACCGAGCCTGACAAGTTCGAGTCCATTCCCGGCAAAGGAGTCAGGGCCAGTTTTGACCGGGATGAGGTACTTGTTGGCAGCTTTGGACTTTTTCAGGAGATTATGCCCGGGGAAATAGAGAAACATGATCTGGACGGGATCAGGCAGAAGCTTAGTACCCAGGGAAAAACCCCTTTGCTTATGTCGGTGAATGGAAGTCCGGTCCTGGTCCTGGGAGTAGCAGATGAATTAAGAAGTGAGGCTGGTTATGTGGTGAAGCGACTCAAGGACAAGGGGATCAAGGTGGTCATGCTTACCGGTGACAATGAGGTTACGGCCAAAGCTATTGCCAGCCAGGCCGGGATCAATGATGTCCGAGCCCAGGTTTTGCCGGAAAATAAGGCTAAGGAAGTTGAAAATTATCAGAAACAGGGTTTAAAGGTAGCCATGGTAGGCGACGGAATAAATGATGCTCCGGCCCTGACTGTTGCTGATGTGGGTATTTCCATGGGTACAGGCATTGATGTGGCAATTGAGTCCGGAGATGTGGTCCTTATGCGCGGAGATCTTGAAGGGGTCCTGACTGCTTTGGAGCTTAGCAGGGCAACAGTCAGAAACATCAAGCAGAATCTTTTCTGGGCATTCATATATAACGTAATGGGACTTCCAGTGGCTGCAGGGGTATTGAAGCTTTTCGGAGGGCCCACCCTCAGTCCCATGTTTGCCGGAGCAGCCATGGCCATGAGCTCCTTTTCCGTGGTCTCCAATGCTTTGCGGTTGAGATTTTTCAAGCCTCAACAAGAAAAAAGACAAGAGCTTGACTAGTACTTTACTCCAACACACAGACATTGTTAAACAAAAAGTAAGATTATTTTTTATTATTATTTCAAAAAACATCTTGCTTTTTAAAAAAAATAGGAATAATGACAAAATTATCGCTAATCATCAGTTTATGTGACGGGTTGGAATGTAGCAGCCTGGACTGGTGATTTTTTTTTAATTTTCAGGAGTTTTTTTCTTATGACCAACTTGTACGTGGGCAATCTGCCATGGAACACAACTGAGACCCAGCTTAAGGAACTTTTTTCACAGTACGGCGAAGTCACTTCTGCCAAAATCATCGAAGACCGTGAAACCGGCCGCTCCAGAGGCTTTGGTTTTGTGGAGATGGAAGCAGGTGCTGATGAGGCAATTGAAACCTTGAATGGGTCTGACTTTGGCGGACGCAACATTAAAGTAAATGTTGCCAAGCCCAAAAGAGAGGCCAGGTTCTAGTTTTAGTTTGAAAAAAAGTTAAAAGCCCATTTCGCTCTGCGAAATGGGCTTTTTTATTTGGCCTAGGCAGTTATCAAAAAGGCAATCTTATTTGACTGCGGATTCATTGATCCCAAAATTTCGGGAGCAGGTTCGAATCTGCAATTCCTTAATGATTACTTGCTCGTAGTTAACAAATTTGCTTCCTTTTTTGTGTTCGTCTTCAATGTAGACTTCAAGAAACTGACTTTCTTCCCAGAAGTCGAGCAGTTCCTCGTCTTCAAGTGATTTGACCTGTTCTTCCAATGGATAGTTGTCAGGGTGACGCAGAAAATATGCCATTACTTGCAGGTTCCTCCAGAATTTGAACAAAGTTGTCGTTGGTTACACACCAGCCTGGTTCATTGCTCAAGAGAACACTGTTAAGGCCCCTTTGTGTGTAAAAGGACTGGAATTACTCTAATTCCAGTCCAAACCAGCTAAGTAACTTCCTATAATCATATTGTTTATAATTAGCAACTTTTTTCGTACTTGAAAAAATGGCAGATTGCAGTTATCTTTTTGTTTAATGGACGGTTAATCAAGACCATCCGCTTCATCCGACCTATGTTTAGCACCAGGAGAACTGACATGGAAAGTGAAATCAAAAAAAAGGACACCAATCTTCTGCAGTTGGTTACCTTTAGCATTGGCGGGGAAGAGTTCGGGGTTGAAATTCTTACCGTGCAGGAAATTATCAGGATGCTTGAAATTACCAGAGTCCCCAAAGCTCCGGAATTTGTGGAAGGAGTCATCAATCTCAGGGGCAAGGTTATTCCAATTATTGACCTGCGAAAACGTTTTGGCCTTGAATCCAAATCTCACGACAAGAATACCCGAATCGTGGTTATTGAGATTAACAAAATGATAGTTGGGTTTGTGGTGGATTCGGTCTCCGAGGTCCTGCGGATTCCTGCAGATACAGTTGAACCTCCGCCACCGGTTGTGGCCGGACTTGATTCGGAATATATCAGTGGCGTGGGCAAACTTGAAGACAGGCTTTTGATTCTTCTTGACCTGGATAGACTTTTGAGCAGAGAAGAAAAGAGTGTTTTAAGTCAAGTGTAGCTTTCTTGTTTTTTAGCAATAAAGGCCGGTCTCAACCTCTGCCAAGGGTTGGACCGGCCTTTTTTAGGTTTTCCTCTTCGATTGAAGATCCCTTGTCAGCTTTGCAATGTCACAAGCCTTTTCCAGACAGTGATCAACATATTCAAACCCATTTGACTTTCCAATCAGAATAGTCTGCATGCCAAGATCCTTGGCTGTTTTCAGATTTTCCGGAAGATCATCAATCATTACGCACCAATCCGGATTTGCATTGAGGTGTTGAAGGACCCTTAGATATGGTTCAGGAAAGGGCTTGGGCCTGAACGAGGCTACTCTGACATCGAATATGTCTTCAAAAATATTACTAAGACCCAGGATGGACAGCACATTTTCAGCATGGCTTTTAGATCCGTTGGTGAATATCACCTTCCGGCCATCCAGTTTTTCCAGAACCTTACGCAGGCGGATGTCCGGCCTTAAAATGCCTGCCAAATCGACATCGTGGACAAATTCCAGGTAATCATCAGGATCAACGCTATAATGAATCATCAGGCCGTTCAGGGTGACCCCGTATTCTTTCCAGTATTGCCTGCGCAGACTGTCAACCTCTGATGCTGGAATTCCCAGCCTGGATACCATGTAATGATTGATCCTTTGATCAATCAGAGGAAAAACATTAAGCTCCTGAGAGTAAAGGGTGTTGTCCAGATCAAAGATAAAGGTATGCATGTCTTTATGGGTTAATGAGTTTTTAATGAAAAGATGTTGCGGGTTAAGACTTTGGAGTTGCTGGCCATGTTGACCATTAAATGCTCAGGCTGCAGGCAAAAGCTCTGGAAATATAGAAAAATTGGTCCGGGAGAGGTGTTACGCTGCCATAAGAGCAGAATAACCAAAATATTCGATTACCAGTTTCAGGATGGCAAAATCTACTGCTCTTGTGGTCAGGCAGTTGGAATTGACAAGGGGACCTTTTATAAGATGATCGCCAAATCCTTTACCTACTCCGGGACCAAGGACAACAAATAGCCTGCTTGAAGCAGCTCCTTAGATCCTGATTCCCCCCTCAGCCAATTCCTTTAAGCTTTGGATGTCCAGCAGGACCACCATGTTTCCGCTGGTTTTAATCAGACTTTCGTCCTTCATCTTTCTGATTACCCGGGACAGGGTTTCAGGAATTGTCCCAAGAAGTGCAGCCAGCTGGGTTTTGTTGATATCCAGGCTGAACTTATTCTGACCGGTATTTTCCCTTAGCAGAAGAAGGTGAGTGGCCAGCCTGGCAGGGACTTCCTTTAAACTCAGTTCTTCCACCTTGCCGACCATTTGCCTGAGCCTCATGGACATGAGCCCGAGCAGGGCCAGGCTGAGATCAGGATTGTCAGCCAGCAGGCCCCTGAATTTATCCCTTGGAAAAAATAACAAGGTACTCTCTTCCAGAGCCAGAGCATTGGCTGGAAAATTTTTCCCGGCAAAAACAGCTACTTCCGCAAATATCTCCCCAGGGCCAAAAATGTGCAGAATGTGTTCTTTGCCAAAAGGAGACAACTTGTAGATTTTTATTTTACCTTTTGTTATTCCGTAAAAACCTATCCCTGGATCATTTTCTAAAAAAATGGTCTGGCCGGCTTCGACTTTTTTGATTTGGGCTATGCTTTCCAGGGCCAGGATGTGTTCCTGGGACAACGAGGAAAAAGTTGGAAAAATTTCTAGTTTTTTGTCCATGTTTTTTCTTTTTGACTTAGGTCAATGTTTTTTATCCTTAACCTACTATTTTTGCAACCAACGTGAACAGGTAAAACAATCTTGTAATCAAGGAGGAGCAAAATGTTTTGTTATCAGTGTGAGCAGACGGCCAAAGGACAGGGATGCACAAAGATTGGCGTGTGCGGTAAACAACCCGATACTGCAGCTTTGCAGGATCTTCTGATCTTTTCTCTGAAGGGTCTGGCCCAGGTGGCCACGGCCGGTCGGGAAAAAAAAGTCAACGATCCGGCTGTGGGCAGATTTATGGCTGAAGCCATGTTCTCCACTCTGACCAATGTTAACTTTGATCCTCAGCGTATTGCAGATCTGGTTAATGATACTGTCAAGAAAAGAGAGGAGTTAAAGATTAAGGTCAGCCAGGCCGGAGGCAATGTCCCCAATTCTGAAGCAGCTAAATTTGAGCCAGGAGCTACCCTGGACGAGATGGTTGCCCAGGGTGAAAAACACGGTATTCAGGAAGAAAAGGATCCCAACCAGGATATTCACTCCCTGAAACAGACGCTTATCCTCGGCCTGAAAGGAGTTTCAGCTTATGCTGATCATGCAGCTATCCTGGGCAAAGAAGATGACGCTGTTTACGAGTTCATTCAGAGAGGGCTGGCATCAACCCTGAGAGATGACCTTTCCCTGGAGCAGTGGATTGAGCTGGTTCTTGAGTGCGGCAGGATCAATGTCCGGACCATGGAACTGCTTGATGAGGGTAATACCGGAACCTATGGTCACCCTGTACCCACCAGCGTCCCCCTGGGAGCAAGGAAAGGGAAGGCCATATTGATATCAGGACATGACCTGAAGGATCTGGACATGCTCTTGAAACAGACAGAAGGCAAGGGGATAAATATTTATACCCATGGAGAAATGTTGCCCTGCCACGGTTATCCAGAGCTGAAAAAATATCCTCACTTTTACGGACATTATGGAACCGCCTGGCAAAATCAGTTGAAAGAGTTTCCCAGGTTTCCAGGGGCCATTCTTATGACCACCAACTGCATCCAAAAGCCTCAGGAAGCATATATGGATAATATCTTCACCACAGGCTTGGTTGGTTGGCCTGGAGTCACTCATATCAAGGACAAGGACTTTACTCCGGTCATTGATAAGGCCCTGGCCATGGAAGGCTTCACCCAGGATGAGGATAAGGGCGATGTAATGGTCGGTTTTGGACACAATGCGGTTCTCTCCGTGGCAGACAAGGTCATAGATGGGGTCAAGGCAGGAAATATCAAACACTTCTTTTTGGTGGCCGGCTGTGATGGGGCCAAGCCCGGCCGTAATTATTATACCGAGTTCGTGGAAAAAGTGCCTGAGGACTGCATCGTTTTGACCCTGGCCTGCGGCAAGTTCAGGTTTTTTGATAAGAAGCTTGGCGATATAGGAGGGATTCCAAGGCTTCTGGATGTTGGTCAGTGTAATGATGCCTACTCAGCAGTAAAGATTGCCCTGGCCCTGTCTGAAGCCTTTGAGGTCGGTGTGAATGATTTGCCCTTGTCTCTGGTTCTGTCCTGGTACGAACAAAAGGCAGTGGCTATTTTGCTGGCCCTTTTGGCTCTGGGGATCAAGGACATCAGACTTGGGCCTTCGCTTCCGGCTTTCCTGAGTGAAAATGTGCTCAATTATCTGGTTGAAAACTACAACATTAAACCCATATCAACTCCTGATGAGGATCTTAAGGCCATTCTAGGTTAAAAGTGAGAGCAGCACCAAGCTTCTGTACCGCATTCCAAAAGCCCTGTCCTTGACGGGGCTTTTGGGTTTGGGATATCCTGTATTTATGCGAAAAGATTTGTCTTTAACTGATTTTTGCTGGATGGACGGTCAGGTATTCTGTCCCAGATGCCGAGCCAGAAAAGTATACAATCTGAAAGACGGCAGATACAGATGCTCTAGCTGCAGGTATACATTTCAAGATTTCACCGGTCGCTGGATCAATCATTGTTCTATAAGCAACCGACAATGGTTTCAGCTGACAAGTCTTTTTGAAGCCGGGGCATCAGCTGCGGAAGTGTCCAGGCAACTCGGTCTGACTTATAATCAGTCTCACAAGGCTTTGAAGATCATCCGACTAAGCATCATGACCAGAGATGCAGCTTTTCTGGATCTTATGGATGGCCAAACCGAGATGAAGAGATTTTGCAGACCTCAAGGCTATGATGGTGAA
This sequence comes from Desulfonatronovibrio hydrogenovorans DSM 9292, assembly GCF_000686525.1. Taxonomy (NCBI): domain Bacteria; kingdom Pseudomonadati; phylum Thermodesulfobacteriota; class Desulfovibrionia; order Desulfovibrionales; family Desulfonatronovibrionaceae; genus Desulfonatronovibrio; species Desulfonatronovibrio hydrogenovorans. Next base: position 26,962 of record NZ_JMKT01000015.1, read on the forward strand.
CCGGTACACTGCATGGGGGACCATGCTCCTGTCTTCAGATTGAGATTTAAAGGGTCAGGAGCTGAGGTTAGGATCGTCTCCAATCTTAGCGTCAAAGAAGTCATGTTCATGCCCCTTGAAAAGCAGTTCTTCAGATCAATGTTTGTTTGTCCGGAACCATCCTCTAAAGATTATCTTCTTTTTTCCTGCTGTTCTTACCTGAGAAAAAAAGCCCAGCAAAACCAGTGTAATAAATTTAAAAAAACCCTTGAGAATAAGTCTTCGTTCTGGGAAATGTGCTTCAGGCTCATGGACAATTACCACCGCATATCACCTGAAAGTTTTGCCCTGTATCTCAAGGAATTTGAACTCAGATTCAATTTCCGCGGAATTGCTCTTTCCAGGGAAATATTATCCTGTCTTTGTTCTTTTGTGCCAAAAACAACGTATTGAAAAATTGTTTGATTACATTCTTGGGTTTTGCCATATATGAATTCAAACTCCTAAGGTAGGAATTGTTTTGAGGCCGTGAGGCCTGGTTTATTAAAAGGAGGTGGGTTCATGAAGGAAAGGGCTGCAGTGTCCAAATCAGCTGTTCTGGCAATTTTGCTGGTGGGCATAGTTCTGACTGCCGGGGCCGGTTTCACCATGAAGGCCACGGATCAGGCTGAGTTCTGCGGCAGTTGCCACGTCATGTATGAGGCGGTGCGAACGCATCAGCAGTCGGTCCATGCCAAGCTTGACTGTAATGACTGTCATACTCCTGATCCGTTTATTCCCAAGATGACCTTCAAGACCTATGCTGGTATGAAGGACATGTACAAGAACACCCTGGGTCAGGTCTATGATGTGATTCATGCATCGGAAAAGACTAAAGAGGTGGTTAATGACAATTGCACCAGGTGTCATGCCATGACCACCTTGAACGTGGAAACGGTAAAACCATTTTGTACGGATTGTCACAGGCAGGTTCCCCACATGAACAAACTGCCCATAGCCCAAAGGAGGGTGGCTGATGAATAATAAAGTATTGCCCCTTGTTATGATGTTGTTCATCTTTGGACTGGCTACGGGATGTACTGAGATCCCTGAACCAAAGACTCCTTCTTATGAAACCACCCTGGATGCGACAGAAGACAGAAACAGTGCCTTTGAGGAATTTTTCCCCATCCATTATCAGACTTACCTCCAAAACAACGATGACAGCCAGATGACTGAATACGGAGGGTCTGTACCTCATGAAAAGCATCTGTGTGGAGACCTCCCCCAAGCATATAAATACTGTCAGCCATATCTGAAAAATCTGTGGACCGGATATCCCTTCAGCTTCGAGTACAACCGGGCCAGAGGACACACTTATGCCGTTCACGATCTTCTTGATATCGACAGACTCAACAGATACAGCGAGCAGGCAGGTCTGCCTTCTACCTGCTGGAACTGCAAGAGTAACAAGGTTCCCGGGTATGTTCAGGAATACGGTGATGATTTCTGGGCCATGGAATTCCACCAGTTCAGGGAAGAACATGACCTTGAGGATCACACCATAGGCTGTAATGTCTGTCATGATCCAGAAACCATGGACTTAAGGATTACCAGTGTTCCTTTAAGAGAGGCTTTTGAAAAGATCGGAATCGACTTGGAAAACGCCACCCGCAATGAAATGCGGTCCTATGTCTGTGCCCAGTGTCATGTCGAATACTATTTTCAGGACCCAAAGTTCGGAGCTCCAGCAAAGCCGATTTTTCCCTGGACTCTGGGCCTTAATCCTGAAGAACAGTATGAATACTATAAGGGTTTTGGCTCCACTACCAGAGAAGGCTTTGAAGGCTGGTTCATTGACTGGACCCATCCGGTTTCAGATACTCCCATGATCAAAATCCAGCATCCTGAGTTTGAAATGTGGCATGACGGTGTTCATGGAGCTGCAGGAGTTTCATGCGCTGATTGTCACATGCCTTATGTCCGGCTGGATGGAAAGAAAAAGATATCCTCCCATCGCTGGACATCTCCCTTGAAGCACATTGAACAGTCATGCCTGCAGTGCCATTCAGACAAACAGCCGGACTATCTCAAGGAAAGGGTTATCTACAGTCAGGAAAGGACTTGGGAACAGCTTTTAGTAGCCCAGGAAATATCGGTAAAGGCTCATGAGGCAGTCAGGCTGGCTTCTGAATACCAGGGAAGCAGGCATGCTGACTTTAATCAGCTCATGATTCAGGCCAGGGAAAGGATTCGCAAGGGTCAGATGTTCTGGGACTGGGTCTCGGCTGAGAACAGTGCCGGTTTTCATAACCCAGCCAAGGCCCTTGAGATCTTGGCCAAATCGCAGCAGTACAGCCAGCAGGCGGTCAATTATGCCATGCAGGCCACCAACTATGCTATAGCCCCGGATCTGGAAGGTGATATTTACGAAATCGTTCCGCCCATCAAGGAACATAGCCGAAAACTGCAGATGAGCCAAGAACACCTTGACTCCCATACATGGCTGCAGTATCTGCCAAAGTTTGAGGAGGCCGACCTGATCTGGGATCTCAACCAAAGAGTCAGATAGCACAGGTCAGCAGGTTTTTTTGAGCTTCAAAGTCCCGGCCCGTCTTCTAGGGCCGGGACTTTATTTTTTGGGACACCCAATATGTTCAGATTGTTTCCTATATTGTCATGTCTGATTTTAGGTGCTCATTCCCTGCGAGCTGAAAATCATCTTCAGATGGGATTTTGGCTTTTTCTGATGGTCCTGATCTTTTCCAGAAGTGTTCAAGTTGTAATATTCTGTGCAGGAGCCATGGCTGTGGGAATATTCATCTGGCTTGACGCTGCCTGGGATATTCTTGTTTTCAGGCTTCAGGCTCAGCTGCCGTATTTTCGGTTACTGGCCATAATGGGAACGGCCTTGGTAATAATGGTCTGGAGTGTTTACTGGCTCCTTGCCAGAGGGGCATACTTAAAAAAAGACAAGATATAACAAGACGGGTAGGAGTTTTTGATGGTTTCACTATTTCAGGTTTCATCTGCCAATGATTTGGATTACAAAGATCCTTTCAAAATTAATGAACCAGAGGTCCTGGCTTTGGCTAAAGAGCGGGATCCAGCCGGAGCTGTTCTGGATCAACACAAAGCTATTGGAAAAATCCCGCTGCTGAGGTTCATCATTGATACAGTGCCTCACTTCATATTGATCCTCAATGACAAAAGGCAGGCGGTACTGGCCAACCAGCCTCTTCTGGGTCATCTAAATGTTTCTGATTATCAGGTCATTCTTGGTCAAAGACCAGGTGAGCTGATGGGATGCATCCATGCTCTTCAAAGTGAAGATGGATGCGGTACAACCCAGTTCTGCAACTACTGCGGAGCATTTCAGGCTTTGCTTGGCAGCCTGGAGGGAAGCACCACCCAAGGTGAGTGCCGGATTATGAGGGGACATTCTGGTTATACTGAAGCAATGGATTTTGCTGTGAAATCTGCTCCCTTTGCTCATGACGGACAAAAGTTTATTTTTTTTCACCTGACAGATATCAGCCAGAGAAAACGAAAGCAGGTCCTGGAAAGAATTTTTTTTCACGATATCCTGAATGGAGTAGGCGGGGTGATGGGGGCTCTGGAAATTGCAATGGACAATGCCAGATCAGAAGATCAGGAGATGCTTGGTCTGGCATTGAACCAGACCAAGATGGTCATTGAGGAAATTCAGGCCCAGAGATCTCTTAATGAAGCTGAAGCCCATGAACTGGCAGTTAATCCTGAAGAGATGAATACTCTGGATGTGCTCAAAAGCGTCCAGCAAACCTATTCATCTCATTCTGTAGGTCAGAACAGAAGCATTCTTATCCCTAAGGACACGAAAGGGAAATTGCTTACAACTGATCTAGTTATACTTTCCAGAGTGGTGGGTAACATGCTCAAAAACGCTCTGGAGGCTTCAGCACCAGGGGATATGGTGGAGCTTGGAACAGAAAACAAAGACAATAGCGTTGTCTTCTGGGTAAGAAATTCCCAGGTTATTCCTGAAGATGTCCAGCTTCAGCTATTTAAACGCTTCTTTTCAACCAAGGGAGAAGGAAGAGGGCTTGGTACTCACAGCATCAAGCTTTTAACTGAAGAATATCTTAAAGGAAGGGTGTGGTTTGTTTCAGACCATGAGCATGGAACAGTTTTTTATGCTGAACTTCCTCTGGATTTGGGTCTTGAAGAGCGAAATTTGCCAGAAAAGAAGATCAGAACCTAACTTATAAGGGCATAAAAAGGGCTTTAACCTGGAACATCGGCATATTAATTTTGATGGCAAATGGACAATGCCAGCAATTCATTCAGTCCTTGAGAGAGGCTCTGATCAGGATATATTAGAGCTGAAAGAGCTGGTAAAAATAGATAGGGAGCTGGCAATGATGGTCTATGAGTGCTGTAAACATTCAGATGTTTACGCACTCCCAAAGCTTTTCACGTTGATGATAGAAGACTTGTATTTGAAGGTTACTGCTGAAGATTTGTAAAAGCCGATGCTTTTTTTGTGACTTCTTGACTTGGATCAATTTTTTCCAGCCATAAAGGTGAAATCTTAAACTTGTCTTGAAAGGCGGTTGTCTTGGTTTTTGAACTTTTTAATAAAAGGAGTTTGCAAAATGGCCAGAACTGTTGTGCTGGACCAGGACGAGTGTATAGGCTGTGAAGCTTGCGTGGAGTTATGTCCGGAGGTATTCGCTTTTGACGAGGAAACCGAAAAGGCAAGGGTGATAAAAGAAGAAGGTGGTCCTGAGGAAGAGATTCAGGAAGCCATAGACACTTGCCCGGTGGAATGCATTCACTGGTCTGAATGATCAACAAGGCGGCTTTTTACAGCCGCCTTGTTTTTGAACTCAAAATAAAAACACTTTGACAAGAAAAAATGAACAATAAATGGTATGTGCTTGAGGCTTGTAGGGGATTTTCAGGCAAAGGATGTCCAAACTGCGTAGCTCCCCATAAGGATTTACCGGATCGTTATGACAGGGTTATTGAAGAGTTATCCAGACAGAAGCTTGATGAAAACAGGAACGAGCAACTTGTAAGGCCCCATAAAAAAATGAAGATCAGTTTGTCTGGATGCCCCAATGGCTGCTCAAGACCCCAGATCGCTGATTTGGGCGTTGTAGGGGTTCTTAGACCAGATATTGGAGCAGGATGTTCCGGTTGCGGGATATGTGCTGCGGTGTGCAGGGAAGGCGCGGTCCAGGTTATAGGCAAGACTGCAGTAATTGACAGGGGAAAATGCCTTGATTGTGGGGAGTGCTGTCTTGCCTGCCCGGAAGGATCGCTGGTAGAGATAATGAATGGATACAGGTTGCTGGTTGGCGGGAAGCTGGGCAGGCATCCCAGGTTGGCCAGAGATCTGGGAATGATCTGCACCCGAAGACAGGCAGAGGATGTTTTACAGAAGATACTGGAACTACACAAAATGTCTGTTGATCAGGGAATACGGCTCAGCTCTTTAATTGAAAATTTTTCAATTCAAGAATTTTCCTGGCATGATGTCTAAGAATCTTTTTGCCTGGAAAGGCTTTAAGTAGATCAGGAGATGCTCCTAATTTCGGCATGGATGTTTTGGTCTGCTGGTCCAGGCCCGGAGTTCGACAGCTACCCCCTTTGAGCGGTTCATGACACCTTTCTAGCTGTCTGCGCAGCTTAACATAAGAGTAAGCCATTGCCCGTTATCATCTCTGTACCCCCCCCTCAGTGAGTTGAGGATGTCAACTAACCAGACTTAGCCAGTCTCATCGATTAAATTTCCGGTCATTTTGTGCAGTATTCTCAGCAGAATTTCTTCCAGAGAAAGAGTTGGAGTCTGTCTTCTGGCCTCTACAGCCTGATCCATGATATCTGCCTGTGATTCAAGGGCATTGGCCTGGTATTCCAGGCTGGACTTCCGGCTGGTATAAATGTCCTCAAGAGTTCCTGTCAGCCCATGCAGGCCTTCCAGAAGAGAAATCTGGCCGTCAAGGTCGGCTTCATCCTCCAGGGCTGATCCCTGCAGATCATCCCACTTTTCACTCAGATCCCTGAAAGACAGATTGAACCCTCCTTCTGTTAAGGAGTGAATGTAGAGCATGCCTTCCTTGCTTATGCCTTCTTTGGCTGCACTTGACTTCCCCCATTGGCTGCCGTCCAGTAAAGCCAGATCGTTGAATTTGGTATTTTGAACAATATTCTGGATCTTGTCCTTTAATGCGTTGTAGTCTTGTTCGGCATCCTCCCAGTCCAACTCATCGTTCTTGACCTTTGTGGCCAGTAAATCCATCTGGGCCAGAGTGTCTTTGATCAAGCCGACCCCTTCAGCTGCAACTCCCATTACCTGTGCTGCCTCCTGAACATTTTTTGAGTGCTGGCGAATGGCTGCACTGTCAGCCCTGAGTTTTCCAGTAATGGCTTCATCAAAGGGATTGGTCAGGGGCTTGACCGGAGGACGACCAATCATCATTTCGCGAAGGTTTTTGCCGATGGAGGAGCCGTGGAAATAGGCGTTGATAAGCATGTCCTGTTGCCAGAGCTGAACAGAAGTACTGTACAAAAGGTATCTTTCAAGATCCATTAGGGACATGGTGTTCTCCACAGGCATTTCGGGTATAAGAATCCTTTTTAAGATATCGGCATTGATGGGTTAAACTTTAGCCTTTCATCCTTGCAACCGTCATTGATTGGAATTAAAATTCAACTGGTTGAAAAAAAGTGACTCCATTTTGGATGATTTTTTGAATATACCTTTAAGTCCAGCTCATAGGAAAAGTTGTGGTCAGAAATACTGGTTTTACTCCTGAAGACCTGATCAGGTCAGTGGTTGATCAGTGTACTGATTGTGAACAGTGCCGAGAAATGCTGGATGGGGTGTGTCCTTTTTTTGGTGAGCTGTACTGCCTTTTTGACAGGGAAAGACAAGGAAAAGGACTGATCAGTTCCAGGGACCTGCGATCTTTGGTAGATCTTTGTAATTTTTGTGGCCTGTGCCCATGCCCGGACATACGCTCAAGAATTCTTTCGGCCAAAAGTAATTTCATTGCCAGGGAGGGAGTATCTGTCAGTGTCAAATTAGTCCAGGATGTTGAAAGGCTGGCCGGATATTTAACCAGATTCCCAGGCATGGGAAAATATTTGGCCAAAGCAAAAACAGGTTCCGGCATTTTAAAAAAAATGACTGGAATTCATCCTGAGCGGAAGCTCCCTGAAATACCTGGCTGTGACTTTCCGGCTTGGGCCAGTGAACAAGGACTGTGTGTGGAAAAAGAAGGTCAAAAAAAGCAAAGATCAGTAGCTTTTTTTGCCGGATGTACAGCCAGATATTTTTTCCCCGGGGTGGGCAGGGCTGCAGTCAGGGTGCTGCAGAAAAACCGAATTGATGTGTTTTATCTTTCTCAGAAGTGCTGTTCCATGCCGGTCCTTTTGGAAGGTGATTTTTCATTTGCCCTGAAGCTTATGCAGTTTAATCTTGAACACCTTGGTCAGGCTTTGGAAAAGGGGTATGACCTGGTAACCTCATGTCCAACCTGTGGATACATGTTTAAAAAAATTCTTAAGGAAAAAGCCTATTATTCCAAAGAATACCAGGAGATGGCCGGGGCAGACAGTCAGTTTTTGATGGTTCCGGAAACGGACAACTGCCAATCCTGGCCGAGTCAGAGGAAATACAGGAGATTGCACAGATCCATGTATGCAGGTATTCTCAAAGACGACGGAGTGTTTTCACCATTACCCGCTCTTAAGCGGATCTGGATTGGTGAGAATGTAATGGACATGGGAGAATATCTGGGCATGCTTTACAGATCGGGCCGCCTGGATACAGGGTTTTCCCCTGTCCCCAAAAGGATTGCCTATTTTCCTCCCTGCCATGTCAGGGAGCAGAATATTGGACAGCCGTATGTTGAATTACTCAAGATGATTCCAGAACTTGAGGTCCAGGTGGCTGATGGGGCCTATCTTTGTTGTGGTATGGCAGGAATAATGGGATTTAAAAAGAGTTTTCACGCCAAATCTCTTCTCATGGGCAATCCGCTTTTCTTAAAAATTCTGGAAATTGAGCCGGATATTCTGGTTACGGATTGTTTGAGCTGCAGGCTGCAGTTTGATCAGGTCTTGCCCTTTGTCCAGGCTCATCCTCTGGAGATCATGGCTGAGGCGTATAAAAGACTTTAATCCAGGTCATAGCCAACCTGGTTTTTAGATAATAACAGGTAATCAAATAGCTCAAGGAGTTGCAATGCCCAAGATTGTGGCGGTCTGTACCAGCCCTAAAAAAGGTCAGAGAAAAAAGGATATCAGAGAGGGCAGGCTGATCAGGGAACATGGGCTGGATGGTGACGCCCATGCCGGAGACTGGCATAGACAGGTCAGCCTGCTGGCCATGGAGAGCATAGACAAGATGCGCCTTGCCGGTCTGGATGTGGGGCCTGGTGATTTTGCAGAAAATCTGACTACAGAGGGTATTGAGCTTTATACCCTTGCCCTGGGAACCAGGCTCAGGATAGGACCTGAAGCAGTGGGAGAAGTGACCCAGATCGGCAAGGAATGCCACACCCGTTGCGCCATTTATCATCAGGCCGGGGACTGTGTCATGCCCAGAGAAGGTATATTTATCAGGGTCTTGACCGGGGGACAGGTTAAAACTGGTGATGAAATAGTGGTGGAACAGGGAAGCTAATTTTTTCGTCAAACACCTTGTCAGGTCCAACTTTTTTCCTACAGGAGACGTCTTGACCCTGCCACTGCTGGCCTTGATTGCTTCTATCCCCATACTAGTCGCCCTGGTAATGATGGTCGGGCTGCGTCTTCCTGCGACAACCGCCATGCCTTTGTCATGGGCTGCTGCGGTTCTGGCCGGATGGTTCGTATGGGACATGCCTGTGGGTTATCTGCTGGCCCTCACCATCCAGGGAGGGATAACCGCCCTGGGGATCCTGATAATCGTGTTCGGGGCCATTCTGATTCTCATGACTCTGCGTGAATCCGGTGCAATGGAGACCATTCAGAGCGGCATGCAGAGCATATCACCAGACATGCGGGTTCAGGCCCTGATAATAGGGTTTTTGTTTGCAGCCTTTATCGAGGGAGCAGCCGGTTTTGGAACTCCGGCAGCCCTGGCTGCGCCGCTTCTACTGGCTCTTGGTTTCCCCCCTCTGGCTGCTGCAGTAATCTGCCTTTGCCTGAATACATTCCCAGTTTCATTCGGCGCTGTGGGGGTTCCAATAACCATGGGTCTTAGTTATCTGCGGGATCTTGTTGATGCTGCCCTTGGGACAGGAGCTACAGGTTTATTGTTTTCTGATTATGAGTCTTTTGGAGTGGTCATCGGCCAATGGGTGACCATCATGCATCTGCCCATGATCTTTATCCTGCCCATCTTCATGCTGGGATTCATTACCAGACTTTTTGGGCCGAACCGCTCCTGGAGGGATGGATTCCAGGCCTGGAAGTTCTGTTTGTTTTCATCCACTGCCTTTTCGTTGCCGTATCTTTTTCTGGCATGGGTGGCAGGGCCCGAGTTTCCTTCATTAATCGGCGGGCTGATTGGGCTGGGCCTGGTTGTCTGGGGAGCTAAAAAGGGTCTGGCCATGCCAGACCAAGTGTTCACTTTTAAAGGTTCCAGGGCATGGGACCCTGAATGGACAGGAAGTGTTGCGGCAATAGAAGAGACCAGGTTCACAGCCCGCATGTCCCAGGTGCGGGCCTGGATGCCATACATTCTGATCGGTCTGATCCTGGTCCTGACCAGAATTGATGAACTGGGCCTCAAAGCCTGGCTCTTATCAAAGACCCTGACCATCTCCAGTATCCTCGGATACGAATCAGTGGAGGAATCAATATCCATACTTTACTTGCCCGGTACGATCCCTTTCATGCTGGTGGCTCTTTTGACCGTTTTTATGCATTCCATGAGCCTTGGGCAGGTAAAATCAGCTTGGTTAGATACATTCAGGCGGGTCAAGAGTCCGGCCATTGCCCTTTTTTTTGCAGTGGGCCTGGTGAGCATTTTTCGAGGATCAGGTGCAGATGATTTACTGTTGAATCCCCACCAATACCCGTCAATGCCGCTGGCTGTAGCCGAGAGCATTGCCGGACTGGTCGGTCAGAGCTGGCCTTTTTTCGCGGGTTTTGTTGGAGGACTGGGGAGCTTTATCACCGGATCCAATACGGTTTCAAATCTTTTGTTTGCGGAATTTCAATGGGGAATGGCTGAACAGCTTGGCCTGTCTGTCCAGATAATTATTGCTGCCCAGGTGGCTGGCGGAGCCCTGGGAAACATGATATGCATCCACAATATTGTAGCTGTCTGCGCTGTTGTGGGTTTGGCCGGAAAAGAAGGCATGATCCTTAGTCGGACTTTCTGGCCGTTTTTACTTTACGGGGCGTCAGTGGGTCTTGTGGCTATGCTGATGTGTTTTGTGTTTTTGCCGGACATTTTCTAGGATCCGGTCAACTATTAAGGCTTATTATCATGAAGTTAAAAATACTGGTTGTTTTACCCATGTACGGGGGGTCTCTTCCGGTGGGCAGGTTTTGTGCCGAGGCCCTGAAACGACAGGGTCATCTGGTGGAGGTCTTTGAAGCCCCTGACTTCCATTGCGCTTTTACTGCTCTAAAAGGCATAAGAGTCAGCTCTTCCAGTCTGGAATATCTTGAAAACAGCTTTTTACAGGTGGTTTCCAGTGCCATCCTGGCTAAAGTTGACTTTTTTCAGCCTGACCTGGTGCTGGCTTTAGCCCAGGCTCCATTAAGCCGCCAGGCCTTGAAAAGACTAAGAGCGGACAAAGTCAGGACAGCCATGTGGTTTGTGGAGGATTTCAGGATATTCGGATATTGGCGGGCCTTTGCCCCTTATTATGATGTATTTGCAGTCATTCAAAGGGAGCCTTTTTTTTCAGAGCTTAAAGCCGCTGGTGTTGACAACCATCTCTACCTTCCCATGGCAGCAGATCCTCTTTATCATAAACCTCTGGAGCTTGGTCTGGTTGAACAAAAAAAGTGGGGAAGCGATCTTTCCTTTATGGGAGCTGGATACCCCAACCGGCGCAAGGCGTTCAAGGAACTGACCAGCTATGATTTTAAGATTTGGGGTACGGAATGGGACGGGGATTCAATTCTGGCTCCTTTTGTTCAGATGGGTGGCAGAAGGATCAGTTCTGAAGAATGCGTAAAAATATTCAATGCATCCAAAATCAACCTGAACCTGCATTCAACCATGGATCAGAATCAACTGGTCGGCCAGGGAGACTTTGTAAATCCCAGGACCTTTGAGCTGGCATCTTGTGCTGCATTTCAGCTGGTAGACAGAAGAGGTCTAATGGACGAGCTTTTCAGAGATGATGAACTGGCCTTTTTCTCAGACATGGCCGACCTCAGAGAAAAGATTGATTATTATTTGGCCCGGCCTGAAGACCGGGCGTTGATGGCTGCAAAAGCCAGAAAAAGGGTGCAAAGTGAGCACACCTATGAGCATCGGATGAAAACTCTGGTTGATTATGCAGTTGAAAAGCTTGGTCTTAAAAAAGAGTCTGCTGCAAATCCTGTATTGGATGAGCTTTCGCCTGAGCTTAGACAGGACCTGGAATCCATGCTGGCCAGGCTGGGCCTTTCGCCCAATGCCCGGTTCGAGGATGTGGTCCACTATATCAGGCAGGAAAAAGGCAGGCTCAGCCCCCTGGAGACATCAATACTCTTTCTGGACGAATGGCAGAAACAGTATAAAAGCTGACAACCAGATATTGAAGGAACTGTTCTCAGTTAACTGGGACAATTTGGTTTTTAGTGGAACGACTTCAGATTTTTCCCGGCCTTTACCGTGCTTTCCGGGAACTGTTAATGAGAGCTGGCTCCCGGGTCTTGTTGACTGGACCAGGACAAGTGCCTAGGATTCATTTTTTTGAATGACCCTTCCAGACTTTTCTATGTTTAACTATCTAATAAATAAGGATATTGTTTATGATAAAGCCCAGCACCCAGATTCGTTTAGAAGGAATGAACGCCATTATCCTGGCTATTCTGGCCACCCTGGTATTTGCTCTTTTAGGCTGGGGATTCCTGGCTCTGCTCGGTCTGGTGAGTGTCGGGTTTATTCTCAATTTTTTCAGGGATCCGGAACGGGTTGTCCCGGATGAACCCGATGTTGCAGTAGCACCGGCCGATGGCAAAGTGGTCAAGGCCGGATTGATGACTGACCCCATAACCGGAGAAGAAAGGCAGGCCATATGCATTTTCATGAATGTTTTCAATGTTCATGTAAACAGAATGCCAGTGGCTGGAAAAATTGAAGCCATAAAGTATTTTCCGGGCAAGTTCTTTAATGCTTCTCTGGACAAGGCGTCCAGGGACAATGAGAGATGCGCCTGGCTATTAAGTGATGAAAAAAAAGGAAAATGGACCATGGTCCAGATAGCCGGGCTGGTGGCCAGAAGGATTGTCTGTCTGGCTGAAAAAGGTGACCAGCTTGCCCGTGGGGAGCGTTACGGGCTTATCAAGTTCGGCTCCAGGGTTGACCTTTTCCTCCCAAGTGAATATGAAATTGCAGTAGATATCGGTGACAAGACCATTGCCGGGCAAACAATCATTGCCAAGAAAATAAGTTGATTAATGACCAATAAATCAGGCCCAAAACACAAGGGATTTTATATCCTGCCTAACTTGCTGACCACAGCCAGTCTGTTTATCGGCTTTATGGGCATATTGTGGGCCATTGAGGGCCGGTTTGAACTGACCGCTCTGGCCATCCTGGCTGCCTGTATTTTTGATGGTCTTGATGGCAAGATTGCCAGACTGACTAATTCGACCTCTGATTTTGGAATCCAGTTTGATTCTTTGTCCGACCTGGTTTCGTTTGGAGTGTGTCCGGCGCTTATGATTTATTTATGGCAGACCCATGCCTTTGATCAGGTCGGGCTGGCAGTAGCATTCTTGTTCATGGCCTGCGGAGCCCTCAGGCTGGCCAGGTTCAACCTCCAAACCAAGAATCTGCCCAAGAGTTTCTTCCTGGGGCTGCCCATCCCTGCGGCTGCCTGTACTTTGGCCACTCTGGTCCTTTTTACTACTTATCTGCCTGAAACACTGCTGACGGTTGTCCTGCCCAAGGCAACCCTGGCCCTGACCTTTGCCCTTGGCCTGCTTATGATCAGCAAGGTGAAATATGCTTCATTTAAAGAACTTGAGATGGTCAGGCTCCATCCATTTTCTTCAACGGTCACGGCCATCATGATTTTTGTTCTGGTGGCTTCAGAACCCAAATTTCTGGGCTTTCTGTTTTTCATGGCCTATGTCTTTTCAGGTCTGATATACACCTACCTTTACCTTCCTCTACGCAAGCCTGCAAACCTACGAGAGCCCAAAAAGGAGCTCTCATAATTATTTAATATTTCATATTGACCGCTTTGGTCGCCTTATTTCAGGACTTGAGTCTTTGGAGTGATGAGTCTAACCTTTTTAGGGGTTTCTGGATAACACACCATAACAGATCTGATTCAGATAACCCTGTTCCTGATGGCTAAGTTGACTCCTCACTCAGTAGACTTGTAACTTATTATATTTTTTATTTAAATAAATCAGGGAGAAATACCATGTCCAACAGAGTATATATATTTGATACCACCCTTCGTGATGGCGAGCAGTCACCTGGAGCGACCATGAATACCAGGGAAAAGGTACGGCTGGCCAGGCAATTGGAAAGGCTCGGTGTGGATATAATAGAGGCCGGGTTTCCAGCTGCAAGCCAGGGAGATTTTGATTCAGTCTCTGAGATAGCTGCTTCAGTGAAAAATGCCGAGGTGGCCGGACTTTGCCGGTCAGTCAAAAAAGACATTGATGCTGCCTGGGGGGCAATAAAGGAAGCTGCAAAACCCAGGATTCACACCTTTATTGCAACTTCTGACATCCATATGAAATACAAGCTGGGTAAGAGCAGGGACCAGGTCCTGGAGATGACCAGGGATGCTGTGGCCTATGCAGCAGGCCTTTGTCCCAATGTGGAATTCTCAGCTGAAGATGCTTCCAGGTCCGAGCCCCAATTCCTGGCTAAGGTGGTTGAGGCAGCCATAGCAGCCGGAGCAAAAACTATAAATATTCCCGATACAGTGGGCTATGCCCAGCCTTATGAATATGGAGAGCTGATCAGGTTTCTTTTGGACAACGTGGAAAACAGTCACAAGGCGATTTTCAGTGTGCATTGTCACAATGACCTGGGCCTTGGCGTTGCCAACACCCTTGCAGCGATCAAGGCTGGAGCCAGACAGGCCGAGGTGACCCTGAGCGGAATTGGAGAAAGGGCTGGAAACGCTGCCCTGGAAGAAGTGGTCATGGCTTTGAATGTCCGGGCAGACTACTATGGCCTTGAAACCGGAATTGATACAGCCCAGATTTATCCGTCCTGCCGGCTTCTCTCCATGATCATCGGGCAGCCCATTCCTCCTTACAAGGCCATTACTGGAGCCAATGCCTTTGCTCATGAATCCGGCATCCACCAGGACGGCATGCTCAAAAACAGGCAGACTTACGAAATCATGACCCCGGACAGCATCGGCAAGTCATCCAGTGACATCGTTATTGGCAAGCATTCAGGCCGCCATGCCCTGAAGAGCAAGCTGGACGAACTTGGCTACCGCCTGACTGAGGAGCAGCTTTCCCAGGTTTTTCAGGCAGTAAAAAACCTGGCTGATAAAAAGAAACAGGTTTTTATTGAAGATGTGGAAGCTGTAGTCCTGGAAGAGGTTTACCGGATACCTGATAAGTTCAAACTGATCTACCTGAGTTCCATGTCCGGAAACATGGCCATTCCAACCGCTGCCCTTAAAATGGAAGTCATGGGTGAGGAAAAGCAGCTGTCGGATTTCGGAGTGGGTCCCATTGACGCGGTTTTCAATACCATTGACCATTTAGTTGAAAGAAGTCCAAAGCTTATGCGTTATTCGGTCAATGCTATCACTGGCGGGGCTGATGCCCAGGGAGAGGTTACAGTCAAGCTTGAAGAAAACTCCATGACCTCAGTGGGCCGGGCATCAGATCCGGATATCATTGTGGCCAGTGCCAAAGCCTATATAAATGCCTTGAACCGTCTGGCCAAAAAGGAAAGTGACCTTGAAGAAGGCAGGGCTGATGGATCTGGTGACCATGCACCTTAGCTGAATAGCTACCTGAAGATCAGGAAGCCTGTCTGATTTGTTTGGATTTTTATTGTTAATTATGAGTCCTGACTGCCTTATACCAAATAGGAGATAACCATTGTGGCAAAGACACTAGCTCAGAAAATTCTGCAAATGCACTGCAGGGAAGAGGTTAAGGAGGCCGGCCAGATTGTTCAGTGTGAAACCAGCATGGTGCTGGCCAATGATATCACTGCTCCCCTGGCCATTGATTCGTTTCGGAAAATGGGGGCTAAAAGGGTGTTTGACCGGGAAAAGGTCGCTTTGGTCTGCGACCATTTCACCCCCAATAAGGACATTGATTCAGCCGAGCAGGTCAAAAAGGTCCGGGAGTTTGCAAAGGAAATGGGCGTGGTCCATTACTATGAAGGTGGGAACGTAGGGGTTGAACACGCTCTCTTGCCTGAGTTGGGCCTGGTCGGGCCAGGAGACATAGTGGTAGGCGCAGACAGTCATACCTGTACTTATGGAGGGCTGGGCGCGTTTGCCACCGGTATGGGCAGTACTGACATAGCTGGAGCCATGGCTTTGGGCGAAACCTGGTTCAAGGTTCCGGAAAGCATCAGGGTGAACATCGCAGGAGAGCTTGAAAAATATACCACGGCCAAGGATATTATTCTGCACCTGATCGGGCTGATCGGGGTTGACGGCGCCTTGTACAGGGCCCTTGAGTTTGCCGGACCGGTTGTTGACCAGTTGGAAATGGAAGGCAGGATGACCATGGCCAACATGGCTATTGAGGCTGGAGGTAAAGTCGGGCTTTTCCCATCAGATCAGAAAACCCTTGAATATTGCAGCCAGAAAGGTTTTGAAAATGCCATTGAGATATTCCCTGATGCCGGGGCTTCATACTACCGGAAAGTAGAGATTAATATGACCGGTATGGGACCTCAAGTTGCCTGTCCCCATCTTCCTGACAATGTCAAAGGCATTGATGAGCTTGGAGGAATCAAAGTCGACCAGGTTGTGCTTGGTTCATGCACCAATGGCCGCATTTCTGATCTGAGACAGGCTGCCCGGATTATTGAAGGCCAGAAGGTGAACCCCAAGGTCAGATTCATTGTGCTGCCTGCAACCCCAAAGATTTATGAGCAGGCTCTTGATGAAGGGTTGCTTGGCATCTTCATCAAGGCCGGGGCAATTATCGGCCCTCCGACTTGTGGACCATGCCTTGGTGGACACATGGGGATTCTGGCTTCAGGGGAAAAATGCCTGGCCACGACCAATCGAAATTTCAAAGGTCGGATGGGCAGCCTGGAAAGTGAAGTCTACCTCGGATCTCCTGTGGTAGCGGCTGCTGCGGCCATAGCCGGTGAAATTATTCATCCGGAAAAGCTGTAATAGCCAGCAGATTGCCCATCTTGCTTTTGATGGATGAGAGTTCAGGTGCAGGAGAGCCTTTGGTTTTATAAACTATAGTGGAGAATTCAGATGAATTATAAAGGTCAAGCTCATAAGGTCGGAGATCACATAGATACTGATGCCATCATACCGGCCAGATTCCTGGTGACCACAGATGCAACAGAGCTGGGAAACAAATGTTTTGAAGGACTGGAAGAAGGCTGGGTAAAAAGAGTGAACAAAGGAGATATCCTGGTGGGCGGGAAAAACTTTGGCTGTGGTTCGTCCAGGGAACATGCCCCGATAGCTATCCTTGGGGCGGGCATGCCAGTGGTTGTTGCTCATAGTTTTGCCAGGATATTTTATCGTAACGGGTTCAACATGGGCCTGGTCCTTTTGGAAATCGGCGACGACATAGCCGGGATAAATGACGGTGATGAGCTGGATATTGATGCAAAGACCGGAATTATCAAAAATCTCACCACCAATAAAGAAATCAGGAGCCGTCCGGTTCCAGAGTTCATGGCTGAAATCCTGGCCAAAGGGGGATTAATCCCCTATGTTCGGGAAAAGGTGGCTCAGTAAAATTTAAGGGTAGTTTAAGTCCTGATTTTTTTCTGTAAATCTGAAACACACAGGAATTTCTATGCACATGAAGATATGCGTTTTGCCCGGGGATGGAATCGGCAAGGAAATAATGATTCAGGCTGAAAAAGTCATGGCCAGGATTGCTGATCTCTTTGGCCATGATCTGGAGATTGACCATGCTCTGATCGGTGGGGCTGCCATTGATGAAAAAGGTGTTCCCCTTCCTGATGAAACCATTGAACTCTGCTCGGGCAAAGACGCTATCTTGCTCGGAGCAGTGGGCGGACCCAAATGGGATGAGCTGGATAAAGCAATTCGTCCTGAAAAAGGACTTTTGGGCATCCGCAAAGCTTTTGATCTTTTTGCCAATCTGAGGCCTGCGCTGCTCTTTCCTGAGCTTAAAGACGCATCCCTGCTTCGGCCAGATATTGTGGACAAGGGCATTGATCTTCTGGTGGTCAGAGAGTTGACCAGCGGGATATATTTTGGAGAGCCAAGGGGGGAGGAAATAAGAAACGGTCGAAAATTTGCCTTTAACACCATGATCTACTCCGAAGATGAGATAGAAAGAGTGGCAAGGGTTGCCTTTGAAGCTGCAAGGAAAAGGCGCTCAAAGGTTTGTTCGGTGGACAAGGCCAATGTCCTGGATGTATCTCAGCTCTGGAGGGAGATCGTAATAGAGACGGCCAGGGAGTATCCTGATGTGGAACTCAGCCATCTCTACGTTGACAACGCAGCCATGCAGCTGGTCCGGGACCCGTCCCAGTTTGACGTTATTCTTACCTCAAATCTTTTCGGAGACATCCTTTCGGATGAGGCTGCGGTAATTACCGGATCTCTGGGCATGCTCCCCTCTGCATCCATGGGTCTGAAGAACCCAGCTCTGTATGAGCCTATTCATGGTTCTGCTCCGGATATTGCCGGACAAGATCTGGCCAATCCACTGGCAACCATTCTCTCTGTGGCCATGATGTTCAAGCATTCCTTTGCCTTAGACAAAGAGGCTATGGCTATTGAAGGTGCAGTTAAAGATGTTCTGGAAAAAGGCTTCCGAACCGGGGATATCATGTCTTCGGGTATGAAGCAGGTTGGTTGTGATGAGATGGGGAATCTGGTGGTTCAGGCCCTTTAGCCGGATCTTTTTCTAATCAGTTTTTTTCGGAGGACAAGATTCATCAGAAAATCTTGTCCTCCAGTTTGATGCTGACAGTCTTAGCTGTCCCCTAAAATTTGCCTGATTCGGCACACACCACAGATATCCTCGGATGTGGGGTAACCACAGTTCAGACAGGGCGTGGGCTTTTGACCCTCTTCCCGGTCCATCTTGGCAAAAGCTTTTTGTCCCCGGCTAAGAAATCCCTCATAAAAATTCAACTTTCGTCCTGGCTGCTTGTGCTCAAGCTCATCCATCAGGGTCTTGTAAAATGTGAAGCTTGCCCCTTTGCTGTAGGGACATGGAGTAAATCCGTAATCAATTCCAGCCAGAAAAGAGAGGTTGGCTGTCTCAAACTCTCCCATCCGGTACAAGGGCTTAACTTTGCGCACAAAGCCATTTTCTGCAGGAAGTAAAGGGCCTTGATCTCCCAGGTAGGCAGCGTCCCATCTGAAGACATTGGAAAAAAGCCTGGCCACTTCATCATCAAGGTTGTGTCCGGTGGCAAGAACGTTAAAGCCATTATCCATTGCAAATTTATTGAAATAATATCTTTTAATTTTGCCGCATACCGAACAGACAGGCCTTTTGATTATCTTTTTCACTTCTGGAATGGGCAGTCCCATTTTTTCCATTTCCAGGATGTAGAGTTCAAGTCTGTTTTCTGAACAAAATCTTTCCACATGGGATCTGGCATCTGCTGATGAGCCTGGGATGGCCAGATCAATATGCAGTCCGGAAACGTCGTAGCCGAGTTTTTTCAACTGCCAGGCCAGGGCCAGAGAATCCTTTCCTCCGCTTAAGGCGATGAGGATTTTGTCGTCATGGCTGAACAGCTTTTTGTCCTTGATGGCTTTTTCAACCTGTCTTTCAAAGAAAAGCAGATAGCATTCAGGACAGAATCCGGCGTTATGGCTGGGAAGGGCAATTACAGCCGTATCTTTGCATCTGGTACATTTCATGTTATCCTCTGGATGCCACAACCCTGACTTTTAGCTGGTCATCTGGAAATATCTGGACATCCGGGGTCAAAAGCCGGCCTTCCCTGATGACCAGGGCCTGGGTCGGCTTAAGGCCTAGTTTGTTAAGCAGTCCCAGCACAGTTGCGACCCTGGGGATTTCCTTAATTTTATTTTCCGGCTGAAGAAGGACTTGCATCTGCTTGCTCTTTGATTCTGTTTAGATTATCTGGTGTTATTAAGTTGGATTAAGACAAATATTCCTGTTAACCGGGCATTAACTCCACGAGGAGATGGTTTTATGAGTAAGAAGATTCTGGTTGTCGATGATGAGCTTCATATCAGGATGCTTTACCAGGAAGAGTTTGAAAGCCTTGGTTATAAAGTTGTCACATCAGATGGCTCCGAAGACATCCTTGCCCTGCTTGAGAAAGAAAAGCCCGGTCTGGTTGTGCTGGACATCAAGCTGGGTCATGACCGGTCAGGCCTGGATATACTTCAGGAAATCCGTTCCCAGGACCAGGATATCCCAGTAATTTTGTGCACAGCTTATGACAGCTTTCAGCACGACCTAAAGTCCATTGCCGCAGACCACTATGTGGTCAAGTCTGTGGACCTGACCGAGCTGGTCGGAAAAGTAAAGAAAATTCTAAGCTAATCAGGCTGGTTACACTTTGCCTCCTAGATGCACCAAGTTTATGCTTGGGGTTACCTGCCTCTTTGATACCTGTTTACAGCCCGGTTGTGTTCCTGCAGGGTTTTGCTGAAGTGATGGGAACCATCGTTTCTGGATACAAAATACAGGTAGTTATGTTCTTCTGGAAACAGGGCTGCTTTAATGGAAGCCAGGCCCGGTGAGCAGATGGGGGTGGGAGGAAAGCCCCGATGTCTGTAAGTGTTGTAGGGATTGTCCCGGTCTTCCAAATGAGATCTGCGCAGCCTGCCTTCAAATTCTTCTCCCAGGCCGTATATTATCGTGGGATCACATTGCAACAGCATGTTTTTCTGGATCCGGTTGTGAAATACCCCGGAAACAATCCTTCGTTCCGCACTGATCCCGGTTTCTTTTTCAACAAGTGAAGCCAGATTAATGGTCTGATAGACTTCATCGAAGTCCATCTGCTCCCACAAGTGTCCGGTGGATTTCCAGAACTGGCCGATCATGATACTGATAAGCCTTCTGGCTCCAATGTCCCTGGTGGGTGAGAGATAGTAGGTCTCTGGAAATAAAAAACCTTCAGCGCTTTTTCCGTGTACTCCAAGTCCCTCCAGAAAGTCCTGGTCATTAACCAGCCTGCTGAATTCTTCAAAATCAACCAGCCCTTCATGCTCCAGCAGTCTTCCGGTCTGCCACCAGCTCAGACCTTCCGGGATCTGGATTCGGTTCAAGGCTTCACGGCCTATGGTCAGATGGTCAAGTATCCTGACCATGGACCATGAGGGATCCAGCTGGTAGTGACCGGCCTTGACATCTCTGGCCTGGCCGGTGAGCCTGCCCAGAAAATAAAAGACCATTTCATTTCTTATGAGATCTTTTGAATGAAGCTGAGTTGCAATGCTTTTAAAGCTCTGGCCATGGTTGATGCGGACAATGGTTTCCAGGCTTTTGGCACTGGCAGGGGTGGTTATGGAGTGGTAGAAATAACCGGCCCCTGATATGAGCAGCAATGCAAAGAAAATCAGAAAAGAAAAGATTGCTTTTTTCATGTCACGATGTCTGATTCAAAAAGGTTTCAAGGATAAGAACTGCTGCCATCTGGTCAAGATTCTCTCTGACTTTGGTCTGGCTTAACTTTCGCTCCAAGAGCATTGATTTTGCTTCTCCAGAGGTAAAAGCCTCATTGACGGTGTAAACAGGCAGATCAGTTCTGCGGCAGAGACTCTCTTTAAAATTGATTGCCTGCCTGCATGTAAGGCTTGGTTCCTGGTCGGCCTGGATGGGAAGCCCCAAGACCACGGCCTGGATGTTCTGTTTCTCAATTATGTCCATGAGCTGGTCAAAAGTATCCTGCCGGGTGGTCCTGACAATGGTTGCCAAGGGGAAGACCATGCTTTGGCAGGGGCTGCTCACAGCCAGGCCGATTCTTTTCAGTCCAAAGTCAATTCCCAGATAGCGCATTTTGATTAATGTTGGCTCAGGAATAGTACAGCACAGGTTCCTGTATCCTGCTTTTGGACAGCTTCTTTAAAAAATCGTTTTTCCAGGTTTTCCCCAGCCTGGTCTGGGCCAGATACTCCACAGTATGTAAGACTTTTCTTTTGGATTTTAGTTCCATCAGGCTTCTTGAAATACCGATCTTACAGGAAGGGCATCCCACCAGCAGGGGAAAATCTTCATTATACTCGGGCAATTGTTTTGCAAGGATTTCCTGTTTTCTTGCCCTGATAAGATTGTAGATTTCTGGAGAGGTCATGGCTCCCAGACCGGATTCACCGCAGCAGCCAGGACTCAGTTCAATCTTTGATCCCAGGAATTCCCCTAGTTTTGAAGCGTATACCTCTCCGGCCTTAAGCAGATTCACCCCCACCCATTCGGCATGACAGGCAGGGTGGTAAAGGATTTTTTCCGGGCCATTCTGAGGTTTCGGTTCTGTTTCCTGCAACAGGTACTGAACAATATCCAGATGCCCCAGATCTTTTGAATTTGTCTTAAGGCGGTAATCATGAATCCCTTCCCTGCAGGTTCCGCAGGAAGTCAGGATATGCCCGGAAGTCAGCCCCTGATCCTTAGCAGAATTGATAAGCTGCTGGAGCATCCTGCGGTTGTCAGCTTTGATTTTTTCATAGCTTTCCAGGCAACCTCCGGCCAGCAACGGATAGCCGCAACAAAGATGTTTGTCCGGCAAAATAACGGTTCGACCTGCTTCCAAAAGCAGGACCAGACTGGCTAGGCCAATGTCGCGATAAAAAAGGCCTCCGCCACATCCAGGAAAATAAAAGACAGCTTCGCCTGTAGCCTTGTTCTCTGGCCTGAAAATGTGATGTTTGCCAAGGCGCAGGGCCTCAGGAAGATTGCGAAAACCGATTTCAGGAGATCTATCCCGGAACAGGGGGCTGGTCAGTTTTTTTCTCCAGAATGAGGGTACAATTCCCAGAGCGGTGTTCTGGATTCTCTGACCAATGCCAGCCAGTTTGGCAGCCCTGGGGATCATTTTCTGGGGGTCCTGGCTCAGGTATTTAAGGATTCTGTTTTTGACCGGATGGCCTGAAGCTTTGTTTATGTCCAAAAAAGAACGCATTTCCAGAGCAGCCCTGGCGTTTTCAATCTTTACCGGACAGGCCTGGGTGCATTTACCGCAGGCTGTGCAGTGCTCCATGATCCTTCTTAAGTGCCCAACAACCTCCTGATCAGGATCTCCATGGAGAAGCTGAGTATAGTATATGGCTTCAATGAGGGCTCCCATGGCTATGTTTTTGTTTCTGGGGTGAAACAAAAGACCTTTCTGGGGAAGGTACATGGGGCAGGTCTGCTTGCATTTGCCGCATCTGGAGCAGGACTGAATGCTTCTTAGAAGGTTGATGAGCCTGTCTTTTTCTTCAAGGCCGGTTTTATTGAGATCTTCAATCAGCTGATTGAAGGAAAAGGTGTAGGGATGAACAGGCAGATCCTTTTGAATCAGCTTTCCCGGATTAAAGACATTTCTGGGGTCGATTTTTTTCTTGTAAGCTTTCAGGGCGGCAATCTTGTCATCGGACAGAAATCCGATCTTGGTGATGCCGATGCCGTGCTCTCCAGAAACCTGTCCTTTCAGCTCAAGCACCTTGGCAAATACTTTCTGGGCTGCATCTTCTGCTAAGTGCATCATTTCCGGGTCATTGGAGTTGACCGGGATGTTCACGTGACAGTTACCGTCACCGGCATGCATGTGGTTGGCCACAATAATTTTTGTTTTGTTCAGTTCATCCAGAATGGATTCCAGATCCCGGCGTAATTCAGGATATCTCCCCTTAAGATCCTGGAAAAAGAACCCGATCTGCAGGTGAAATATTTCCTCGGGCAGATCATCTTTGGTTGTCTTGCCCTTCAAGACTCCCATGGCGATATCCAGTTCCATATGGATGAACTCGTCATCCATGTCCACTTGTTGCAGATCAAGAACCGTGTTCAGGGCCTTGCGGTAGGCCAGGGCAAGGTAATAGAGATTCAGGTTTTCAATGAAGTCGGAGAATTCAGGTATCACATCAAGGGGAATGACGATATCTTCGTTGATCTTAAATCCGCTGGTGCGCCTGGTAATGGCTGACAGCTTGTGCCGGTCTTCCCAGAAGATTTCTGCTTCTTTGGCATCCCGGGCCACGAACACGTCCACCTGATCATAGGGGGACACGATGTCAACGATGCTCTCCACAGCCTGGTCCAGAGCCAGGGCATCATTGGAGTCAAGCTGAACAATCAAGACTGAAATGGGTTCGCCTTCATACTGGGCTGACTTTTTGCGGTATTCAATGGCCTGGACGTATTTGGTCCCAAATTCCTCCAGAGCGGATATTTTTACTAAGTCTCCGTTGATCCTGATCTTGTCACGCAGCCCCACTATGTCTTTAATGACCAGCATGGCATTACGCATGGAATGGCCGTAAAATTCCAAGCAGAGAACCCTGGACAGAGCCATGGTCGGATGAAGGGTGAAACAGGCCTCGGTGATCACACCGTCCACCCCTTCCTTCTGAATGCCTGGCAGACCGCCCAGGAACTTGTTAGTAACGTCTTTTCCAAGTCCGGGGCTCCTGATGTCTTCTCCGGACAGTCGAATGGTTTCTTTTAAGCGGCCGTGCTCATCAAAGATATGAAACTCAGCTGTTTCATCCAGAAGGATTTTGTGTCCGGGATGATTGGCCCGTTTAATATCCAGGAGTTCTCCATTGGCCAGGACCATTTTGTAGCTGAGAATGTTGTCAATTGTTGTTCCGTATTCAAAGGCAAAGGGGCCACCTGCGTTTTCGGAGACATTGCCGCCCAGGGATGAAGCAGCCTTGGAAGCAGGGTCAACAGTGAAAAGAAGGTTCTCCCTGGCAGCTGCTTTTATGGCATCCAGGGTAATGACTCCGGACTGGGCACAGAGCACATGATTTTCCTTGTCAATTTCAAGGATTTCCTTCATTCTGCTAAGACTGAGGATCACACAAAGTCGCATGGCCGGGATGGCTCCACCGGTCAGGCCTGAACCTCCTCCCCTGGGGACGATGGTGAAGTTCATTTCATTGGCCAGCTGAACGATTGCCCTGATCTGAGAGGTGTTTTCTGGGAAAAGGACCATCATGGGCAGTTCCATGCGCAGATCAGTGGCATCTGTGGAACACTCAATTATGGTGTTGGGAGTGGTGACAATATTGGCAGGAGGCATGCGTCTGGACAGGTTCTTAATGACCTGGCCCTTGAACTCCCGGTCTTCCTCAAAGGTTTGCCAGTATGCATCCAGACGGCTGGATATCTCCTGAAAGTACTGAGGTGACAGGGCTGATCTCTCGGTATTTAATCTGGACCAGACGCTTTTTTGGACGAGGTCGGGATTGATAAAGGGGTTGTAACGGATTATAAACAGTTCGCCAGCCAGGCTAAGGGCAAGGTTGCGGACTGACTCCGGCCAGGAATCAAAGCTTTCTGGACTCATGTCCAGAACCCTTTTGACAAGCTTTTCCGCTGGCAGGGATATATGCGGCTTTTTATCGGCCATTGATACTTCCTTATACTTAAAATGAATCTATAACCATAAATACTCGAAACCTGAAAGGCAAGTAATGAATTTTCAGGTTTTGCACGCCAAATCAGCCTAGAGGTGGTTATGCCCAGCATACTGAGTGTGGAGAAGAACCAGACTTACCAGGACATTTTAAGGGACTCTTTGTCACCTTGCTATGATGTGAACATCTGCAGGCATGTGCAGGAAGTCGGGAAGACTTATGCCCGAAAATATTTTGATATCGGCATCTTTGATCTGGAAGGTGGAAGCCCTGACAACCTGGAAACTCTAAAAACTCTCGTCACTTCCCTGCCGGCAACACCGATTATCGTGACCAGTGAACGCGACGATTCCGACTGGATTGTCAATGCAGTCAAGGCTGGAGCTTTTGACTTCATTGCCAAACCCTATTCCGGTGAAAGAATCAAGCTTGCTGTAAACCGAGCCCTGGAAAAAAGCAGCCTGAAAAATGAGATTGATTACCTTCGCCGGCAGCAGGATGTTGTTTATGACCTGGGCAAGATTGTGGCAGAGAGCCAGGCCATGAAATCCGTGATGAATCTGGTACGAAAGTATTGCGAAACCGATTCCAATATGCTGGTAACTGGAGAAACCGGAACAGGTAAAAGCTTTCTGGCCGGGGCCATCCACTTCAACAGCCTTAGAAAGAAAAAGCCTTTTGTTAAGATTAACTGCGCCAATATCCCGGAAACCCTTTTGGAAAGCGAGCTTTTCGGCCATGAAAAGGGCGCTTTTACTGACGCGGTCAAGACCAGAAAGGGAAGAATTGAGCAGGCCAGAGGAGGGACAGTATTCCTGGACGAAATAGGGGAGATGAGTCCTTCTTTGCAGTCCAAATTCCTGCAGGTGGTAGAGGAAAAGACCTTTGAAAGGCTTGGCGGGAATAAGACGATTCACAGCGATGTGAGGATTATTGTAGCCACCAACCAGGACCTGGCCTCCATGGTCAGAAAAGGCCAATTCAGACAGGACCTTTATTTCAGGCTCAACGTTCTGGTGATCCACCTGCCAGGTCTTAGAGACCGCAGGGAGTGCATAGAGCCTTTGGCCATGTATCTTCTGGGGAAGATTTGCCGGGAGACCAAGCGCAGGGTCAAGGGCTTCAGTGATCAGGCCCTGGAAATGATGCAGAAATACTCCTGGCCCGGCAATATCCGGGAACTGGCCAATGTTATTGAGCGGGCCGTACTCCTTGAAACCGGACCGGTCATCGGTGGCAAGAATATTCATCTTGACTCGGGCAATGTATTTAAGATGAATAATGACTCCCCTCCTGCTTCTCAGAAACTGGATGAATCAGAGTACAAAATCATCCTGGATGCCCTGGAGACTAACCTCTGGATTCAGAAAAAAGCAGCTGATCAACTTGGGATTTCCCCCAGGGCTCTGAACTACAAGATCAAAAAGCTTGGGATCACCCATTGGAGCTGGCGAAAAAATAAAGGGTGAGATACTTTGGCCAAGTGTCTGTAGCAACCCAACCGGTTTTTTTATATTTTGATTTTTTCAAGACTGGTTCTTTTCGTCCTGCTATTATTTCCTTTCACTATCTGGCCTGTATTTTCAGGCATTCATTCATTTTCAGATCGCCTTCATTGTAATCATGATTACATTTTGGTAAGTCAGTTTTGAACTTGATGGGAATTTCCCTGGATAAGTTCTTCATGGAACCATGATTCTTGGTTAAATTATTCAATTATGACTGAGTGTTGAGTCAGAAAAAGGATAGCCGGTTTGAGCAGGTTCAAGGGTTTGGTATTTTCGGCTTGCATCTTGCTAATTATAGATAACAGGGCTGAGCTTGGTTAGGTGTCAAGAAAATTAAATAATGGATGACTTTTTTTCAGTTGCGCTATATCTTAATCATGCGTCTCTGAAACGAATTCAAGGATGGCATCAGGGCGTGGACCGGATGAATATTTACAGGAACATTTTAATTTTATTTAATTTATGGAGGGTTTGTTATGAAGTTTCCCCAAAAAGGTGAAAAAGGTTTTACTCTGATCGAACTTCTGATTGTTGTGGCCATCATTGGTATTCTGGCTGCCATAGCCATTCCTCAGTATGGTAAATACAGGGCAAATTCCACAGCAACCGGGGTGCAGGCATCCATAAGAACTTGTATGAACCAGCTTGGTGCTGGATATGCCGCTGGTGAATTATCACCAGAAGGAGACCAGTTGGTATATGAAGATGAATCAGATACTTGGACCTGGATGTGCTATGTAGGGCA
Organism: Desulfonatronovibrio hydrogenovorans DSM 9292; assembly: GCF_000686525.1. Taxonomy (NCBI): domain Bacteria; kingdom Pseudomonadati; phylum Thermodesulfobacteriota; class Desulfovibrionia; order Desulfovibrionales; family Desulfonatronovibrionaceae; genus Desulfonatronovibrio; species Desulfonatronovibrio hydrogenovorans. The sequence continues at coordinate 54,057 of NZ_JMKT01000015.1, forward strand.
AGATGTGAATGATGCAGATTATTTTGTTCCAATTGAACTAGATGGAGATGGCGCTATTCAGTTTGCAGGCTTTACAGGAACACAAATCAATGGCGTATCAGTATTCTGCAATAGCTTAGAGGATCCCACTAGTGCCTTTAATTGTTGTCCTGCAGGTACGTTAGAAGAAGGTGACGACAAGTGTCCTGGTCCTGGTGGAGCTCCGAGTAGTGAATAGATCTATTCGAACTGGAATAGTAAGCGATTCAGCATGTTAATATTTAAGTATAGGGGGCTTAAGCCCCCTATGTTTTGATGTTTATTCATCATGGTATTTGGACGGTTATAATATGCCATTTATGGTCGTTATCGATTTTAATTGGTTTAGTATTTGTCAATCTATTCAGAGATAAACTCTACTTACTGGCTGGGTCCACGGAAATTGCTTCACCAAAGATTATCCTTCCAGGTTAGGATTATGAAATTCATTTGGCAGGTAGCCATTGTGAAAAGGGACTGAGCCCGACACGACAATTGTTGTCTTCTTTTCTTCTCACTCTATAGCTTGGCTCTGCTCACTTGACCCCATGGTGGGCAAAATTTTGCCCACCATGGGAAAATATCGTTCTTTGTCCTTCTCAATAAAAAACTTCCTTACTGGCAAAGCAATCCTTCCTTTATATCATCCATCCTGATTAACATGTTGTTTCGGGCTGTTAGCCGGCAGTTGCTTTTCTCCTTGAATCAGGCCATAAAAAAATAATTTTACTGGTATCCATTTTGCTCATTATCCTTCTGAGGTCTGGAATGTGGTATTTTCAGTCTCGTTTGTTAATTATTAATGACAGGTTCAGAGATTACAAAGTGAAACGATCAAATGATGCTAAATAACGCCCAGGCCCTTGAAGGATCTTATCTTGAATATAGACCTCTGACCAAGGCCTGCCAATCAAGGATAAAACGTTCAGGTCTTAAGATGGACAAGGGCCAGAAGTTTGGAATGCCGGTGGTAAGTCTTGCCAGAAAGAAAAGGGATCTGGAACAGAATTTTTCTCTGGTTTATGAGATATACCGGGAAAAGGGGTATATTTCCCGGCCCAGGCCTCATAAAATGTTTTTTTCCATCTATTCGCTGCTGCCGGAAACAACCCACATCAGTGTTCGCAGGAACCTGGCCACTATATCCAATCTGACCCATGTCCCTGATACAAAAGAATTCGGCCTGCCCATGGACTCTATTTACAAAAGGGAGCTGGACCTGATCAGGAGCAAGGGCAGAAAGATTGCCGAACTTTCAGCCCTGGCCACGCCGTGCAGGTTCCGTTGGCGCAACATATTTTTGTACCAGATCCAGGCTGTATACTGGTATGCCCTTTACCGGGGAATTGATGATATCTGTATCGTGGTCAATCCCAGACACAAAAAATTCTATACCAGTCTTTTTCCCTTTGAAGAGCTGGGACCGGTCCGCCATTATCCAAGGGTAAATGCTCCTGCGGTCGGGCTAAGGGGCAGGGTGTATGAAGCCCTGGACTATATGATGAAGATTTCTGATTTGATTTGCTCTGATGCCCCGTTTTACAAATGGTTGTACCGGGTTGAACAGAGCTTGCAAAAGTCCCTCAGAGGCAAAACCCCTGCCAGGGATCATCAGCTTGTTTTCCAGCCGGTCAGACTTGACTCCGGGTCTGTTCACCATTTTTTAAGTCTTGAGCCCTCCATCCTGAGCGGGTTGAACAGAGTGCAGAAAAAAATGCTTGAAAACGCCTACCCGGGCTTGTCCCTGTGTTGATTTAGTGGTATTTAAAGCATAAGGTGTCATATTGAGTTTTAAAGGAGTTTTCACATGATTGTGAATCCTTTGTATCAAATGTTTTTGCTGCCACTCTAATCCGCATCAGGGCATGATCAGGTATCTGAATCTGAATACAACGCCATCTACTTGGATGATGGGCCGGATTCCGCTTCGGGCCGTCCTTATGTTCATTGTTGTTATTTTTTTTCCCTTTCATACAGACTTAAAAGCTCAACCTGTCCGATCCATAATGGACCCAGGTGGTTTTGAAGGTCATTTTTTAAATGGCAATCCCGCACTGCACTCTTCTTCTGGAAGTCCCATAATCAGAAAACCCATAATCCATCGACCCCCGGTAAGGGTGGAGCCGGTCCAGCTGGCAGCCAATGGACGGGTTCCTGTTGTAAGAAACAGACCTGATTCTGTTTACGAGCCTGAGGGATCATCTGAAGACCATTCTGGTGATGATGGTTCGCTTCTGAAAGCTAGTAACGATCATGAACAGTCAACCGCTGGAAATATCATGTCTTTGCTGGGGCCATCATCTGATGGCTCAAACGTTGAAGGCCGGAACTGGAAAGATAATTTCCGGTTCAGCGGATTTATTGATGTTTACGGCGGGTCTGATCTCAAGAGACATGGGAAAAATCAGCAGACCAGAAGCTACAGGCAAAAGATAAGGGCCGAGGCCAGGTATACCTTCAGAAGCCTGGAGTCCAATGGTCATCTTTTGTTTCAGTCCCCGGATCCGTATCTAATTGTATCGGCCCAGTCGGACTATCTCTGGTTTGGAAAAAGAAATTCCTATAACGACCATGATCTTGACCTTTTTGAGGCCTACCTGAACTGGGATCAGGGACCATGGCAGTTCCGGCTGGGCAGGCAGACGGTTCGCTGGGGAAAGACCGATCAGCTGAGCCCTGTGGATAATATTAATGCCCAGGACATGCGCCAGTTCCTGATCATGGACCTGGAAGACCGAAAGATTCCTAATTGGATGGCCAGGATCAGGTATTTTCAGGATGACTGGAATCTGGAGGGGGTGTTCATTCCCTTTCATCAGGCCCATGAAATGGATTTTTTTGGAACCAACTGGGCTTTTTTCCGGCATGCCAGGCAAGATATTATTGACAGTGATCTTCCTGATTTTTTTAAAGAATACAGTAAAGGGATCCGAGTCAATGAAAGTAATCCCCCAAGAACCCTGAAAAATTCGAGCGTTGGGGCCAGGCTTGGAAAAACTTTGGGAGAAGTGGATTGGGCGGCAAGCTTTTTATACACCAGAGAAGCCATGCCCTATGTTTCAAGTTTTCCCATTAAGAATCTGAAGGTAGATGGTGCATTTTCCCTTGATGATCTGAAAAAGAGTTTTCCTGACCCTGCCGATCTGACGGATGAGAAAGTTGAGGTCAGGTATGCCCGAAGTAGAATTTATGGACTGGAGTTTGAAACAGTACATGGCAATTTCGGAATAAGAGGTGAGGCTGCATATTTTGATGAACAGACTTTTATCCGGGATGATCTGACCTCCATGCAGCGACCTGCATTCCATGGAGTTGGAGGGATAGATTATATTGGGGAAAATGAATGGTACGCCAATCTTCAACTCTCAAGTCAGTATGTCTTCAATCACCAGGACGAAATTTTGTTTTTTAAAAGACATAATTACTCTATTATTGGAGAGTTGAGTAAGGATTGGGCCAGAGGAACCTGGGAAACCGGGGTCAGGGGAATATATTTTTTAAGTGATGATTCATCTCACATTCATCCCTATATAACCTATACTCCGGTCACCAACCTGGATGTGACTTTCGGATTACATTTTTTTCAAGGAAGCAGGGATACTATACTGGGACAATATAAGGATAATGATCAAATATATTTGAGGGTTAAGTATCACTTTTAACCTGGTTCATATCTTGCAAATTTCACTTTTGGCATGAACGGTTTTCCAAACCGAGCGGGATTAACGTCCGCATCTTTTGTTGCCGATAATATTCAACCAGGGGTGATAAATCATGCAGCTTCAAAGCCAGAGAATACCTGAGGTTCTATTTCGAGGAGGGGCTGTGTTTAAGCAGCCGGAACGAAGAAGAACCCTTCGGATTAAACGTTCAGGTCTTCATAACCAAGACCTGCTGGATCTGGATCGGCCAGCGGTCAAATTCGCTGAAACCAGGGAAGAACTGGAAAAGGCTTTTTCTCTGGTTTATCAGATTTACCTGCAAAAAAAATTCATTACTGAGCCTAAACCGCATCAGATGCTGTACAGCATCTATTCTCTTTTGCCAGACACAGTTCATATCATTGCCAAGTCTTACTTATCTGTCATATCAAACCTTACCCAGATATTTGATACCCCTGAATTCGGCTTGCCTATGGATGTAATTTACAGGCCTGAGCTTGATGAGCTGCGTAATCAGGGTCGCAAAATTGTTGAGCTTTCTGCCTTAGCTACTCCGCGAGAACATCGCTGGAAAAATATCTTCCATTACCTTGTTCAGGTCATGTACTGGTATTCGATTTACAAGGGAGTTGATGACGTCTGTATTGCGGTTAACCCCAGGCATGTCCGCTACTATAAAAATTTGTTTCCATTTAAAGAACTTGGACCAGTCCGGCATTATCCAAGGGTTGATGCCCCTGCCGTTGCCCTGCGGGCCAAGGTTGCAGAATCAAAGGATGTGATGATCAAGATTTGCCAGGATCTTGAGTTTGATACACCGCTTTATTCATATTTTCATGATGTGGCCAGGCAGTCTCCCGGGGAAAAGGTAGCTCGGGTATTGCCCAATGATTTTTGCTCCAGCAAGACTAAAAACGGACTGGATTCAAACACTGTAGCATATTTTCTTTCCAAAGATTCCTCACTGCTGGAGAACGTAACGGAAGCTATGAAAGAAGCCTTGAACTCATGGTATCCAGGGCTTGAATCTGAGTAGAGAGACTCTTATTAACCTGCTTAAGTAGTTCGATTCAATCTCTGGTCACGGTACGTTCTTGACCATGAGATGCTGAGTGCGTCTAACCAATAAACGACCTGGAGAATAGATGCTGTTTAAGTTTAAGTTGCTGATTGCGGTTATTATTTTTGGGCTGGTTTATTTCCAGGCTGAAGCCCGGGATTCTTTCCCGGATGGAACTGACTTGGCCAGTGAAGTCCATGATTATTACATGGGTGATAATTCAATAGCCCGCATGACCATGGAGCTGGTGGACAGGAATGATCGGTCAAGGATGCGTCAGCTCATAACCATTACCATGGATGACAACAACATTAGAAGCTCGTTGATCCGGTTCCTTGAGCCGGCGGATATTGCCGGGACCGGATTCCTTTCCCTGGAACAGGGGGATGGCAGTACCCAGCAGTTTCTTTATCTACCGGCCCTGGATCGGACCAGAAGGATTGTTTCTACTCAAAGAGGCAGGTCTTTTGTAAATTCGGATTTTACATACGAAGATATGGAAAGGCGGCCAGTTGATGAGTCAGAACATATCGTAACTGGCGAAGAAATTGTCGATGGAAGGGAGTGCTGGATTCTTGAAATCCGCCCCCTGCCTGCAGCCGATTCCCAGTATTCGTTATTAAAAAGCTGGATTCCCAAGGAAATGGCCATTCCAGTCAAAACATTATTCTTTAATCAGCGCGGAGATCATGTCAAAACCTACCAGGTCTTAAGCCTGGAGGAGGTACAGGGGATATGGACTCCGACCCATGTTCTTATGCATGACCTCAAGCAGAATCACCGGACAGTCCTTGTTACTCTGGAAATTGAATACAATTCATCTCAGATAGATCCGTCCTTTTTTTCAACTAGATACCTGGAAAGCTGGTAGAATTTCATTATGGACTTGTCTTTTGTAGTCAGACGTTCCAAATTTTTCCTAGTCCTTTCCATTCTGGTGTTCATGATATTCGGATCATGGGCTCCGTTTATTCAGACGGTGAATAATGTCGACTACTTCAGGCTCAAGGATCATCCTGATCAGAAGTATTACGAGGATTTTCAGGATGTTTTTGGTAATGATGAATTTTTTGTCATAGCCTTTGAAAAAGATGATATTTTTACACAGGAAAACCTTGCTCTCCTTAAAGAGATTACAGCCGGACTCGAAGGTTTGGGTCTGGCCAGGGATGTTGTCAGCCTGGCCAATGTGGACAGTATTATCGGAGATGAGGATTATTTCTATGTCCAGCCTTTTCTGACGGACATACCGGGGACCAGGTCCAGCCTTGAAAGGTTGAAACAGCAGGGGGTTACCAACCCTTTGTATGAAAAAAACCTGATATCTTCTGACGGGAAAACTGCAGCTATTGTAGTTTTTGCTTATGACCATCCTGATGACCCTGATTACCGGCGAGATCTTCTTGGCAAAACAAGAGCCGTTCTTGAACCATTTAAAGAAGACACCCAGTTTTTCCTGGCTGGCTGGACTGTTACCAATTTCAGTTTGAGTCAGTACATGCAGAGGGATCTTGCCAGATTCATACCGGTCACCTATTTGCTCATCGCTTTGGTGACTTTTTTGTTTTTTCGAAATATCAGGTTGACCATCCTGGCGGTGGTGGTCATTTCAGCCTGTGTCAGCTCAACCATGGGCCTGTCCAGAATGCTGGATATTCCCATAAACAATGTCACCACCATTGTCCCCCCCCTGGTCATGGCCCTGACTTTGACCGCCATTGTGCATATCTTTACCCATATGGAAAAATCTGTCCTGGATAGCTCAAAGGACAGATTTGAGGCCTTGTCCAGGGTCTTGAACCAGGTGGCTGTTCCCTGTTTTTTGACCACCCTGACTACTGTTGTGGGGTTTTTATCTCTGTCCATAAGTGATCTTGAACCGATTCGGGAGTTCTCCATCCTGGCTGCATCTGGAATGGTTTTTGGATTCTTTTTTTCCTTTTTCCTTTTGCCTCCCCTTATCCTTCTTTTTGACCCGGCAAAACTGTATTTTCGACTGAATGAATCCCACAGGATTCCCAGAATACTGGGCAAACTGAATACTCTTGTTCAATCCAATCAATATAAGATTCTGGTAATATCGGTAGTTATTGTCTGCGGAGCGGTTTTTTTTGCAGGAAAAGTCAAGGTTGAGACCAACTTGGTAGAGTTTTTCAAAAAAAGCAGTCCGGAAAGGCAGGCCATTGATTTTGTGGAAGAACGTTTGAGCGGAGTTGGAATGCTGGATGTGTCCATTAGGGGAGCTGAGCTGGATGCATTTAAGGATCCGCTTAACCTGGAAATTGTGGAACAGATTGAAGACTATATCCAGGATATTTCAGGAGTGGATGTCACTACTTCCTTTAATCATTTTATAAAGGACATGAATATGTCCTTTCACAATGAAGACCCTTTATACTACCGGATACCGGAAAGCAGGCAACTGGTCGCTCAGTACCTTCTGCTCTATGACTCAGACGACATTGAAGACTTTGTTAATACTGATTTCAATCATACCAGGATTATGGTCAGGCTGGGCGAACACAGTTCAGCCCGGCATGCTGAGATCATAAGGGATCTGAGAGGGTTTCTGGATGAACTGAAAACAGATAATCTTTCATTTCAGATAACAGGACAGGCTGTCCAGGACGTGAACATCATCGATGCCCTGGTTTTTGGGCAGATTTACAGTTTGAGCATTGCCGTAGTGATCATATCTGTACTCATGTTCCTGGTATTCAAATCAATCCCTCTGGGTTTTCTGAGCCTTGTGCCCAACTGCTTTCCCATTCTTCTGAATTTTGGCATTATGGGCCTGCTGGGTATCCCCCTGAATACCGCAACTTCTCTGATTGCTGCGGTGGCCATAGGCATAGCTGTTGACGATACCATCCATTTTCTTTCCAAGTACAATCAGGAGCGGAAAAAAGGACAAAGTATAAGTGTTGCAGTTGAACAGACCATAATGATCAAAGGTCGGGCTTTGCTCAGCTCTTCGGCAATATTGTCCATTGGTTTCGGGGTGCTTGTTTTGAGCAGTTTCATGCCCATCGTTTACTTCGGGGTGCTTAGTGCGCTTATCATGCTGACGGCTGTTATCGGCGATTTGGTAGTTCTGCCGGCCATACTGATGAGCAGGACAAGACAAACCCAATAACAAAGGAGTTCGGTTTGAACGCTGAGGAAATGAAACACAAACTTAAAGATTTCGGCATACTCTCTGAAGAAGATTATTTTACTCAGGCTTTTGCCAGAAACATCGGGCTGTTGTCTGCTGGAGAACAAAAACACCTCAGCCGGTCAAAGGTTGCCATTCCTGGCATGGGTGGAGTGGGCGGAGTGCATTTGATCAATCTGGTTCGGACCGGATTTCGGGTCTTTAACCTGGCTGATTTTGATCACTTTGAGCCCGTGAACATCAATCGTCAAAGTGGAGCCAGAGTCTCATCCTTTGGCAGGCCGAAGCTGGAAGTCATGATGGAAGAGGCGTTAAGCATCAATCCTTACCTGGAAATCAGCCCTTTTTCTTCAGGCCTGACCAGGGAAAATGTCCGAGAATTTCTGCAGGACGTTGATGTGGTGCTGGATGGACTGGATTTTTTCCAGTTTGAAATCAGAAGACTTTTGTTCAATACAGCCAGAGATATGGGGGTTCCGGTCATAACTGCCGGACCTTTGGGATACAGCTCGGCACTGCTGGTTTTCATGCCCCAGGGCATGGGGTTTGATGCTTATTTTGACGTTGCCAAGGAAATGCCGGAAGAGGAGAAATACCTTTGTTTTGCCATGGGGCTTGCTCCAAGCCCCACCCATATATCTTATATGGACCTGGGCAGGGTTGACCTCAAGAGCGGAAAAGGTCCATCTCTGGGCATTGCCTGTCAACTCTGTTCAGCTTTGGCAGTTACCGAAGCAGTCAGAATTGTCCTTGGGAAGCCTGGTTTAAAGCCTGTACCTGATTATTTCCAGTTTGATCCTTATCTTAAGGCTTTCCGGAAAGGCCGGTTGAGAGCAGGCAACCGGTCCATCAGGCAGAAGCTGAAATTATGGTATGTCAAAAACATGCTCCTTGCCTCAGCAGCCAAGTCCAGGCCAGCTGTTTCCCAAAAGCCTCCCAGGGTCGTGGATGACATGCCCCTAGAAGACCGGCATATTGAATATGTCATAAGATCAGCTGTTCAGGCTCCTTCAGGAGATAATGCCCAGCCATGGAAGTTCAGCTCATCACTTGAGGCAGACAAGGCATCAATTTCGGTTTTCCTGGATTCGTCGGTGGATAACTCTTTTTTCAATGTGCGCCAGGTTGCTTCAATTATCTCCTGTGGTGCTGCAATTGAGAATATTTGCATATCGTCATCTGAGGCGGGTTTAAAACACGAGGTTGAGTATTATCCGGATCAGGAAAAGGACAGCCTTGTTTCCAGGATATCCCTGAGGCGGGCTGGCAAGGACCTCCCTGCTGATCCTCTGGCATCGGCTGTCTGGTCGCGCTGTACCAACCGCCGTCCATTTTCAAAGCATCCCGTACCGGAGTGGGTCCAGGAAGATTTGCTTGCCAGAATAAATGATATTCAGGGAGCTGGACTGGATTTACTCACTTCCAGGGCTGGGATCAGGAAGATGGCCCGGCTTGTTTATCTTGCTGACCGAATACGGACTGAACACCGGGCCCTTCATGAGCATTTTTCTTCGATGATCAGGTTCAGTCAGAATGATGCAACAGATAAGCGGGACGGACTGCCTTTGAAGAACCTCGAAGCAGGTGTTGCCGGTGAAGTGTTCTTGCGGCTTACCAAGCCGTGGCCTGTCATGAATGTTGTCAACAAAATCGGTATGGGCCGGATGGTTGCAATGCACTCAGCCCAGGGTATCCTTTCCAGTGGACTGGTGGGACTGGTGAGTGTTTCTGGAATGGGACAGAAAGATTTTTTGCTGGGCGGGCGGGCTTTGCAAAGGATCTGGCTGGCTTTGGATTACAACGGTCTGCAGATGCAGCCCATGACAGCCATCACTCTGTTCTGGCTGAGATGGCTATGGGAAGGTGAGGATTCCTTTTCTTTAAAACATCGCAAGTTGTTGAAAAAGGTTTGGGCCGGATTTGAGAAGTTATTTCCTGAAGTGGATTTTCAAGGCCAGGGGCTGGTCATGCTGTTCAGGGCTGGTTATGGACCTGGGATAAGACACAGGACCCTGCGAAAGGACATGTATACATTCATGGTTGACGATTAAAAACAAAAAGGCCCCCTTAAGGGGGCCTTTCTGTTTTAGTCGTTGATGACAGGATTATTTTTTCTGCATTTTCCTTCTGCCAAGGGCTGCCAGGCCAAGAAGGCCGGTTCCAAAGAGAAGCCATGTGGTGGGCTCAGGTACTTCAGCCAGTCTGTAGCTTCCGTCATGTTCGATGAGAGATGTAAAAAAGTCGTCTCCAAACACGAAGTTGAAGTTGTTAGGGGCAATAACGTTATCCAGGCTGAGCAGGGCATAGTAGTCATAGCCCATGGCAACCATAGACTCAAAGCTGTTGCCACCAGGAGTAAACCATACTCCTGGCTCAAAATCGATGAACAGACCGGTCATGCTGGTTTTGCCGGTGAACTCATCTCCTCCGCCAAGAAAGCCTTCAGGTCCTGTCCCGGCAGAAGGCGCAACAAGTTGAAACTGGGCCAGCTGGGTAACTCCGGGTGCTGTGGGATCAAAGCTGAAAGGATCTAGAACATTAGCCGGGCCGTCATAGTAGTACATTCCAAGATTAGTCTGGCCGAGATCAAATGAATAGTCAAAATCCCAATCAGCAGGATTGGGGCTGGCACCTGCATTGTCTACGTTCTTGACAGTACCGGTGATGTTGTTTCCCCAGAGATAGAGGTGCTGCATGTTCTGGGGCAGACCGCCTCCCTCAGGCACAAAAGAGAGCTGGTAAAGGATGGAGGTTTCAAAAAAGGCGTCGCCCTCCTGCATGTAATAGTAAGCTCCTCCACCGCCCACACCGGTCAGGTTCTGGGTCAGGTAGGATGATCCCACAACTGACACAGACCTGATATTTTCATATTTTGGTCCACCCAGGCTTGTTAAATCAAGGTCCCATCCAAACATCAATGGGAGTGCCTGAGCACTTGCAGCCATGAACAAAGATAATGTCATGGCGCATAAAAACATTTTGAATCTTTTCATAGTAATTTCTCCTGTATTTTTGATGAGTAAATATTTGTACCACAAACTTGGATGACTGACTGGCGGATCTCTTGCGTCCGAGCCTGGGTTCCGCCGGACTTGTCCAGGCTGCGGATATGGCTTTTCTTTCATATTACTCCTTTTGTTTATTGTTAAAGGGTCTGTTTCTTAAAAAGCCTGCCAGAACCAGGAGTCCTGTCCCTAGTAGGAGCATGGTGGCTGGTTCTGGAATTGATGGTGCATCAGCATTATGAGAATACGGTGCAAATACAGGCCTGATGATTCCGTTGTTACCATGGAGCATCGCTGTAACATCCAGGTGAACACCGAATAGATGACTCGCCTGGTAGCTGATGATGTATTCGTAGATGACTCCCAGTCCAGAGCCCTGGTCCTGGGAGTCATAGTCAGGATCAAAATTTGGAATGGATACCAGGTTGCTGCCTGTGGTAAAGTCCATGTCTGGCAAATCCAGACTTAAATAATATCCTGGCCAGGGCTCAGGAGTGCCGTTTCCGGGCAGTTCTCCAGGAACCCCATGTGGCCCACTGCTGGTAAAAATGATGGTCTGGGCTGATTCATATCCTGGTCCCTGAATACTGACTGTTCCTCCAGGCTGAAGAAACCAGTCTGAAGGTCCGCTCCATGCGTCAGGAGCAGAAGTGGGTATCCCTATGTGCAGTTTCAGATTGGTGAGTTTGGCTGCATTGCCACTGTTGGAACCAGCCACCAGAAGAGTGAATGGATTGTCGTAAGACATCCACGACTCAGTGGATTCATTGTATTGAGCACCCATGATATAGAGCTGCAGGCTGGGAACTGCCTGAGCTGCTGAGGGCATGGCTACAACAGCCAACAGTAAGCAAAGGCTGATAATGATCTTAAAGATGGACAGTTTTTTCATTTAATTCTCCGTAAAAAAAACCGGATTGCCAGTGTGAACTTGTTTTCACTTGGCAACCCGGCTGTCGAGTACTTACCGTTCTTTTGGTTAAGCAATGGACCCGTGGCTTTCCGTCCCAGCCTCACGACTGGTTTGGCCTTATCTTATCCACAGGTACTTCAATTAACATGCCATATGGAATGGGTTGTTTGCTGATTCTAACTATCTGCATTTAAAGCCATATTGAGTGTTGCTAAACTAGCGGATTTGAGGACTGGTTGAATGTATGCAAGATGGTTCCGTGATTTGCAGGTGAAACTGATTGCATAATGGAACTTGTTTGCATTTAGTGTGTAATTATCTGTTATTTAAGGATATTATGTTGAGTGTTTTGGCGGGGATAACTCAGGTTGCTGGAATTGTTTGATTTAGACCGTGAAATCTAAAGACTGACTGGGTGGGGGAGGCTGTCGGGCTGGTGGTGACGAAGGTTTGGGATGGTCTAAAGGGTTTTAACTGTTAATGTCATCTGGATCTTCCTGAGGAGCTGCTGTTCCATTGAATTTAAGCATCCTTGTGACAGCTCTATTTTTGCCTGACTGCTTGGCCTGGTAAAGAGCCCGGTCTGCGCTTCTCAGTAAAATTTCAGGGGGGAGATCCTTCAAGCCAACCAAGGGCTGGATGCTGGCTCCGCCTATGCTTACGGTCAGGACGCTGGTCACTGGAGAAAATTCATGTTTGATCTTCAAACCCTCTATCAGGGAGCGCATTTTCTCAGCCATGACCTTGGCGCCTTTAACATCAGTCTGGGGAAGAAGGGCCACAAACTCTTCCCCTCCATACCTGGCAATAATGTCTCCTGGTCTGGTCAGAGATTGGGCTAAGGCATTGGAAACCCGCTGCAACACCTTGTCGCCGTCTACATGACCGTAGTTGTCGTTAAATTCCTTGAAATTGTCTATATCAAGAATCAAAAGGGATAGATGGGACTGATCCCGCTTGGCTCTTCCCCATTCTCTGGACAGGGCCTGGTCCAGGTATCTGCGGTTGGGTATATTAGTCAGGCCGTCAATCATGACCTTGGATTTCAAGATCTTCAGCTTGCCCTTCAAAGCTTCCTGATTCTGACGGACCCTGGTAATGTCCTGGGCAGTACAGACTACCAGGACAACCTTATCATCTGGATCAAAAACCGGAGTCTTGGAAATTGACAGCAAACGGCTTTCGCCCTGAGCACTTGGCATCCATTTGGTGCTCCTGACCTGTATCTTTTCTGAAAAAATCTTTTTGTTTTCTTCAATTACCTGTCTGGCCAGATCCTGATCCAAAATATCCGATATCTTGGCCCGGTAGAATTTCTTTTTTTCAATCCCCAGAAAGTCAGCATGGGTTTTATTGGCCATGCCGTAGGTATAGGGATCAATGAAATAACAGATATGGGTCTGGACACAATCCAGAAGGGTTTCAAATTCTTTAGATTCTGATTTGCCCTGACTGACGGACGGACGTCTGCTGCGGGCAGGGGGTTTTTGCGATCGGTGTTTAAGGGCTTCAATGGCCCTTTGAGCAGCTGAAGAGTCGTGCAAAAGACACAGGATCAGCTTGCGTCCGTTTTGATAAACCGGGCCAGCACTTACCTCTACCTCGCTTAGGCCTCCTCCGGCCAGACGCTGCATGAAAAAGGCCGGTTTGATCCATTGAAGGCCGGCCCGGTGCAGCTCTTTATGCATGACCTGTTCAGGCAGCGGAGTAAGGTCCATAAAGTTGGCCTGGGACATTTCCTGGGGGGAATACCCGTAAAAGGCACAAGCCATCTGGTTGAAATCAACTATTTCGCCTGTGTCAGGGTCAAGAAGCAGTTTTGGCGTGTCATTTCCCCGGAAAAAAGACCAGAATCGGTCTTCGCTTTCCTTATATTCTTTTTCCATTCTTCTTTTCCAGCCTTCAACATCAGCCAGTCGCTTGCGCAAAGACTCAAGTTCAGAACGCAGTTCTTCCCTGGTCTTTCCAGCATCTGCCTGTCCGCTTTCATCCTTGGTTAAAAAGCCAAGCTCAGAATCGGAGAGCAGGGACATTGCTTTGTCTTTAAGCATAATAAGTCCGGGAAGTTAACCAATGCCATGAAATTAACAAACAGCCGGCTACCAGTCAGCTTCAAAGCAGGTCTGCCAGTAGGTTCAAGCCGGTGTTGAGGGCAATTACCAGTAGAACCATTCCTGGGACCATAGAACATAAAGACCCAGGAGAAGATTTGTCACTGCATGGGAAATAATTGGTGAAAAAAGGTTTCCGGTTCTGTAGAGGACTCCAGCATAAATCATTCCGGCAATAATCCCTGGCAGCCACTGGTGATGTACAAAGCCGAAAGCAATGGAAACAGCAATAAAGGAAAAAAAGGAATACTGACCCAGGGGTATTTTTTTAAAGTCTGAATCTATAAGCACCCTCAGGGCAAAGGATCGCCAGAAGATTTCCTCCATTACCGGGACCACAAGGACAGCACCTGCCATTCGGAAGGCAATAAGGATATATGTCTCAAAGTCTGTTTCAGACAGGGTATAGGGGTCAAACCCTTTGGGAGTTCCCAGCTGGGGATACAAACCATCCAGCCCGATCCAGAGCAGAAAAACCGCAACTCCGGCTGCAACAGCTGTCCAGTCCCAGAAAGGTCTGATTTCAGGTCTGAATGTCTTCCATAATATAATGATCAGTGCACCCACCAGGATGGTCTTGACTGGATAGGCAACGGCCTGGCTTAAACCTGTTACTTCAGGCAGGTAGGTTAAGACTGCAAACAGGGCAAATGGTGCGATATATTTGAACATATTACTCCCAGCCTGGTTGGTTAGTTCTCATGGATTCAGCAAGGTCATAGGCGTATTCTCCTACTGTCCTGGCCCATCTGGAATAAACCATCTGTCTGGAAGCTTCCTGAAAGTCCTCCCTCTCCAGGGCTGCCAGCATCCGTTCAAAACTCAGCAGTCCTTGGATAGAGGTCTGTCTGGTCATCCTGATCAGTACTTCCTGCCTGGTACTGGAAAGATCTTTATAGACCGGGATCAACCTGGCCAGCTCTTCATGGATGGCTTGATTTTCCGGACTCATCCGGGCTTGGACATCTGATTCAACTCTGACTAGAGCAGGCTCTTCCTCTGGCTGTTCATGGTAGAGATCTGACTGCAAGCTTGGTTCCCTTGGATCATCTTGAATCAGTGAATCAGCTGATGCTGGCTGGTCTGCCCTTGTGGTTTCCAGATGATCCGCTTTAGCCTGACCTAAGACAAGATTTTCTTGCAATGCTTCTGTCTCAGGGGATGAGGATTTCAGTTCAGGCTGAGTGTGCATCTGTGCTTCAAGGGGATCATCACTTTTGGCTTCAAATGCACCAGTGTCAGGTAAAATGGTCTGCTGATCTGAATGATGGATGGATTCAAAAGAACCTGGAGATTCAGTCTTCCACGGGGATAGAAGAAGCACCCCGGCCATGATGTTTTCTCTGTATGGACTGAGCCACAATCCAGCAGCAGCTACCATCAGGATGATGCTTCCAATCAGGGCATATCTGAATCTGGTCCTGACTGGCTGTCCCTCAAGATCGTGATATACTTCTTTAATAATCGAAGATCCGACCTTTCTTCGTCCATATCCAAAGGCAGTGACCAGGGCGTTATCGCAAATTATGTTGATTTTTCTGGGAATACCCGTGGAATATTGAAAAATTTTTTTAATCGCTCTTTTGGTGAAAATATGTTCGGACTTGGCTCCAGCCTTTTTAAGCCTGTGCAGGATATAGTCCCTGGTGTGTTCTTCTGAAAGAGGCTTGAGGGTAGCTCTTATGGCGATGCGTTGTCTTAGCTGTCTCATTTCCTTTTTGTCCAGGATGTCATCCAGTTCGTTCTGGCCGATGAGAAAGATCTGAAGCAGTTTGTCCTTGCTGGTTTCCAGGTTGGAGAGCATCCGCAGGTTTTCCAGGGTCTTGACTGGCATGTTCTGGGCGTCGTCAATAACCAGAATGACATTGTATCCATTCTGGTACTCCTGGATAAGGGTTGAGTGCAGTTGCCTGACCAGTTCAAAAATTTCATCTTCCAGAGGCAGGGCGTGATAAGGCTGGTCTTTTTCAGGTAGTGAGCTGAGGGCTCCGGGCAGTTCCAGGCCAAGTTCTGAATATATGGTCAGCAAAAGACCCTTGAAACTCAGATTGGAATTAAAGACGAATACTGTCTTGATTTTTGTCCGGTCACTCCATTTATTCAGAAAGGTCCGGATGACCGTTGTCTTACCTAGACCCACCTCACCGGTCAGGGAGACGAAACCTTTTCTGTTCTTCAGCCCATAGATCAAGGAGGCATATGATTCCTTGTGGCTGGGACTCATATAGAAAAAGTAGGGATCAGGTGTTATATGAAAAGGCTCTTTATTGAACCCGAAATGATCAAGATACATGATAGTTATTGAATTGAACTGGTTTCAAGATTTCTTAGGAGTTAAAAAAGCGGGTGAGTGACTACACCCGCCCGCTTTAATCTAGTTATTCAAGCTGGTTATCCTTCTTCTTCCAGCTGTTTCATAAGGGCCTGAGCTTTTTCATGCTCAGGAAACGGTTGATCCGAGCTGAAGGCTGTTTGAAGATGTCTTTTGGCCTCAGCAGGATTTCCATATCCATGCTGGGCAATGGCCATGTGATAGTTTATGGTTGGGCTATGAGGAGCACCCCGTAGGGCATCCTGGAACTGGGCAATGGCACTGACGTATGCTCCTCTTTTCAGGTAAATCCAGCCCAGGGTGTCACTGATGGCCGGGTCGTCAGGGTGCTGCCTTTTGGCTTGCTGAGCAAGTCCCAGGGCTTCATCAAGATTTCCCCCGGTTTCAGCAATTATCCAGGCCAGGTTGTTGGCTGCAGGTGCAAAAGCAGGATTCTGATTCAATACTTGTCTGAAATACTCGGCTGCCTGCTCCAGGTCATCTTTTTCCTGAAACAATATACCAAGGTTCATGAGTACTGGAAGGGCATCTGGTTGGTTTTTCAATAAGCTCTTGTTGCTTTCAATAGCTTTGTCGATATTTCCTTGAGCAGTGTAGAGTCCGGCAAGGTTCTGGTAAGGTGTTGACCAGTCCGGATTCGCCTGTACAGCCAGCAAAAGGTCATGTTCAGCTCCATCGAAATCTCTTCTTCCCATGAGTACAAGTGCCCGGCTGTTGTGAAGAAATGACCTCATAACTTGATCTTGGGGGTATTCTCCAAGTTTTATGTCAATGAAGCGTAATGCCTGATCAGGATCACCTTGAGCCATGAAGGACTGAACAATGCTTTGCAAGAGGACTGTATTGGTCGGCGCCTTTTCAAGTCCGGCCTTGAAATGGTTCCTGGCCTGCTCCGGCTTGTTTCTGGCCATGGAAACGCTGCCCAGATAATAGTAAGAATCAGGATTGTCTGGATCAGTTTCAAGAAGCGTCTTGAATGATTCCTCAGCCATGT
Organism: Desulfonatronovibrio hydrogenovorans DSM 9292; assembly: GCF_000686525.1. NCBI lineage: Bacteria > Pseudomonadati > Thermodesulfobacteriota > Desulfovibrionia > Desulfovibrionales > Desulfonatronovibrionaceae > Desulfonatronovibrio > Desulfonatronovibrio hydrogenovorans. The sequence continues at coordinate 71,309 of NZ_JMKT01000015.1, forward strand.
CCCAGTCCTGTCGAGCCATCCCCACCTGCCCAATCATCAGATACGCCCGGCTCAGCCCTGGTTGAAGCACAGCTGCTCTGCGCGCAAACTCCAGTGCCTGGTCAAGATTTCCCCTCCCAAACATTTGTTCTGACTGTAACATATTGGCCCGGACATGTTCAGGGTTTAATTCAAGTGTCCTGTTCAAGTGTTCCCGGCTTCTGTTATCCCTTCCCAGTCCAATATTGGCCAGAGCCATATTGAAATGCACATCAGGATGCTCAGGATTAATCTCCAGCAACCTTTGCAGGGTGCTTTCGGCTGCACTATGTTTGTGTTCCTGAAGTTCACGTCTGGCTTTCAGCAACAGTATGTCAACATCATTGCGGTCCGTCTCCAGCACTTTGGCAATTCTGAGGTCTGCCTTTTCAAACTGACCAGTGTTAAAATAGAATGAAGCCAGCCTCCTGGTGGGTCGGATGTCATCCGGGAATTCATTTTCAGCCATTTGATAATACTCATAGGCATGGTCATGCTGATTAAATCCCTGATGAAATTCAGCCAGGTTCAAAAGGGGCTGGATTTTTCCAGGATTGTTTTTTTGTGATTTCTCAAGGGTGGCCAAGGCCTTTTCATGGTTCTCCTGCTGGAGATGAAACTGGGCAAGAACCAGATAAAAATCCGGGGTATGGGGATCCTGGTCTATGGCTTTTAATAGGTACTCCTCGGCTTTGTCGTTTTGGCCAGTTTGGGCAAAGAATCTGCCTAGAGTGACCTTATGCATAGGCTCATCCGGATATCTGATCACGATATCCCGCAAAGCATTTTCTGCCTGCTCTAACTTGTCCTGCTGAGAATAAATCGTAGCAAGCTGATACCCAGCAGGCGATGTATCAACCTTCATGTCCTGGGCATCAATCAACACCTGTTCAGCTTCCTTGGTCTTTCCTCCAGCCAGATAAAGTCGGCTTAAAAACATTCTTGCCTGAAGGTTGTCAGGCTCAAGTCGGACCACTTTTTTCCCGTCCTCAATGGCGTCGACCAGATTCCCCTGCTGGGCTAGGACCCTTGACCTGATCAAAAGGCCATGAGGATTGTCGGCCTCAATTTCCAAAATCCTTCTAGCCATGTCCATGGCCTCGTCATGCTGATTTCCCAAGGCATACAAGGTAGCCACCCTGGCCAGAGCCTTGATATGCACAGGATCATTTTCGATTGCCTGATTATAGGCCCTGAATGCCGGCCCAAAGTCTTGCATGCCTGCATACACCTCTCCCAGGGCAAAGTGAGCCTGAGCACTGCCTGGGTCAATCTGCAGAGCGTTGCGTAAAGATATCTCTGCTTCATTCAATTTCCCCTGTTCCAGGCTCTTTTGCCCGTCCTCAAGATGCCGGGAAAATTTCTCTTCCGGGCTTGCGCAGGCCTGAATCACCAGAAGGGCCATGAATGTGCTGATTATAAGCGGCAGTTTGAAATTGATGAAAGAACCTTTCTTCAGCATTGCTGGTCTCCCTGATTAGGATTTTTATTTTGTGCCTGTTGGCTCAGCTTGCACCTGTCAGTGTTTACCCAAGGCTTTCCAGGCAGCAAAGCTGATTTGATGTTAGCTTGCAATTTTGAAACCAGTCTTGCCCTTCCTTACCGGATCTGATGTTGCAACATGAGTTATCTTCTTAAAATCAAAGGTTTTTTCAGAACACCTTTTACTAAAGGGGAGGGTTAGGGGAGCTGGGAATTGCCTGGTGTTGTGAAAGGCAGATCTTTGTTTGAAATAAGAGCAATGGGGTAATATTCTGTTTTTATTGATAAAAAATCAAGCATGTCAGTGTTGGAGATTGATTGGGCAAGCTTTTTAAAAACATCTTGCAAACATTTGCAGATCATATGCAAAAATATTTCATTGGTTTTGCAAAAATTTGCTTTTTTAATGATCCTCAAACGTAGTCCTGTGTTGATAGTTTAATTATTGCGGGTAGTTAATATTGATTATTTCTTTTTTCATGCTCTGGCATGGTAATGGCAAATTCAAGTCATTACCATGCAACGGAAATTGCCTGTTCAAAGCAGGGAATTTCCCAATAACCCTTGGAGTCAGGCATTCTGGGCTGTTTTTTTGCTGATAATTATGTCCAAAGTAATAATTTGTGCAGATAGCGATCATTATGGTCAATATATAAAGAGCCTGGTCAGCTTGGCTGGGCCTGGTGATGAGCTTTTGGTCAATGACGATTCTTACCTTCTGTCGAAAAACCAGTTCAAACCGAGTCTGTTTGTTGTTGCGGCTGATTCAGCCGGGATGAACAGCAGACCGGACTTTAAATATGAACATAACGGCTGTCAGACTTTTTTCATAACCAATAATGGACATGATGTTGCTCCCAGGCCCGGATTGACGGTGTTTCACAAACCGTTGGACGGAACCAGGTTTGTACAGAGTGTATTTCACTGGGCCACTACCCACAAGATAGCTGATTCGGATATTCCTCCGACAGAGCCCTACCTGATTGGCAACAACAGCAAGATACGTGAACTGCGAAGAAAAGTGTCCAAGGTTTGTGAATCCAATGTCAGCGTCTTGATCTGTGGTCAAACCGGAACGGGCAAAGGGGTGGTGGCTCAGGCCATTCATAATTCCTCAGAACGCAGGGACAAGCCTTTTTTTGCCTTGAACTGTGCAACTGTACCTTCAGAGCTTCTGGAAAGCGAGCTGTTTGGTTACAAGAAAGGTTCCTTTACAGGAGCCTGGAAGGACAAAGCCGGAATTTTTGAGCTGGTTGGTAATGGAACCATGTTCTTGGATGAAGTAGCTGAGATGTCACCCTTTATGCAGGCCAAGCTGCTCCAGGTACTCCAGGAAAAGGAGTTCTGTCCTGTTGGAGGCAAAAGAAATATCAAAGTTGACGCCAGGACCATTGCTGCTACTAATGTTGATCTAAAAAGTGCCATGGAAAATGGAAGATTTCGAAGTGATCTTTATTACAGACTGGCCGTAGTCCGGTTAGACCTTCCCCTGCTAAGAGAGCGCAAGGAAGATATTCCTGTGCTGGGTCAATACTTCCTTGATAAATTTTCCCGGACTTACAACAAGGGATCATGCTTCCGGGTTTCTCATGAATTGTGGGAACTTTTGAAGTCATACGCCTGGCCGGGCAATGTTCGCGAACTGGAAAATACGATCAAAAAAATGGTGGCCATGGGCAGTGAGGACATGGTCAGGGAGGAATTGTCAACAGTGATTCCGGAAAAGGATATGGCCTGCTCTGAGATCGGATGGGCTGATTTCAAAGTTGATCCTGACCGTGTCTTCAGTCATGAAGTTTCTTTGAAAGATTTGACTGATAAAGTGGCCGGGAGGGCTGAAGCCGAGCTTATCCAAAAGGTTCTCAAGATGCTTAATGGCAAAAAAAAGGCTGCAGCTGCAGCCTTGAATGTAAGCTACAAGTGTTTACTTAAAAAAATTAAAATGTACGGATTGTAATTCATGAAGAACATACCAAAGATTGAGTGGCGTCCTTATGTCGAAGTACTGGTCAGGCGAAAATGGTGGATTATCATTCCGGTTGTGCTTTCCATTATATCCGGAGGCATATACCTTAAGAAAAGCCCCAAAACCTATCGTGCCTCCACCTTGATCCTGGTAGAAGCCCAGCGTGTTCCGAGGGACTTTGTTCCAAGCACGGTTTCAGACAACCTTCAGACAAGACTGCAGACAATTTCACAACAGGTCCACAGTCGGACCAACCTTGAAAGCATAATCCAGCGTTTTGAGCTCTATCCAGCGCAACATGAGGTCATGCCTGGTTATTTTTCCAGGGCAAAGAGAAAGGCTTTATCGATGATCGGATTCAGTCAGGCAGCGGCTAAGGAGCAGGAGAGTGAACCCCCCTCAATGCAGCAGCTGGTGCAGAATGTAAGGAGCAAGATAGACATAACCTTGAGAGCCAGGAACCAGGCCTTTGAGATTTCATTTGAGTGGCCTGATCCCCAGGTGGCTGCGAGGGTCACCAATGCCATAGCCTCACAGTTTATTGACCAGAATTTAAGAGTCAGAGAAGAAATGGCAATGGGTACTACCAGATTTTTGGACTCGGAAGTTAGAAGACTTCAACATGAACTGGAACAAAGAGAAGTGGCCCTGGAACAGTTCAAAAGATCAAATATGGGACGTCTTCCCAGCCAGCTGCAATCAAACCTGAACATACTGAGTCAGCTCAAGGAAGAATTGAGCAGGGCGGAAAACCAGAGTGATCAGATCAGGCAGCAGATTCAGCAGACTCAGAGCCAGGCTCAACTGCAGGCTCAACAGCATCTTTATGACTTTGATACTTATGATGCAGATATGTTCGGCAATCCAGAGCTGGCATCCTTGAAAAAGCTCCTTGATGACTTGAGGGACAGGTATACAGAGCAACACCCTGAGGTTCAGGCAGTGAAAAGAAGATTGGAACGTCTGGAAAATGAACTTTCCCAGACGCCTGCTGTTGCCCAGAATCCGGTTTTCTCAGCTGAAGATATGCTCACCTCGCATTTGAGCCAGATGAGAACCCGTCTTAATGACAATGAAAGGAGGACCAGGGAGCTTAGAGGACAGATCAGACTTTATGAAGATAGAGTTGAACAGACATCGGAAGTTGAGCTGGAGCTGAGAAACCTGGAGCGGGACTATAACGCTGTTAACGACAGATTTCAGGTGTTGCTCAGGCGTAAGCTGGATGCTGAACTGGCCGAACAGATGGAGAGGAGACAACAGGGTGAACAATTCAGAGTTATTGACCCGGCGATTACACCTGACAGACCCTTTAAGCCGGATAGAAACAGGATCATGTTTCTGGCCATGGTCTTCGGTCTGGGTATGGGCGGAGGCATGGCCTTCCTGCGTGAAGGAATGGACTCGGCGTTTTACAGTTCTGATGAGGTGGAGCATGTCTTAAAACCAAAGATGCTGATCAGTCTGCCCCCAGTAAAAAACAATAGAACAATTAAAAAAAGATTCTTTCGGTGGAGAAGATGAGCAAAATATTTGAAGCCTTGCAAAGGGCCGAGCAGGAGAATGTGCTTCCTCGATCTGAGAAATTCAGTTCAGTAGAAAATGTCGATGTCACAGGAGATCTCTCGGAGAAGCTTGTGGTTGTGAATAGGCCGGGGTCTGTTGCTGCAGAGCAGTTCAGGTTCCTGCGCTCACAAATTGTAAGGCCTATCGAGGGTTCAGCCCCTAAAACCATTCTTATTACGAGTTCTCTGCAGGGTGAAGGAAAGACTTTTACGGCTTGTAATCTTGCTGTGACTATTGCCCAGGGAATGGATGAGTATGTCCTGCTGGTTGATGCAGACCTGAGAAGTCCAAGGGTGCATAGTTTTTTTGGTTATGACCGGGCTGAAAAAGGCCTGGCAACACATCTGGAGTACAATGAACCGCTGCCCTCTCTTTTTAAAAAAACAGCCATCAGCAAGCTCACAATCCTGCCTGCTGGACAGGAAACAGACAACCCTTCCGAACTGCTTTCCTCCCAGAAGATGCATTCATTTATTTCCGAAGTACGGGATCGCTACCCGGATCGGTTGATTATTTTTGACAGCCCCCCGGTCAACCTTGCTCCGGAGACCATGGTCATAGCAAAGGAGGTGGATGCGATTTTTGTTGTGCTTTTGCGGGGAAAGACACCCAGACACATAGTCAAATCAACTCTGGAGCGGTTTCAAAAAGAAAAGGTCAAAGGGGTAATTTTTAATCAAGACCCTGATATAGCAAAAACCAAGTACTATTCTTATGGCTATGGATATGGGTCAGGCAAGAGTGCTTAGTTGCAGCAATAAAGATGGATTGCCAGCAGATGTTGTCGGTCTTCGCAGATAATCTGAATGGGAGGCGAAGATGATAAAGATATTTCACAAATATTATCCGGTGCGCAATCTGCTTTTCTTCATGATTGAAGGTGGGTTGATCTTTCTGAGCATATGGATGGTAATTCTGTTGATCTACTCGGGATCAATGCCTTATGATCCGGAAAAGATAAGCATATGGGCTAGAATACTTCTGATAGGGGTCTTGATTCAGCTTATTATGTATTATCACGATCTTTATGAGTTCAGATATAAAACCGGGATGTTTGAGCTTAGTGTCAAAATTGTTCAATCCATAGGAGTGTCTTGTCTTATTCTGGCCGGGCTCTATTACTTTTTTCCTCAGTTGGTTCTGGAACAGGGAATATTTTTTATTGGCATTTTTATTATGCTTTCATTCCTGGTCTCCTGGAGGATTATTTACCAGTATGCAGCACAAAGAAAGCTTTGGAACGAAAAAATAGTGATTTTAGGCGATGGAAACCTGGCCAGGATGATCAGCGATGAAGTCCGTCAAAACCTGGATTCCGGGTATTCTATCAGTGCTTTTTTTTCGAATCCTGGAAAGTCCGGCCTGGCTGAGGAACTTGGTGTGGAAAAAAAGGATGATTATGATCAGCTGTGCGAATATGCTCTGCATAACGGAATAAGTAAAATAGTGGTTGCCCTTGAAGAGAGAAGAGGCCGTTCTCCTATCCAGTCTTTGCTGAACTGCAAAATGCAGGGGATAAAGGTCCTGGATGGGGTTTCATTTTATGAACAGGTTACAGGCAAGATACTGGCCGGAAGCATCCCGCCGAGCTGGCTCGTTTTTTCCGATGGATTCCGAAGAAGCCGTCTGACCATCCTGGCCAAAAGGGGACTTGACATAGTCTTCTCCCTGACCGGCATTCTCTTGAGTGCCCCAGTCCAGATAGCTGCAGCTGTGCTTGTTAAAACAACTTCTCCGGGTCCTGTTTTTTATAAGCAGGTCAGGGTCGGGCAGATGGGCAGACAGTTCAAGGTGATTAAGTTCAGGACCATGCGTCAGGATGCCGAAGCTAAGAGTGGTGCTGTCTGGGCGGAGGAGGATGACCCCAGGATCACCCCAGTGGGTAAAATTTTCAGGAAACTGAGGATTGATGAGCTTCCGCAGTTCTGGAACGTTATCAAGGGAGAGATGAGTTTTGTGGGTCCAAGGCCTGAACGGCCGGTTTTTGTTGAACAGCTTAAAACGGTGCTTCCCTATTATGGGGAACGACATACAGTTAAACCGGGTATCACTGGATGGGCTCAGGTCAGTTACCCATACGGTGCTTCAGAGGATGATGCCCTCAGAAAGCTCGAATATGACCTTTTCTATATCAAGCACCTGTCTTTGATTTTTGATTTGTACATTGTTTTAAAGACCGTTAAAACTGTTTTGGCAGGAAGCGGTGCAAGGTGAGCCTTGTGCCTGGTTTGTGTTTTTCCCTTTCATCTACTTGAAGGCTTTTATCAATTAATCATTGTAAAGGAGGACTGTATGAAGGCCAGGTTAAGAGAAGTTTCCGGTATTTTGTTTATTTTGTTTATTTCTGCCATCCTTGCCGGTCCTGTTCATTCGGGGCAGGAGAACGAATACTATATAATTGGTAAAGGTGATGTTCTGGATATTATCGTCTGGAAAGAGCCGGAACTGAGCAGTCAGGTCAAGGTCAGGGTGGATGGAAGGATCAGCATGCCCCTGGTCGATGACATACTGGCAGCTGGAATGACTCCGGTTGAATTGAAGCAAGAACTGACCGGACACTTGTCTGAATTTATCGAGGGACCTGAAGTGACTGTAATCGTTCAGAATCAGATCAGCAAATCATACTATGTCCTGGGCGAGGTAGCCCAGCAGGGGGAGTTCCCCATAGAGAAGGATATAACCCTGCTGCAGGCCCTGGCCAAATCCCAGGGACTCACTGAGTGGGCAAGCAAGAGAAACATTTTTATTCTCAGACAAACAGATGATGGGGAAGAAAGGATCAGCATTGACTACAGGGAAATAATCAGAGGCAATGATCCTGCTCAGAATATTCGAATCATGCCCGGTGATACTTTGGTGGTACCATATTAGGCTGGATCATTTTGCCGGTTTTTTAGTAATATCTAAATAATTCCGGCCCTTGTGGAGATGATCAATGTCCAGGCCGAGGGTGTTTTGAGTATCGGCCTGTAAGGCTGTCAGGGACAGCTGGCGATTGATTTTGCTTCATGAAGGAACCTCTAATTCTGATGAGGTAAGTAATGCAAAAACGATTTGTTGTTCCGGCATTGGTAATGTTGATGGCGTTTTTTTCTCAACCGGTTTCTGCCGGAGCTTTGTGGACCATCACTCCTGATGCCAATATCCAGCAGCAGTACAATGACAATATTTTTCAAGCCAGAAATGATCGAAGAAGCGACTGGATCACTGTAATCGGAGCCGGACTCAGCCTTGAAGCTCTGGGAAAGAGTCAGGGCATGGCCATGAGTTATCGACCCAGCTACTCCATGTATCACAAGTATGACGAATTTGATACCCTTCGACACAGAGCTGACCTTGAAATGTGGAAGAATATCCAGGAGAACCTGCGTGTTTCATTTCATAATACCCTTGATCGCAGGGAGCAGCCTTATGATCCGGATGATCCGGACCTGGAATATGAGGCTGGTTTTTTTGATGAGGATGATGTGCGCAGGAGCAGAAAGCCAAGAACCATAAACACGGCCAGAGCCAGGATGGATTACCGGTTCGGGCCCAGGGATTCGGCCTATGTTCAGTACGGATTGCGCAATGAATGGAATGATAACGTCGGGGAAGAGGACAGTGCTATTCATTCTCCTTCAGCCGGAGTCACCTACTGGTTCAGCAGGCTCTACGGGGTTGAAACAGCGATGGGCTACGACTATGGCCGATATGATGAGTCTGAAAACAGGCAGAACTGGGATGGCAGAGTCAGATTGATGCGCAATTTTACCAGGTTTCTGGACGGTTATATCCAGTATCGGCACAGCCATATACGCTATAGTGGAGACAGACCCGGATACAGTGTTTATGAGCCGTCTTTGGGCGTTTCCTACAGGTTTTCCCAGGACGGACACATGAGGGTTGGACTGGCTTACAACTTCAGGGACAGGGAAGGCAGGAGCACTGATGAGAGCTTTGTGCTTGACGCTGATATCAACCAGACCTGGGCCAGGAAGAGATCAAGTTTTACTCTCAGGGGAAACAGTGGTTATGCTGAAAATTTTCGGGGGACAGATAACGAAGGGTTTACCATATTTTACCATGGGTCTGCTGTTTATTCCTATGCCTTGAGAAAGGATCTGACCTGGAATGTTTCCGGTGGTTATCGTCGCAACATGTATAAGGACAGGGATCCCGAGCGCAGAGACAATATCTACAACCTGGGGACCGGGATCAGTTACATGTGGACCAGGCAGTGGAGCCTGGGACTGGATTATGATTATCGTAACGTAAATTCAAACATCAAAGCTGAAGAATATTACGAGAATCGAGCCACCCTGACCCTGAACTGGAGACCGCAACCCAAAAGGTTGAACTAGGTATAGTTATGACATCAAAAACGGATAAGCACCAATTTAACAGAACTCATATTCTGAAGGTGGCGGTGCTTTGTTTGGTTCTTGTTGGAGCGGCCGGCTTTGTGCACTCTTTTGATTCTGAAACTGAAACCGCTATAAAGGTTCCTCTGAAGTACTTTCCCTATGAGTTCGGCACATGGGAAGCCAGAAACAACATGGAACTTCTGGACAGTGTGGCTGCGGTACTGGGAGTGGATGATTATGCCTTCAGGGATTATCGTTCTCCATATGGTACAACCATAAACTTTTATGCCAGCTATTTTGCCGCCAACAACAGAAACAAGGGGTTTCATTCACCCCTTAACTGTATGCCAGGGGCAGGTTGGAATATTTCTTCAACTGACGAAGTGGACCTTGTGCTGCCTGACGGTTCAACTGTTCGGGTCAGAAAAATGCTTTTGAAACGTGGGTCACATTATCAGGTCAGCCTCTATTGGTATCAATGCCGCTCCAGAATTATTGCCTCTGAATACTGGGAAAGATTCTACAGGGTTTTGGATTCCATTCGTTACGGCAGGACCGACGGAGCTTTCATCCGGCTGATAGTTACGGGTTCCGATGAGGAAGGAGAAGCCCTGGACGAATTGAAAAGTTTTGCAGCCCTGGTGATTCCACAGCTTGAAGAGCATTTTCCTGGTCTTTGATCTTTCCTGACAGCTGGTCCCTGATTGTCCTGCAAACAGATAACCTGGATATTTTTCCATGAAAAACTTTGTGTGGCAGAATAGAACCATAATAGCTTACGCGATACCTGTAATTGTCTCTTTTTTTCTTCTTTATTATCAGGTTTTCATCAAACTCGTCCAGGATTGGGAAGTAGATCCGAATTACTCCCATGGATATTTCATTCCCTTTCTGGCTGGATTCATGATCTGGAGTCGAAGAAAGGAACTATTTTCTACCCCTGCAGGTTCGTCTCCTTTTCTGGGAATCTTTTTTGTTTCCATGGGCCTGGCCCAGCTCATGCTGGCCTGGATTGGAAGTGAATACTTTCTTCAAGCTGCATCCATGATCCCTGTGCTCCTGGGCATCAGTCTGTTTTTCTGGGGCAGGGGGGTCACCTGGAAGCTGGCTGTGCCCATTTTATACCTGATCTTCATGATTCCATTGCCGGCAATTATCTGGGATCAGATCGCCTTTCCTCTTTCTCTGATGGCTTCCAAGATTTCTGCTGACTTCATTAACTTTTTGGGTATGCCCATCCTCAGGGAAGGGAATATCCTGTACCTGCCCAATGTGACCCTTCAGGTTGAAGAAGCCTGTTCAGGCCTTCGCTCCCTTACCACCATGTTTGCCCTGAGCGCTTTGGTTGCCTATCTGAGTCCCCTGGGTCGGATTTCCAAGACAGTGATATTTCTGGCAGCTGTACCCATAGCTATTGCCGGTAATATCGTCAGGTTAATAGGAACGGCTATCCTGGCCCGGAAGTATGGCACTGTAGTGGCTGAAGGATTTATTCACGACTTTTCAGGCTGGCTGCTCTTTGTCTTTGGCCTGATTGCCCTGATGCTGCTTCAGGGAATGCTGATTAAATGGGACGGCCGGGATAGAAATGGGACTTCCTGATCGTTCTGAGCTGCAGGGACCAATGCCCGGAAGACCTGATAATTGTAGTGGGCTGTCTTTATTTAAATGGGGTTTAGCGCGAGGATCAGATTAAAAAATGAAGTTTTTTCTGATAACCATAGATGTGGAAGACTGGTTTCAGGTCGAGAACCTGAGACCCTGGTTTCCCATGGAATCCTGGGCTTCTCAGGAAATCAGGGTTGAGTATGCCACCCGAAATATCCTGGATCTGCTGGACCGGGTTTCAGCAGAAAACGGAATAAGGGTTAAGGCGACTTTTTTTACATTAGCCTGGATAGCCCAGCGAATGCCTCATCTGGTCAAAGAGATCAGTTCTGCTGGGCATGAGGTTGCTTCTCATGGCTTCAGCCATCAGTTGTGCCTGGAACAGGCGGAGAGTGAACTGCGCAGAGACCTGGAGGAAAGCAAAAAACTTCTGGAAGACATAATCGGTGATGATGTTTCGGGATATCGCGCCCCAAGTTTTTCCATATCAGAAAAGGTTCTGAATGTGATTAGGCAAGCCGGATATGCATATGACGCCAGCTACAATTCATTTGGTCTCAACGGTCGTTATGGAAAGCTGGATTCAACCAGGTATCCAAACAAGGGTATTGCCCTGGATCTGGGAGATGGTTTTTACGAGCTTCCCTTGACCAATCTCAAGGTTCCGGGCGGCTGTCTCCCCTGTGCTGGTGGCGGATATTTCCGTCTGTTTCCTGAAGCTGTTTTCAGGGCTGGAGTACGTAACATCCTGAAAAAGCAGGATGCGTATCATTTTTATCTTCATCCCTGGGAGACCGACCCGGATCAGCCAAGGCAAAACCAGGCATCAGCCTTGTCCAGGTTCAGGCATTATCATAACCTGAAAAAGACTCTGCCCAGGCTGGAAAATCTGATTTCTTCTTTTCGACACTGCTCTTTTTGCACCTGCAGGGAGTACCTTAAAGCAGTCTCTTCCGATTGTTGAATTCTGAACCACAGCTTTAATATATGCATCTTTTTGCATTATATGAACTGCATTTGTTATTGGTTGCAAAATAATGCAGCTTGTTGTCTTTGCCCTGTTGATTCGTTCAATCATGATTTGTAGCTCCTGATTGATTATTGTTTAGGTTGGTGGTGATTAATGGCAGTGGCTGGCATGCAACTTGTAAAAAGACCTGTAACATTTAATCAATTTGAATTTGTTAAAGATTTACGAACAGCTGTCAGGACAAACTGCCTTGCTTAAATCAAAATTATATTCCCCTGAATACAGGTCTATGTGGGATGAATACGTTGACAATCATTTCCAGGGGAGCCTTTTTCACACCCGGTTGTGGCAGGAAACCGTCAAGGCTGTTTTTGGCCACTCTGAACATTCAATAATGCTTCTGGATAATAAGGATGGAAGGCCTGTAGTAAAAGGATTGATCCCATTATTTCGGATAAGAAGTTTTTTATTCGGGGATTACCTGGTTTCAGTCCCTTTTGCTGAACAGGGTGGTCCCCTTGCTGATCATGAATCTTTGAGGATCAGGCTGGTGGATTTGGCTGGTGAGAAACTCAAGAAAAATAACCTGGATTACCTGGAAATGAGGAATGTAGATCCATTGCCGGACCTGTTGTGTAAGGATCTGTATTATGGGTTTCAGAGGGAGATATTGTCTGATCTTGAAGATAATCTGATGGCCATTCCCAGGAAGTCCCGACGAATGGTCAGACAGGGCATGAAAAACAACCTTCAGATTGCTGTGGGGAGCCACCTTTTGCCGGAATTCTATGCCATCATGGCCAGAAACTTCCATGGGCTGGGTACACCTATTTTCCCATATTCCTGGTTTAGTGGGCTTATGGAATCATTTCAGGAGAATTGTCTGCTGCTTCTTGTCAAGGATGAAAAGGGTAATCATATAGCAGGAGTGATGAGTTTTTTTTACAAAAACAGGGTGATGCCCTATTATGCTGGTTCTCTTGTAGAATACCGCAACCTTGCTCCCAACGATTTCATGTACTGGAAATTGATGGAATATGCATGGGAAAAAGGGAGCAGGATTTTCGATTTTGGAAGAAGCAAAATAGGTACTGGCTCATTCAGGTTTAAGACCCACTGGGGTTTTGAACCCAGAAGCCTTGCCTATCAGTACGTCCTTCATAAAAAAGATGAGCTTCCTGATTTAAGCCCGAACAATCCAAAATACCAGAGTAAAATCAAGACCTGGCAAAGGATGCCTCTGAGCTTGACCAAGATCATTGGTCCCAGGATCTCCAGGTATCTGTGCTGAGATTTCCAGAAGCTTCCTGACAGCTGCTGCATCATTGCTTGAGGTTGCTGTCAGGGCATTTAAAGTTTAATAGGATAATGAAATATTTCAACCTGCTGTGATGCTTGGAAGATTTTTGGATGGAATTGGTCTGACTATTTTTTGTTTTTTTACATTTTTATCTTTGCTACCTGGCTTTTTCAAAGGGTTTGATTAACATGGATCTTTACAACACGCAGTTAATACAGGGCTGGAAATGAATAACAATTACGATCAAGCCATAAGATTGCTTCGCAACAATCCCAGGACCTGGCTTGTTACCGGTGTGGCTGGATTTATTGGTTCCAATCTGCTGGAGACCCTCCTGATGCTTGATCAGAAGGTGGTTGGCCTGGATAACTTTGCCACCGGTCATCAGCATAACCTGGACGATGTTCAGCATGCTGTTACTCCTGACCAGTGGGCTAGATTTAGATTTTTCCCAGGTGATGTCCGTGACCTGGAAACCTGCATGGATGTCAGTGCAGGTGTGGATTATGTTTTGCATCAGGCAGCCCTGGGTTCTGTTCCCCGCTCCATTGAAGACCCTGTTTACACCAATGAAAACAACATCAGTGGATTTCTGAATATGCTTGTGGCGGGCAGGGATAACGGGGTGAAGAGGTTTGTTTATGCCGCCTCAAGCTCAACCTACGGTGATCATCCAGGTCTGCCCAAGGTTGAAGAAGAGATTGGGAAACCATTATCTCCATACGCTGTAACCAAGTATGTCAACGAACTTTACGCTGAAGTCTTTGCCGGATGTTATGATTTTAAGACCATCGGCCTCAGGTACTTCAATATCTTCGGCAGACGTCAGGACCCTGAGGGAGCGTACGCAGCTGTCATTCCAAAGTGGTTTGCAGGTCTTATCAGCGGGGAGCGGATTCATATTAACGGTGATGGAGAAACCAGCCGTGACTTCTGTTACATTGATAATTGCGTACAGGCTAACATTCTGGCTGCAGTTACCACCAATCCCGATTCCCTGAACAAGGTGTTTAACGTAGCCTTTGGTCAAAGGACGACTCTTAATGAACTCTTCAGCATGATCAATAAAATGGTAATGGAGTCTGGCTACCCTGTTCAGCATGTCATGCCGGATTATCGTGATTTCAGACCCGGTGATGTGCGCCATTCCCTGGCCGACATTGGCAGGGCCAGAAGCCTTCTTGGGTATGAGCCGGCTTACTCGGTTGAGGAAGGTCTGAAAAAAACTGCAGACTGGTATTGTAGTTTTGCTGGAAGGTCATCAGAGGATCAGGCTTTGGCCTGAAATCATCAGCGCAGGAAGGATCCTGAATCTGTCTGGAAAGAGCTCATTTATGGTGATCCCGGTGTGCATAATATGGAAAAGTAGAGACTGAAAGGCATCCTGGTGGCTGGATGTGGAGTGTCGGAGCGAAGACAGACTGCTAAGGCTTTTTTAAATTCCCTCCTTCTCAGGCACATTGACCACGGATTCTTTTACTCTTGAACTTCTTTTCAAGGTTGCAGACAGATGTGCAGGCATTCCGTCTGAGGTGGTTTTGTCTGATCAAACCAGGCTTGTTAACCGGTGAGATACTTAATCCAGGTGGACGCAATAAACAGAATGCAACCAGTACACAGTATGGACCCAGCCCAATCAGAAGCGCCTTTGCAGAAAAGAAAGATCCTTTATCTATGTCATCGCATTCCATATCCTCCCAATAAGGGAGACAAGATCAGATCCTTCAATCAGATTAAGTATTTATCTGAACAAGGCCATGATGTTCATCTTGTATGTCTGGCAGATCAGCAGCGTGATGTCAGCCATCGAGAAAAGCTTCTAAAGTGGTGCAAGAGTGTTAACCTTGAATTCAGGTCGACTTTTAAGTCAAAACTCCTTGCTCTGCCCTGGTTTCTGAGTTCTCTTCCCCTGTCAGTCCCCTGTTTCTACAGTTCAGTGCTGCAGAAAAAAGTGGACTCAATTCTCCAGAACAAGGACATTGATGTAATCTTCTGTTTTTCATCGGTGACAGCAGAATACCTTGTCCTGAGCAGGTTCTCGGGGATTCAGGACAGGCTGCAGATCATTGATTATTGTGATTTGGATTCGGATAAGTGGCTGCAGTACAGTTCCAGGTCATCTTGGCCCATGTCCAGGATTTACGCCAGGGAGGCCAGACTGTTGCTGAAATATGAATGCAGCTTAAACAGGCTGTTTGATTATTCTGTTTTCATATCCGAGGCTGAAGCTGATCTTTTCAGGCCCTGGGCCGGACATCCGGAGAGGATCAGGATCATGCCCAACGGTGTTGATCATGATTTCTTCTCGCCGGTCATACCTGCAGAGCTTAACCAACACCCGGTTCTATTGTTTACTGGAGCCATGGATTATGAAGCCAATGTTGACGGAGTAGTCTGGTTCTGCCAATCCATTCTTCCTGAACTGACTTCCAGAATTCCCGGTCTGATGTTTTACATAGTTGGAGGGAATCCTTCTCCTGCAGTACAGAGGCTGGCTGGGAAAAATGTCGTTGTCACTGGTTATGTGAACGACATCAGGACATATTACCAGATGGCGGATGTGTGCGTTGTACCCTTGCGTATGGCCAGAGGAGTGCAGAACAAGGTTCTTGAGGCCATGTCCATGGCCAGACCTGTAGTAACCACCTCAAAAGTACTCCAGGGCATAAAGGCTGAACCTGGCCGCGAATTACTGGTGGCTGATACTGAACAGGAATTCTGTCAGGGGATTATCAGCCTGCTCAGTGATCAAAAGCTGAGGTCAGATGTCTCTAAAAGGGGAAGAAGTTTTGTCCTGGAAAATTATGATTGGCGGGAAAACCTCAAGTCTCTGGATGAAATGCTCAAACCAGGTTCCGTCCAGGAGAAAAATAGCATCCCATCCAGGTCCTGTCTCAATCCCCTGTTTTTTCCATGCTATATCCTGCTGATGTTTCTGACCATTCTGTGGCCCATGGAGGAAACTTCCCCCGGGGCAAGCATCACCTATCTGATTAAGCCCGGATTGCAGAATTTTTTGCATTTACCCGTGTTTGCAGGCTTTTCCTTGCTTTTTTTTGACTTTATTCAGAATTTTCAACTTTCTCCTGCCAAAAGAATGCTTCTCTTTCTAGGAGCCGGACTGGGCCTTTGTGTTCTGCTTGAATGGCTTCAGCTTTTTGTCCCGGGAAGGTATTTTTCTCTGACCGATGTGCTGACGAACATAGTCGGACTTTTTATCGGCCTGGCAACATACAGGTACTGGTGCTCTGGTTCATCACAGTGAAACTTGTTGCATGTTGTATGCAAAATTTTTCTATGTATGCAACTTTTTTAACATAAATCAGGGTGTAATGCCTGCTGTTTCAGGTTTCAGGGCATTGTTGGATGGTATATCAGTTGCAATGCTAAGACCGCATGATCTACTCAGCTTTATTACTTGATTTTAGTTTGATCAAAAACCTCCAATGGATAGATTTTTGAAATGAAGATACTCCACATCCTTGACCATAGTCTGCCTTTGCACAGCGGGTATACATTCCGCAGTCAGAATATTTTTCGATCCCAGAAAAATAGAGGCTGGGAACCTGTTGTCCTAACCAGTCCCAAGCACGAGCAAAGCTGGCAGGGACCGTATAAAGATAAAGAAGTGATCAATGGATTCACATATTACAGGACAGGACCTGTGGAAAAGAAAGGCTTTCTGCCGGTTGTTCCTGAAGTCATGATGGTCAGAACCCTTAAAAAAGTTTTGCAGCGGGTTATTGAAATTGAACAACCAGATTTCATTCATGCCCATTCCCCCTTTATCAATGCAATGTCCGCCCTGGACGTGGGCAGGCAGCTTGGGATTCCTGTTGCTTATGAAATACGGGCATTTTGGGAGGATGCTGCGGTTGATCATGGCTCATATAAAGAAGGTTCGTGGAAATACAGACTGGTCAGGTTTATGGAAACCAGGGTATGCAAGCGAGCAGGGCATGTATTTGTTTTGTGCAATGGTCTTAAGAAGGATCTTGTCCAGAGAGGTATTGACCCGTCCCGGATTACCCCTGTGTTTAATGGAATAGATCCTTTTGATTTCAAACCCGTGCCTCCTGATGGGGATTTTCGTGATAAATACGGCCTTAACGATAAGAGAATCCTTGGGTTTATTGGCTCTTTTTATCGCTATGAAGGCCTTGATCTGCTGATTAAATCTTTTGCTGAACTGTCCAGGAACAATCCTGACCTGGTCCTGCTTCTGGTGGGTGGAGGTGAAATGGAAGCAGAGCTCAGGCAGCTTGTTGCAAGCCTTGATGAGACATTTGCCGGGCATCATGGCCCACCCGGAACAGAACGACTCAGCAGTCGGGTTCTTTTCCCTGGACGCATTCCCCATGAACAGGTTCCAGGTGTTTATTCATTGATGGATATCCTGGTTTATCCCAGGTACAGGATGCGTCTGACCGATCTTGTAACCCCACTTAAACCGCTGGAGGCCATGGCCATGGGCAAAGCCCTGGTGGCCAGCGATGTTGGCGGACACAGGGAGCTGATCAGGGACCGGGAAACCGGGATTTTGTTTAAGGCCGGGGATGAGAATGATCTGACCAGGGCATTGGAAGTTCTTTTGAATGATGAGGATAAGCGCCAGAGCATCCAGGATCATGCTTCCGAATGGGTCAGGAACAATCATGCCTGGGAAAAAACCACGTCAGTGTATGATAAGGTATATTCTGATCTGTCCGTCAGGGAATAGCCAGTGAACAGTTATCAGCCAAACGGGTTTGAAAAGCGCTGGCAGAAGATATTTCAGGCTTTTGCCCAAAAACATGAACACGATGCCGGGATAGCAGGGTGGTCAGTCACTGGGTTGCGGGCCAGGCAGAATCATTTTGAGCATTACTTTTCAAGAGGTGGAAAAAGGTCCGGGAAATGGCTGGATGCGGGCTGTGGTGCAGGCAATTATTCGCGTCTGCTGGCTGAAAATGGACTCAGTGTGACTGGACTGGATTATTCTTGCCCCAGTCTGGCCAAAGCCAGGCTGAGGAGTCAGCAGGCTATCAACTGGATTGCCGGAGATGTCAAGTTGGTCCCTTTTGAAGACAGGGTCTTTAGCGGGGTGGTTTGTTTCGGGGTCAGCCAGGCTCTTTCTGGATCCGATCTTTTTTTAAATGAGTTGACCAGGGTGGCTGTCAAAGACTCCGAGCTTTGGGTTGACGGTCTGAACAAATGGTGTGTGGTCCACTTTTTTTCCAGTCTGTGGCGCAGGATCAAAAGAAAACCAAGACACCTGCGCTATGAGTGTCCGTACAGCATGAGAAAAAAGCTTAAGCTGCTCGGCTGGAACCGGGTTGACATATTATGGCTGCCAATTCTTCCAGCCCGGCTGCATCGGATTCAGAATGTTCTGGAAATACCGGTAGTGCGAAATTTTTGGCAGAAGGCCCCCCTGGTGGGTCTGATGAGCAGCCACGGCTTTGTTTTACGGGCAAAGAAAAACTAAGGGTCGGTTTTAAGTTTTTCTGGATCAGATTTTGATGGTTGGGCTGCAAGACGGCTGATAACATGAATCATCAAGGAGGACAGGATGGAGAACAACAGCTATGTCCAGGACATGCTGCAGAGGACCCTTTTGTTTTTCAGCCAGGAGGAAGTGGAAGCGGTCCAAAACACTGTTTTTGCAGTTTCCGGTCTGGGAGGGGTTGGAGCCATTACTGTGGAGCTGCTGGCCCGGTGGGGAGTTAAAAGCTTTCGTCTTCTGGATATGGACAGGTATGATCCCTCAAACCTTAATCGCCAGCTTTTTGCCACCTCTCTGACCCTTGGAAAGCCCAAGGTGGAGGTGGCGGCCCAGCGTATCAGGGACATTAACCCCAATGCTGATGTTGAAATGATCCTTGCGGAAAGAGTGGACAATGAAAATGTGGAGCGGTTTGCCAGGGGAGCCGGAATCCTGATTCAAAATGCGGATCATCCATCCTGCAGGCTGTTTTATCTGGCCGGAAGGAAACATAAAATACCATTGGTCAATGGCCATGCCACCATCACCGGAGGCAGGGTGCAGACCTTTGATTACCGTTGTTCAACCTGTGAAAGCCCCTTGGAAGATCGGTGGCAGAAATTCAAGTTTGGAAAAGATTCAAAGCCGCTGGATAGAATGAATAGCAATGAGATTGCTGAATTCGACCGGCAGCATGTGCATCCAACTGCTCCATCATTGAATTTTGTCACCAATATGGTGGGCTGTCTTATTGTGGCTGAGGCTGTAAAATTGCTCTCAGGAAAAGGAAAGTGCGTTCTTTACCCGAACTATCTGACTTTTGACACTTTTGACTACCGGATGAAGATCAGGAACTCTCGTTCTCCTTTTAATCCGGACAATCTGAAAAGGTTATGGAGCGTGGGTCGCTCCAGGCTGTCTTTAAAGTAGATGAATTCCGATCCCTCTAGTCTTAAATCTGAGACCAGGTTGGGTTACCGGGCAGGAGCTGATTATGAAAATAAAATCGTTGTCAGTCATTTTTCTGGGCGCAGGATTTTTGCTCATGGCAGGTATGGCCGGTGCTCAGGAAAGGGGACAGATCCATCCCATCAATCAGCAGCTGGTTCAGGTTGGTTTGATGCCAGTGCCCAAGTATTATCCGGAAATACCCCGGATTACTTCTGAGCATGCTTACTCCCTTTACCTGGCTGGAAGAGCCCTTTTTGTCCTTATTTCTCATTCAGACCGCCATCTGATCCTGGGCGGGGTTCATTTGACTGAAAATCTGCCTCCCAGGATTGATCCCAACCGGCTTCCGTTTCAGCCAGGGCAGGTGCTGATCGTCTACTGCCCGTGAGGACCTCACGAGGGAAGCAGTGCCCGTGCGGCACATCACTTTATCAGTAACGGCCTGCGAAGGCCGGTTTATGTGGTTATTGAGGGAGTGCATCTGATGGCCAAAGCCGGCTTTCCTTTTTATTTGGACGGGATTTCCCGCTGAGTGGCAAATGCTCCAGGAATTGAAAACTCTGACCAGGCATTCGGCAATTTACGGGACAGCTGAGATTCTTAAAAAAGGCCTGGGTTTTTTGATGATCCCGGTCTATACTCACTTTTTGCTTCCAGCAGATTATGGCCTGCTGGAGCTTCTGGAAATGACGGTTATCATAACCGGGATTATATTTGGTCTGCGCTTGGGCGGAACAATGATCCGTTTTTATCATCAATTCGATGATCCAGGGCAGAAAAGTGAGGTGGTTTCAACCACATTCATTTCGGTTTCCGTGATCAGCCTGCTTTTGCTTGTTTTCTTGCAGGTGTACAGTGTTCAGATATCTTCACTCATTTCAGGGACACCGGAGAATGCCAAGGCCTTCAGGCTGATGTTCTTAAGTCTTGTCATTCAGAACATCTACCTTGTCGGTGAAAACTACCTGCTGGCTAGAAAAAAATCAGCCATATATTCCAGTCTTTCCATCCTGACCCTGGCCATTTCCCTGACCCTCAATATTTTGTTCGTGGTGGGCTTCGGCTGGGGAGTTTACGGAATTCTTTACAGCATGCTCATAGCTAAGCTGGTTAATTTGATCATAGTTGTTCCCCTGACCTTTAAAGACGTATCAATATCATTTTCATGGATAAAACTCAGAGACATGTTGTATTATGGACTGCCTCTGGTTCCAGCTTCAATAGGTATGTTTCTGATGCATTTCTCGGATAGATTTTTTATCCGTCACTATGTCGACTTAAGTGAACTGGGCATATATGCCCTGGCATACAAATTCGGCATGATTCTCTCAGTGCTGGTTGCCGGTCCAATCTTCAAGATATGGAATACCCAGCGTTTTGAGATAGCAAGACAGGAAAAGCCTGATTCAGTTTTCGGAAGAATGTTCACTTATTTTCTGCTTGCAGTTACGTCCTTTGCTCTGATCCTCTGTGTCTTTATTGATGAAGCCATCCACATCATGGCTGCCCAGGCCTACCAAAGCGCTGCCAGTCTGGTCCCGATCCTGGTCCTGGCCTACCTGATGATCAGTATTTCCGGATTCTTCAACCTTGGTTGCATGATTACCGGGCGGACTAAAATACTGGCCGGGGTTCAGGTGGTGGTGACTGTGCTGAACATCTTCCTGAACATTCTGCTCATCAGCAGGTATGGAATCATGGGGGCCGCTGTTTCCACCTTGGCTACCTTTTCCGTCCTGGCTGTGCTGAATTATCATTATTCTCAAAAAGTATATTACATCAGCATGGAGCATGGGCGGGTTATAAAAGTGTTTTTTACCGGACTCTGCGTTTATGTTCTGTCTCAGCTAGTGGACAGTACCTTCTGGATTCAGTTGGGTTATAAGGGACTGGTATTGACTCTTTTTCCTCTCATTCTCTGGCTGACCGGTTTTTTCAGCTCTGATGAGAAGAAAAAGCTAAAGGGCCTGGTGAGAAACCTGAAATCAAAAGAAATCCACGCCAGGGCAGATGATGCCAGGCAGTGATTCCAAGCGGAGAAAAAGTGCTTTGACCTGGAGACTGGAAATTTTGACCTTTCACCGTATACTCCCTAAAGGGGAAAAATACTTTATCCCACCCATGTCCCTGGCTGTTGATACCTTTGCAGACCTTTTAAGGGCGCTGGCTTCCAGATATCAGGTGCTGCATCTAAGTGATGCTGTCCGAAAAATCAGAAAAAATGAACTGAAAGGAAAGATTGTCTGTCTTACGTTTGATGATGGCTATCTGGACAATTTAGAGCATGCTGCTGATGTTCTTTTAAAGACCGGCCTGCCTGCAACTTTTTTTGTACCTGTTCATCATATTCAAACCCAGCAAGTTTATTGGTGGGATTATCTTGATTATCTAGCAAGAGAATCAGGCCAGGATTTTCTGGCCTGGACCCAAGATAATGACCCAGATTGGATAAACGATGTTTCTGGTTTAAATAAGGTGACCGGGGAGCCTTTGACCGGAAGTCCGGCCAGAGATCTGGTCAGAAGACTAAACTCCATATCCAGACAGAACAGAGAAGAATATCTGTCCAAGCTTGCCTTATTTTTCGGACCTTATCAGGGACCAAGGCTCCTTATGGACATCAGCGAATTGAAAAGACTGATTGATTTGGGCTTTGAAATCGGATCCCATACTGTTTCTCATAACCCCCTGACAGACTTGACTCTGGGGCAGGCTGAAAGTGAAATCAGTCAATCCAGACAGGTCTTGGAGCAGATGTGCGAAGCAAGGATCCAGGCTTTTTGTTATCCCCGGGGCGCTTGGAATAATGAGCTTGCCGGGCTGGCTGAAAAGTCTGGTTACAGCTGTGCTGTAACCACTTGCTTCGGCTCAAACCGTCCAGGCCAGAACATGTATTCTTTGAAGAGAAGAAACATTTCTGATTACCATGGGATAAGATCCTTGTTCCCGGTGCTTATGAGTCTGATGGAGTTGTCGGGCAGGATGGATTTTTTATTGTCTTCCAGGAGATAATGCATGCTTCCTCTGAGGACCATGGCCTATTTTGGGCTGTTCAGCCTGGCTGTTCTTGGTGCAATACTTTATCATCCCATAGTGGGAATCTACGCATATCTGGTCACATATAATGTCAATCCTCTTGGCCAGTGGTGGGGCGGATACCTGCCAGACTTTGCCACCAGATATGCCTTTATTCTGGCGGTGGCCACATCCATCGGGGTATTTCTGCACTGGGGCAAATTGAGGATGCAGACCGTGCTGGAAAGACAGGAAGTGCTGCTTATTCTTTTTCTCGGGGTGATCTGGCTGTCTGTACTTCTGGGCCAGGGATGGGGGGTCCACTATAATGTGATCAAAATGACCAAGGTCGTGTTCATTATTCTTCTGGCTTCCAGGATAATCACCACGTTCTCCTTCTATGAAGGGATGCTCTGGGTGCTGATAATTTCCGGACTTTACCTGGGTTTTGAGATGTATTCCGGTTCAGGGGTCAGAATCGGAGGCAGGTTTCATGCAGGAGTAGGCGGATCTGATTTTGGCGAGGGAAATTTTTTGGCAGCCCATTTTGCCTATGTGATTCCCCTGATCGGGGCTCTTTTTCTAAAGGGAACCTGGAAGTCTAGAGGGATCTGCCTTGTTTCGGCTGTATTTATCCTCAACGCCATTGTCATCACCAGGTCCAGGGGGGCTTTTCTGGCCCTTGGAGTTGGAGCACTGGCAGCGATTTTCCTGACCATCTGGCTGAGAGGGCATCGCAAGAAGATAGCTGCTCTTATGGTGCTGGGGGTTGTGGGAGCGGTGTATCTGACTGATCCTGGTTTCTGGAGCAGGATGGAGACTCTGCAGGTCAGCGATGAAATCACTGAATCCAGGGATGCTTCGGCCGTGGGCAGGCTGGTTGCCTGGAGAGGGGCCTGGGAAATGGCTCAGGACTATCCTTTAGGCGTGGGTGTGAACGAGTCGTTCAACTTTCTTGGGATATATGTGCCGGAAATGGAGAACAGGGACATCCACAACACCTATCTTAGATGTCTGGCAGAGCTGGGATTTCATGGCCTTTTGATGCTGGTGCTGTTGATCGGTAATGCATTCTGGATGCTTTACAGGATAGACGGATCAGCCAAACATCTGTCTCAGGACCGTGGAATGGATTACTACCTGCACTCCTTTGCCCTTAAGATCGCCATTCTGGTTTATCTTACAGCGGCCATATTCATTTCATCTGTATTTATTGAAGAATTCTACTGGCTGCTCATGATGCCGGTTTTTCTAAAGCGCGCTTTGGATAATGATCTGTATGATGATGCTAGGCCTGGAGGCAATGAGGCTTGAAAGCCTTGAGGCTGGGATGTTGGGCGGATGCTCTGAGTTACAGGTGGAAAAGCCAGGATGCCCGGAGGATTTGGGATGACCTGGACTGCAAGGTTAGGGCTCGTTTTCCTGTAGAAGAAAAAGACGGACTGACATTTCAGTTTCGTCGTGCACCATTGTCCATACAACCAGTATAGTGGTGGAGGGGTGCTCGCAAAATGAAGACAAAGAGCTTGCCCACTTTGTCAATATTTCTTTTGGTTCCCAGGCTGAAACAAAATACTTGCTTCACCCTGCCAGTTCAATGAAACACCAGGATGAATCCATTTCTGCAGACATTGAAAGGCCAGTACGAAGCTTCTGGCCTAAAACTCTGGAGTTTTTATCAGCCAGTAAACAAGGGCGCACAGCATAATGAATAAAAATTTCATTCCGGATTCCCACCTATCCAGGCTTCCAGTCAAAGTCTGCCTTATTTCTCCCTTCCCTCCGCCTTACGGCGGTATGGCAGTTCAGGCGGAAAAGCTGGCTTCTCTGCTCAGTGCTGCTGGCTGTCAGGTCTCAAGAGTCAGGACAAATCCGTCTGATTATCCGGGTTCAGGCATTATTTCCCGTATTCCTGTCCTTCGAACAATGATTAACATGTCTGTTTTTTTGAATAATCTGCGTAAGAAGCTAAGAGAGACGGAGCTGGTCTACTTTTTTACTGGTTTCTTTAACTTTTTTTTCTGGGTGACCTATCCGGCCCTGATTCTGATTCTATTTTCCGGCAAGCCGGTAATACTCAGCGCCAGGGGTGGCGATGCCCGCAGGTTCTTCCTCAAATATAAAAAGAGGGTTGTTCCGGTCCTGAGAAAAGTTGACCTGATAACCACCCCTTCAGGCTTTCTCCAGGATGCTTTTAAAGATGTTCTGGAAATTGAAACCGTGGTCATTCCCAATATTGCGGATCTGAAGCAGTTCGAGTTCAAGGAGAGAAGCGTGTTCAGACCAAAGCTCCTGGTCACCAGGAGTCTTGAACCCATTTATGATGTTCAAGCAGTCATCAGAGCCTTTCAAATTGTGGCCCGGAGCCATCCGGATGCACTTCTCGGCATTGTGGGCAAAGGCAGTCAGCGAGGAAAGCTTGAAGAGCTGGTTGCTGATCTTGGTCTTGAATCCAAAGTCATTTTTTACGGCCAGGTCAGCCATGATCAGATTCAAAAGCTTTATCAGGATTACGACATTTATATCAATGCCTCCCAGGTGGACAACCTCCCAGGGGTAATTCTTGAAGCCTTTGCCTGTGGCTTGCCGGTTGTTTCTACCAATGCCGGAGGCATCCCCTACATGGTGGAGCATGGAAAAACAGGGCTGCTGTGTGATGTGGGAGATTACCGGGTCCTGGCTGAAAACGTTCTGCGCATTCTGCATGACCCTGATCTGGGCAAGTCTCTGGCATTGGCCGGAAGAGCTGAAACCTCCAGGTACTCCTGGGAACGTATCCAGCCAATGATGAGAAATATGTTTGCTGAATGTGGAAAGAATATGAAGAATTGAATGTTTTGGGGACAGAGAAGCAATGTTTACTAAAAAGGAACTGCTCTGGTATAAAGATCTGGTTTATTCAAAAAAAATCGTAATAATATTTATGATGGAGGTACATGATTCATTTGATAATATAAGCAAAACTGATGATTATTATATAAGAAAGGCTGACTATTCAAGTATAGACGATCTGCTGTTGTTTCATGACTTGTACTGCATGAAATGGAACTACCTGTTTAACAAAGAGGAAGTTTTAAAAAGGTTTGATGAAGGACATATGTGCTTTGCAGCGTTTTCCAAAGACAAACATGAAATAGTAGGATTTTCATGGTATGCTATTAATAGTGTCTATTCCAGAGATTTGAAATGCTGGTTTGATATAAATAATATTTCAACCATTTCATATAATACTTTTGTCAGGGAAGATTTTAGGGGCATGTCAGTACAGCCATCTATAAGAAAACAGGCATTCATTGATTTAAAGAAAAGTGGTGTAAAAGATTGTTTCAGCTATGTGTCTGATAAAAACCAGAAGATGATCAGGTCTATCCACAAAAACAACGCCAGGGTGGTTGGAACAGTGGAGTACGGCTACATGTTGAGTAAATATTACGTGAACCCTAAAATTCCTGCTGATCTGGGAATCCGGGCCAGGCTGGGTAGTACTGATCATTTCCTGGTGTGTTTCAGTAATTAATGATGAAAAACAGGCAGATATCAGGGGAACAAGCATGAACGGAAATAATCAGCTCCAGCATCAAAGCCCTGAAGCTTTTGTCCGCGACCTTTTTGAAGTTTGTAAAAGAAATTCCGGGGAGGTTTCCGGAAGCAGGGCTGCCTCTGAGATAAAGAGTCTTTTGAAAAGAAACAATATTTCGGTCCAGGAGCTGGTCAACATCCTGGAGAAGCCGGAGAAGTTTCTAGGATCGTTCAGCCAGTTGCCCGGACATGTCTGCAGGTCAATGTCAGAATCAGCTCTTTATCATGTTCAGGAGGCTTATTATCTGACTTCTCGGATTACCAGGTTTCTGGCCCATGGCCCGGTATTTATCCTGGGTAGAGCGCTGGTCAGTCTGGGCTGGAAATGGAACGGACAGCAAATAGAACCCAACAGGACCACGCGTCTGGGAAGATGGGTGATCCTGTTGGCCAGGCTGTCTTCCAAGGCATTTCTCAAGTTTTTTCGTTTTTCCGTATTATACCGGTCTCCTTTTTTTCTGGCACTTTGGAAGTATTGTTCTCTAGATCCAGGGAGAATGGTTTTTGATTACGTTGAGGAAATCCCGGTTGATCCAAGGCTGGGTCCTGTATTTCATTGCAAAGATAAAAACATCACTGGGACATGCCTGATAGGTATAGATTTTTTATCATCTGGAAAAAAGTTCTACTACCTTGAAAGCAATCTTAACCCCGGTCATCAAAGCTACCGCCTGAATCTTGACCCTGGCGGGGATCCAGTAGCTCTGAAGCTGTTTGCCCGGGCATCAGACCATGGATATCGGCGGGTATGTTTTTTTCCCCACAGCATTGATGTCTTTCTGGAAAGGGAAGTTCAGAAAGCATGGGAAGAAACAGCCAGGAAATATAATATCATTTTCCAGGTAGTAGAAGATCCAGTGGTTGGATCTCCCTGGCAGCGGCAAAGGAGCTTTTTTGTTGATCTGGATCAGGGGAATATGCTGGTAGTCAACGGAAGATATGTGGTCAGCCCCTTGTCATTATTGATAGCGGAAAAAGGCCTTCTTGACAGAGAAATTCGTCAGTCTGCAATTATGCTGGGTGATGTTGTCCGCCTACAGGATGAAGTCCTTGCTGAAGACCATGTTCCTGAAGTTACACTGGACTCAATTTTTCCCAATATCATCATGAAGGATAAGAGATTTGATCAGGCCAAGGGGATTACCCTTTTCAAAAGCACTACACTTCCAGAGCAGTGTGCTGAAAATAATGTTTTATGTTATAAGTTTGTTGAACCGGATACCATGATCATGAATGTCCAGGGAAAACAAAAAAAGTTTGTTACTTCCTTCAGGACTTACCTGCTGGTTACTCCGGATGGGCCATGCTACCTGGGAGCCAAAAAAAATATCTCTACAATTCCACTTCCTGAGAAACTTGCCATGGGAAAAGTGAATGATATTCGGCCTTACATTGCTCATGTACTTGCTGACGGGTATTCCGTTGCTGTGACTGACGAAGAGGATATGCTCTGCCGGGAGGCAACCATGGGGCTGGGAAGGGCAATATCCGGGTTTATTCAAAGAAAGATCAGTGTCCATCCTGGTCATTGCTGATGCCGGACATGCTGAGAAATACATCAAATGGAAATCATGGTGATTCAATGCCCAAGGTAAGTGTCATTATTCCAGCCTTCAATCCCGACATAGGCTATCTGCTGGAAACTCTTGAAAGTGTGTGGGAACAGACCTTCAGGAATTTTGAGGTGATAATTGTTGATGATGGCTCAACCAATGGATTTGTCAAGGATCTTCCCCGCAAGTCTAACCTCAAGATCATTCAGCAGGAAAACAAGGGCCAGCCCAGAGCCAGAAGAGTGGCAGTAGAAGCCTCAAGTGGAGAGTATATTGCCTTGGTGGATGCTGATGATCTCTGGTTGCCTGAAAAATTGACCAGTCAGGTGGCTTTTCTCGATGCTGAGCCTGATCTGGATTTTATTTTCACCGATTTCTTTAATTTTGATTCAAAGGGCATTAGTGATTCTTCATATTTTGCTGATAGATTCACCAGCAGGAAAAGTCATTCAATTCCTGTGTCCACAAACCGCAAATGGTACAGGTTGAGCAGAGATGCCCTTGGCTCCTATCTGGACGGCAACTACATCCTTCAATCAACTATTCTGGCAAGAAGAAAGTCATGGCTGCAAAAGAATATGTTTCTCAGTCCCTGCATTCCACGTGAGGGGTATGAATACCTTGTGCGCAGCATGCACCGGCTATCGATTGGATTTATTGACGAACCTTTGGTCAATCGAAGACTTCATGACAGCAACATATCAACAAATCAGGAAACTTTTCTGCTGAACACCATTCACATTGGTGAAAAGGCCCAAAAATATCCCTGGGTGGGTGATGAAAATAAACACTGGCTGAAAAATTCAGCTAATAAAGCCCGGTTTTCGCTTGCCCGGGATTATTTTTTCAGATCAAACCATGCCAAGGCGCGTGAGCACTTAAGGCATCTTTGGAAGGAAGAGCAGGCAAGTTGGAGGATCTTCGTCCTTTACATGTTCACCCTGCTGTTCCCTGGGAAAATGATTTCTCTGGCCAGGACATTGAAGAGGTTAATCATTCACCAGAAGGATAAGCTCGGAGTTTGAATCAGTGAACTGCGAAAATCGGGCTGGCTCGACTTTTGCTTGATTAAATTTTTTGCTTAATTTTTACAACACGGTGGAGTGTTCATGACATCCTGGTTTCATTCAGCAGATGAGCAGCAAATATTTAACTTTGATCTGCCATATCAATGCCGGGGATGGCTTGTGGTGGACAGTGTGGGTGGAGGTCAGTCCACAGGCGGAATTCGCCTGGGAAAAAACATTACCCAGGATGAAGTCCGGGAGCTGGCACGGGAGATGACCAGGAAGTTTTCTTTCCTGGGCCTGCCCATGGGTGGGGCCAAATCCGGCATCAATTGTCCGAGGACCTTATCAGTTGAAGAGAGAGCTTGTCTTTTTCAGGAAGCGGGCAAAGCCATGGCTTCTTTTCTCAGGTCAGGAAGGTATAATCCCGGCACTGACCTTGGAACATATCCTGAAGACGTGGAGAACGTATTTACAGGAGCTGAAGTAAAAAAAGCTCGGAGTGGTTCGCCTCTCAACCCTGGAAAGTGCACTGCATATGCAGTCTATGGTGCGCTGAGTGCAGCAGCATCCAGGCTGGGCATTCCTTTTGCCAGGATCAGGGTGAACATTCAGGGCTTGGGCAAGGTCGGCCTGGAGCTGGCCCGACTTGCCAGGGCAGGCGGTTTTCAAATTACCGGAGTGAGCACGGTCCATGGAGCTGTACTCAACAGCCAGAGGTTGAACAATAGTTTTTTTGAAGAGCTGGCAAATAAAGGTGAAGACTATTTCAAGGATCTGGGCGGATTTGACCTGATTGTTGATCCGGATCAACTTCTGGCGCAAGAGTGTGATATCCTTTGCCTGTGTGCAGGATCCCATCCCATTGATGACCAGAATATCCATAAACTGAAGACCGGGGCTGTAGTGTCGGCCTGTAATGTTACTGCCAGACCTGATCTGGAAAAACTTCTTCACGAGAAAGGCATTTGTTATCTTCCTGGATTTGTATGTAATTCAGGAGGGATACTTGGCCCCATTTTTCGTTCGTATTCCTTTGATCAAGACGAGCTCCATAATGCCATATATCAGGGAATTCACTGGAAGACCCTGAATATTCTGTCTGAGGCCGATAAAAGAGGATGTTCCCCTCTTGAGGCGGCTCTGGCCAGAGTGAGTCAGAATCAGCTGCGTTTTGCCATGGAGTCTGAAGCAGAGAGGTATGGAACACTTGGCAAGGTACTTATCAGGCTCAGGTGCTCAGGAGTAAAGGAGATCACCAGGACTCTGGTCTGGCCCCTGCTTCAGGGTGCTGTGGCAGCTCGAGGAGGTTTACGCAGGAGTCTGGCCAGGAAAATAATCCAACAAAGGCTTTTCAGTTGAAAGGTTTTGCTGTGACATGAAAGAAAAAGAAAATTCTCAGAACAGTGAAATTTGTGTTGCCATTGAGTCCAGATATGCAACTAGGGAAAATATCCATAAGATCAACTCAATAGTGCCTGATGCCCAGATTCGGGCGTATAAGGTGTTATTCAGGAACCAGACAGTCAGAAAATTGAGGGGGGGGCTTAGAAAAATATTACCCTGGTCGGTTTACTCCAGATTTGAAAAGATTCTGGATCAGAGGGCAGAAGCCCAGGATATCGTATGGATGGATGGCTCTGCTGAGGAAGCACAGGGAACAAGGGTTTTGCTCTGGCCTCCAGGGATGCTCCCTGAAACCGGACTGACCCTCACAAGAGAATTCAAACCCGACTGGATTCATTCGCTGACAGCGGGAGTTGACAGAATACCCTCCAGTCCCGGATATGTCCTGACTAATTCAGGTCAGGTAAACAGTCAGGCTATAGCTGAGTTTACTCTGGCCCTGGTCCTG
Source organism: Desulfonatronovibrio hydrogenovorans DSM 9292 (assembly GCF_000686525.1). Classification (NCBI taxonomy): domain Bacteria; kingdom Pseudomonadati; phylum Thermodesulfobacteriota; class Desulfovibrionia; order Desulfovibrionales; family Desulfonatronovibrionaceae; genus Desulfonatronovibrio; species Desulfonatronovibrio hydrogenovorans. The sequence goes on from NZ_JMKT01000015.1 coordinate 101,989, forward strand.
GCCCTGGCCAAAAATTTGCACAGGCATGTGCGTCAGGGCATGAACCGGGTTTGGAAGCCTGTCATGTCAGACAGGATTGAAGGAAGAGTCCTGGGCATAATAGGTCTGGGAAACATCGGCGGCAAAGTTGCCCGGCTGGGAAAGAATATTGGCATGGAGGTCTGGGGGATCAGGAAAACAAAAGCTTCCACTGACCATGTGGACAAAATATTCAGACCTGATCAACTGAAACCGTTTCTCCAGGGCGTGGATTATCTGGTACTTGCAGTTCCATTGTCGTCAAGCACCAGAAACCTGATTTCTCAAAAAGAATTTAGTTATATGAAGCCGGATTCGTGTTTGATAAACATCAGTAGAGGAGCCGTGGTAGATGAGGATGCCCTGTTCAGAGCCCTGGACGGGTACAGGATAAGGGGAGCTTGCATCGACGTGTTCAAAGATGAAAGGCCCCTGCCTGGAAACAGTCGTTTTTACAGGCTCTCCAACCTGATTATCACGAGCTACAGTGCATTTTACACCCCGGAGTCGGTTAAAGACATGCTGGGTGTCTTTTTTAACAACCTTGAACATTATGTTGCAGGTCAAGCATTGCTGAATATTATTGAGAACAGGAAAGATGGATAAAATAAATGTGCTCATAACCATAGACACCGAGCACAGCATCGGAGGGGCTTTTCGTGATCCGAGCCTTAAGCCGGTGGGCAATGATAAACGGATTTTCGGACGGATAAATGGTAAAGAATACGGAATTCCCCTGATCATTGATATTGCCGATGACTTCGATATCCGGCTGACATTTTTTGTGGAGGTTCTCAATAAGCACTATTTTGGTGAAGCAGAGACCTGTCAGGTCTGTGAGTATATACTTGCAAGGGGACATGATGTGCAGCTTCATCTTCATCCTGTTTTTCTCAGTTTCAGAGACAACAACCCTGTTCCTGGCAAGAAACCGGACAACATGTACGCCTACACCTTTGAAGAACAGGTTGAAATCCTGGGATACGGTAAGGAGCTGCTTTCCTCATACACAGGATATGAACCTGTGGCTTTCCGGGCGGGAAATTATGGTGCTGATTCCCATACTTTGCTTGCTCTGGCCAAAACAGGCTTTGTCATGGACAGCTCTTACAACCGCCGCTATCACCGGGCCGGACGGATGAATGTGGGTCCTTTTTTCAATGATATCGGTGAAATAAATGGAATACTGGAAATTCCTGTCACCAGCTTTGTTCAAAAAAGTATTACAGACGGTGGACAGGTCAGGCCCATGGACATTAATGGGGCCGGCTTCCAGGAGATGCGCCATGTCCTGGAACAGGCGCATGCTTCAAGGATGAGTGCTGTAACCATTGTAATGCATTCATTCAGTTTCATTAAGGCCTTCGATCCACAGTACTCCAAGTGCAGCATCAGGATGAATGTAGTAAAAAGATATACAAAGCTCTGTTCTTTTCTGAATAAGAACAGGGAAAGATTCCAGACTTCAGGGTTGCAGGGGTTTGCCAGACTGGCATGTGCAAGAGCTGACAATAATTCAGGATCAGGACTGCCGGTGGTTCCTTTCAGATACTCATTGTCGAGAATGGCTGATCAGGCTTTGGGCGAGTTGATCAGCGGCAAGAAATTTATTCTGTAACCTTTTGCTCTCTGGATATACCAGACATGACTCAAACCAACGCAACCGGAAAGATAAAGGTTGAGCACGTAGTAAAATCGTTTCGGGTCGGTGGGCTGGAAAAAATAATAAAGTACCTGGTCCTTAATTCCGGCAGTAGGTTTCTTCCAGGGGTAACGGTCCTGCAAAGAAGCGGTCCTTTTTCCGAAGAAGTTTCCCGGAAAGGACACAGGGTGACGGTGTTCAATGCGTATGAACGGAAGATTTCTGCCATTCGCCTGGTCATGGAGATGGTATCCGCATTCAGGACTGTTCGTCCGGATATTGTTCACTGTCATGATACTGAGTCCTGGATTTATGGGACCATTGCGGCTCGGTTGAGTGGTGTAAAAAAGGTCGTTTTCACCAAGCACGGACATATGGAAAATTTCAGTCGAACCTTGGCTGCAGAATGCAGAGTTGCATCGTGGTTTACCAGAACCATTGCCGCTGTATCGCCTCAGGTCAAGGATGAGCTTGTTTTTAGACTAGGCATCAATCCTCTTAAAATAGATGTTGTGTACAATGGGATAGACAGCAAGGCCTTTCATCCTCCTGAAGACAAAGGCCAGGCCAAAGAGCATTTAGGATTGCCGGCGGATTCATTTGTTGCCGGTTCAGTAACCAGGTTTTTTCAAGTGAAAAATATCGAGATGCAGATGGATATGATTGAAAGGCTGAAGGATATGATCCCTGGATTTCATTATCTGCTGGTTGCTCCCATGACTCCGGCCGGGGAAAGAATCAAGCAGGATGCCGTGAAACGGGGACTTGAAGATCATGTTCATTTTCTTGGTTACAGGTCGGATATCCCTGAGATCCTGCAGGCCATGGATGTATTTGTTCTTACCTCATTTTCTGAGGGTACTTCTGTAGCCCTGTTAGAGGCAATGGCATCAGGATGTGTTCCTGTTGCAAGCTCTACAGGTGGAACACCGAATTTGATAGAACATGGCAAAAACGGCTTTCTTTTTGAAATAAATGATCTGGATGCACTCTGCGGAAATGTGTTGAAATGTTTTGAAGACAGGGAGGCAAGATCAAATATTATATCTGGAATAGGCGAGAATCTGGGGAAATATACCATGGAAAAAATGGTTGAATGTTATGAAACAGTTTATCTGAAATAAGGCCGGAACCTGCCATGAATGTCCAAGGAGTATACTATAAGGCTTTTTCAAGCCTGTCTTCCACGGTCTTCTTTGGGGTACGCTTGAAGAATTACCTGCGCACAAAGAAAAGTGCAGATCTTCTTGAACTGATTCACTCATATTATGAATATGAGGCCAGGGTTCTGAACCTGAATTATGAAATATGCAAAAGTAAAATCGTGCAAATAACAGACGGCAGAACTGCATTTAATTTTTCTGGTTCCTACACCGATTTTGACGGAAAACCTACAATGATTCTGGCGGGAGACAAGGAATATTCCTATTCGGTCATGGACAAGAACAATATTCCGGTTCCCAGACATCAATTTATAAAAAATGGAGATTTCAGATCAGCCTTGGCATTCAGAAAGAATCCTGAAGAACTGGTCGTAATCAAGCCGGCCAGGGATACCGGGGACTCCACCGGGGTCTTTGTTGGTCTGAAAAATACGGCGGAAATTGTGATAAGCATGTTTAAGGCCGGACTGTACGGAAAAGATGTTCTTGTTGAGGAGTTTGTGCATGGAACCAACTACCGCCTGCTTTTTTTCAAGGGGAAGTTGCTCAGTGCCTGTTCCAGGATTCCGGCCAGGGTGGTGGGGGATGGCAATTCCACGATTTCTCAGCTGATTGATCAAACCAACTTCGGCCGGATGGAGCAGGGGGTGGTGGTCAGATATCGACCGGATTCCAGGCCGTTACGATATAAAATCAAGATAGATCAGCAACTCAAGGAAACTATTGCCAGGCAGGGCTTTAAACTGGACTCGGTCCCGGAAAAGGATGTTATTGTTCATCTTCAGAATATTTGTCATTGGCTCAAAGGGGGTGAATATTATGATGTTTCAGACAGGATTGCTCCGGAAATCATCCAGACCTGCGCAAAGGCAGTTGCCTGCCTTGGGGTCAAGCTGGCCGGAGTTGACGTTATTGCCCAGGATATCAGCGATCCTTGTAAAGGATATGTGATAAATGAAGTCAATACCACTCCCTGTCTGCTGGTTCACTATGAGGTGCAAAACAGGGATATGGTGAAGCCGGTTTTGAATTTTATTCTTATGGATACTTTTGGCCTGTCTTAACTTAATGTAGAGTAAGGTTTTTTATGAAATGGTATATTAAGAAAAATATTTATTCTCTTCATAAGATGCATACATTTGCTTATGATCTTGACTCATATAACAGGATTCCTGTGGAAGAGATTGACTCTGGTGTATCTGATATGAAGAAACTGTACTTTAAGCATATTAAAAAAAGCGATTCTGTTTTTGAAAGCAGAATGCTCAGTGCTTTTAGCAAAATGGATTTCAAGCCAAATTTCAATATCGAGGAGCTAAGAAAAAGGTTTGGCTTGGGATATTTTCTAACAATAACTGAAACTGAGCATAAAGAGATAGTTGGCTGGACGTGGGCGGCAGTCAAGAAGGTTTTTTTTGATGATTTTAACTGTTATATAAAAATTAAGCCAAAACATGCCTTTTCATACAGTACTTATGTACATAAAGACTATAGAGGTAAAAAACTAAATCACTTTATGAAGGAAGTTAATTTCTATAATTTAAAACAGATGGATTACAATTGTATTTGGGCCTTAGTTCATACCTGGAATAAATCATCCATCCGATCTCTTCAGAATATGAAGTGGGATTCAATCGGATATTATAAATTTTTAAAATTATTTTATATGAATTTTCACTATCCTCCTGAGTCAGTAAAAAGTTAGCCAACACTTAACTGGGCTGGAAATGTCATTGAAAGTTGATAAAAATAAATTTTTGATTTTTCTGTTGGGCTTAGGGCCTAATCATTACAGTATAATACGAAATATTAACGGGCTGGCCCAGGTAACTGTCCTGTCCAGTTCAGATCATATGGCGTTAACCAGGATACCTGTCATCCAGTATCAGTTGAGCCTGGAAAAAGATGAAGGTGAAGTCCTGGCAAAGCTTTTAAAGCTTGGAGAAGATTCTGCAGCCACCAAAGTGCTTGTTCCTGCCACTGATGAGGAAGTGCTGTTTCTGGACCGGCATCGATCCAGGCTGGAAAGAGAGTATGTCCTCTGCCTTCCCAGGTCAGATGTGCTCAAGGTGGTTGTGGACAAATTCCAGCTTCAGGATGAGCTGCACAGCCATGGCCTGAGTTATCCACAATCTGTTCTGGTATCCCGGCCGCCAGGACCGGACAGCAATCTGGCGGATTTTTGTCATCCCTGTCTGCTGAAGCCTGTTTTCTCCAATGAATGGAAAACCGGGCAGGCTGAGGGCCTGGTGGGAGCGAACAAGGTTGTGCTTATTAATAATAAGGATGATCTTGTAAGGGAATACACCAGGATTTCTCCCATCAGCAGGCAGGTGATCCTCCAGAAAATAATTCAACAAAAGGACCTGGAGAATTATTCCTTTTGTTCCTATTCAGACAGAAATGGTAAAATACTTCACGGGTTTGTTACCCAGAAGCTCATTCAGTATCCAGACAGATTCGGAACAGCTGTGCTTTGCCGGACTGTTGAGAACAAAAGAATATTTGAATACGGCAGCAGGGTGATTAATGCCTTGAAATATGACGGTATTGCTGAAACCGAGATCATAGTGGAAGCTGGAACAGATGATCTTTTTGTAATCGAGATCAATCCCAGACATTGGATGCAGCACAGGCTCTCAACCAGGCTGGGGATGAATTATACCCTTCTGGACATTTACTATCGACTGGGCATGCAGGATAAAGTTGATGAAATGCTTTCCAGACACAGTAAAAACAGCCCGGCCATATGGATTGATGATGTAGGTTACATGATCTTTGCGCTTAAGAATATGCTTCATCCGGGTAAGTATTTTTTTAAAGAAGTAATCTCCAGTCAACGGGAGTATTCCCTGTTCTCAGTTGATGACTGGCGTCCATTCTGGCATACTTTGAAGTCAAAATTCAAAAGGATTTAGTCAGTGCCTGAAGCAACTCGTCCTGTGATTCTGGGCCAGTTCGGTCCCCCGACTCTGGCCTGTATCCGCAGCTGGGGCAGGGCTGGGATGAGCACAGGGATGATCTGCGTTCAGGAAAAACAGCATACTGTTCCTGGATCACGGTATTTGAGCCAGTACTGTCTGCTGCCCAAGGACAGGCTTTACACTGTTGAGGGCCTAAGGGTGATTGCGGGTTTCCTTGAGTCTTTCCGGGCCAGTGGATTGACCTGTATTAATGAAAAAATAGCCTGCTGGATTCAGGAAAACAGGGCAAGCCTTCCTGCAAAAGTAAAAATATGGCTTCCTTCCATTGAATCCATTCAAAACGTCTTGTCCAAGGAACAGCAGATTCAAACGGCTGCTGAATGCGGCTTGCCGGTTCTTCCAACTTATTTCATCGACTCTCTTGGCTATGATCTGACCAGAATTGAACAGGGCCACTATCCATTGTGTATCCGTCCGGCCGGAAGAGGGACTATCAGTCCCGGATTCAAGGTTAAACTGATCAACAACCCCTGTGAATTTAGAAATTTTTTGAGCAGGGTTAATGTCTTTCAAGCCAAGATCATAGCTCAACCCTTTATGAACCTCCCCAATATGGTGATTCATGGGGCCAGGAGCCATGGCGGCCCTGATATCAAAGTGCAGGGTTTTTTGGTGGAGAGAAAATTTGAAGGTGTGACCCTGACTATTAAGGCCTGCAAGGTCGGTTCGGATTTGCTTGAAAAGTGTGCCGCCTTCACAGAAAAATTTGATGTTACAGGGCCTTACCACTTTGAATTTCTGTTTGACCCCAGAAAGCAGGAATCCTGGTTTATGGAACTCAATGCCAGGCTTGGAGGGACCACAGCCAAGGTCCTGGCGTGTGGCTATGATGAACCCATGCTGGCCCTGCAGGCTTATGGTGCTGCTGAAAAGTCCCTGGCTTGCCTTAATACAAAGTCTGTGACCAGTCGGATATCTCTTATGAAATATATTCTGCAAAGTATTTCTGGAGATATTGAGCCTTTTGACTATCCATCTGAAAGATTATCAGCAAGGCTTATCCATTCAATTGTTATCTTTTTAACATACCGTGATGATGTGTTAAGCTTTAAAGATGTCTCTGGTACTTTAAGTTTATGCAGACAGCTGGAAATAGTGTAATGAATACTGATTCAGTCATGGTCATTGGAATGTCCACGCCCATGGCCCTGCAGGTTGTCAGGTCACTTGGTTCCAATGGTATTTCGGTTTATGGAGTTTCATCAAGCAGGATGGATATTGCTAACTTTTCAAGGCACCTTCATAAACATTTGATGATATCCAGTAATAATATTTATCAGAATATCGACATTATTCTTTCTTATGTTAAAAAATACAGGATAAAGTTTATTATAGCTCTTGGGGAAGTTCAGATATGCGCATTGAATGAGCACAGGTCATTGTTTGAAAAATATTCAAAATTTTTATTTCCTGAAGATTCAAAAATGCAGATTGTCCTTGACAAAAAAAAGACCATCGATCTTGCCAGGTCTCTTGGACTGGACGTACCGCAAACCACACTTATAAAGGATAAGGGTGATATGGAATCTCTATACTCCTTTCCTTTACCCTTCATAGTCAAACCTGTGTTTCGTTCTTATAACTCCAGTGAGAAAAGAAAGAATGACTTTCGTATAAAATACTTTACCTCATATATAACAGCAGCAGAATTTCTTCAAAAATACGTTGAACTGGAGTATCCCTGTTTAGTTCAGGAGCATTGTCAGGGGGAGGAAACCTGTGTCGCCTTTTTGCGATATCAGAAAAAAATTGTAGCCCATTGCCAGTTTAATTTTGCAGGTCTTTCGGAAATTCCTGGCATACCATCGATAAAGGAGTCTGTTGAAACCGACGGATATCTGTATGACTATGGGAAAAAGATGCTGGATGCCCTGGACTGGGAAGGGGTGGCTCTTTTTGATTTTATCAGGAGAGACTCTGGTTCTTCTTATATCCTCCTGGAAATTAATGGGAGATTCTGGGGTTCAACCACCCTTTGTTCAAGGGCCGGCGTTGATTTTCCCTATCTGCTATATAGGACTGTGGGCCTGGGAGATTCAAGTATCTGTGATGTTTCACCTGTTCCTGGGGTAAGGGTCAGAAATCTTTGCGGTGTCACCAAGGTTTACTTTAAGAGTATTTATCGGGAAAAAAGTTTATCTTACTTTAAAGATGCAACCATTGACTATTTGAAGCCTTTTTTAAAGCCTGGACAGCAGGAAGTTCAGCTTCTCAGGGATCCACTGCCGGGTGTTGTAGATATTTTTCAAGGGATACGGAGCCTTTTTCTCAGAAAAAAAGTCCGTAATCCCCAGGTGTGACTCAGACTTCTTGTAATTAACCAGAGCAGGGCCAAGGCTTGCTTTGCCCTGCTGATCAAGACATGAAAAAATTTCAACCTTGGTGTCAGGCCTGGGGGTAGCTGATGGCTGTGAAAAATTTAATCATTCTGACCACAGGCTCCAGCGGAAGCTCAGTCCTGGCCGGAACAATAGGGTCAAAGGGTTTATGGTTGGGAGATGAGACCAAAAAGTTAGGCTTTGACACCTATGAGAATGCCGAACTTGTTGATCTGGATATTGAGATTTTGAGACTATCCGGGTTCAACCGGTATGACTGCAACGACATTCCTGGACCAGGAATTGAAAGAATTGAGAGACTGGCTAAAAACCCTGACGGGCTTGACCGTTTTGTCAGGTTTGTTCAGAAGAGCCAGGAGCACTCTCCCTGGCTGTGGAAGGATCCCAGGTTGTCATTTACCATACATTTCTGGGCTCATTTTCTGGATTTAAAGAACATAAACTTCATTTTTATTGAAAGGGAACCGGACCAGAGCTACACAGGTTTGATTCTTAAAAGAAAGATTCCCATGAGTTACAGCCAGCATAACCTCATGAATGATAACTACAAAAAAAGTTGTTCTGTGTTTTTCTGCAGGTATGGTCTTTCTTATCTGCATTTGACCTTTGAGGATTTCCTGGTGGAGCCTGATGAATATCTGCAGAGAATCAGCAGCCACCTTGACCTGGATATCAGCCTTTCTGACTTGAGAAAAATCTACAAGGGTAAACTTCATCAGAAAAGATGGTCTGGAACTGATTTCTTCAAAGCCCGAATCTTATACAATTTTTATAGATATGCCCGACGAGACTATATAAAATTTCCAAGAATTGATCATTAGGAGCAATATAGCTTCAGGTTTGATTCAGGCACAAGCTGGAGCCGGGTCGTCAATTGCCATGCCTTGGACAAAATTCTACTGAAATAACATGCTTTCCCGTGACATGGCCAACAACACTTTTGAATATTGGTATGATCGACGCAACGATCAAGCCCTTGTTCCAGGCAGTCATTATTTTCACACCTGGATGGCCCTGGCTGCTTTTGAGCTGGACAGGATGGAAGCAGGAAACATGCTTCTTTCCGGATATTTGAATCTGGAAAAGACAGGACATCCTGAGTTCAACAAACACGCGCTGCTCCTGATCTGTGAGCGGCATTCCAGTGCAATACGTGCTGATCTTGCTGAAAGAGTGCAATCTCTTGCCCTAAGCCTTGCCTTTTCAGTTGATTTCAAGACCAGGACGGGTAACAACTGGCTTGTATTAAGAATGTTTCTGCATCTTAAGCTTTATGCCCTTTACAGCAGGATGCAGGATCTGGAGCAGTTCCGTCACTACTTTTTTCAAATGTTTGATCTTGAGCAGGGGGGAATGTTTTGTGACTTTCCACCGCCCTGGGCAGAGGCTGTAAAAGAAAACAAGGCTTTTCCCCTGACATATTCATTCAAAATCCAGGCCCTGTTCATGGAATGTCTAGGCCTTTTGAGGTCATTGGATATTGAGCCTGAGCTGCAAAGCAGGCTTGAAATGTTCCTTCCAAAAAACCTGGTCACTCATCTTTCCCTTATAGCTCCTGATGGAGAAGCCCTTTACTACGGCAGGTCTGACAACACCCTTTTTGGTTATGCCAATGTGCTGAGCGTTCTTTCCATGCTGGAAAGACATCAAGCCGTTGAAAGCCTAAAAACCAGGGTCTGGAAATACATTGAAGGCAAATTCTCTCGTAATGACACCCTGATCCGCTGTGTTCCCCATAATGGGTTCAGAGATCCCTATGTATATGACAGCGTGTATACAGCCTATTTTCTGGCCCGGACTTTGCTATCTGATACTTTGAATCCGGTAATGGATTATACCCAGGAGGCTGAAAAGACTGTTGTTACCCTCCCGGTGGGAGTGATTGTCAAAAGAGAAAAGTTTTTCTCTTTTATCAGCAGCGCAGGTTGCAGTATCCCGGACAAGGGCAGTGACTTCAGAGGCTACCGCTATACAGGGCTGACTCCCATGAAGATCTGGCACGATGAAGGAACTGAGGAAGATCTGCTTTCCATCAACAGAGCCAGAATTAATCCAGCCAATCCTGAATTGCCTTTGTTGCCGGTTTATAATGGACCAGGGTTTAAGCTCATTCCTCACGTTTTCAGTATTTCCGAGATTACAGTTCATAATAATGGTTGTCTGATTTCAGGGGAGGCTTTTCCGGTTCTGGTCTTGGGCAGCCGTTTCTTGAGAAGGATTTGCAACAGGATTCCTTTTATCAGAAAGGTGCTGCAGGGGGTGACAATCAAAACCGGTCTGTTCAAGATTGTTCGACGTGTCGCTGTGGATGCAGTAAAGAAAAGAGTGACCATTAAGGACAGGCTTGGTGCTGGGACATATTGCTATTACTTATCCGGCCGGTGGAGGGTTGATGGATCCTCGGTCGAAACGATTGGAGGCCAGGACGGGGTCATCATTGTCCGGGCAAAAAAATATATTGAATTGACCTGTGACCTCAAAAAAAAGCATGCGTGAAAATTCAGAGAAGAAAGTTTTGGTAATTGCATACCATTTTCCGCCTGAGCTGGCAGTTGGCTCCATCAGGCCAAAGAAGGCAGTAAAATTTTTGGGTGAACTGGGGTGGAAACCATATGTGCTGACCATCAGGGAAAAATATATCAGCAACATAGATCCTGACCTGGAAAAACAGTTGCCAGGAGTTGAAATATCCAGGACTACTGTCTGGCCCACCCCCCTGCAGTTGGCCGTAGCCTTGAAGGCTGCTCTGCCCGGAAAAGGCGGGCAGCCCCGAAACAGCCATCCCAAATGTTCTCAGATTGAAAAAGATACTGGCAAACCAGGCAATAAAGGGTGGATGGCTTCTGCCAAGAGGGGCCTAGTATCCCTGAACTGGATACCTGACAGCCGGATGGGCTGGATGGTTCCGGCAGTGGCTGCCGGTCTGAAAATTATCAGAAAAAACAGGATCAGCCTGATACTGGCTACATCCCCTCCGTTTACCTGCAGTGTTATCGGCGCTGTCCTGGCCTGCATCACCAAAGCAAGGCTGGTGGTGGACTTCAGGGATCCCTGGACCCATCTTCAGGACCGCAAGCCTGCTGAGGTGGTCAGTCCTGTTTCCACCAGAATCGAATCCTGGCTGGAAAAAAAAGTGATATCCAAGGCTGATACAGTGGTGGCCACCACAAAAAAATACCGGGATGCCTTGCGTTCAGCCCATGGTGATCAGCCAGCGGACAAGTTTGTGACCATTTATAACGGGTATGATGCGCACGATATTGAGGAAGTCAAATCCAAAACCATAACCCCAGGTATATTCACTATAAGTTATGTGGGAACGTTTTACCGGGACCGCAACCCGGAATACCTGCTCAAAGCCTTGGCTGAACTGGTGGATGAAGGAACCCTGAGCCGGAAAAATCTGAGGATTAACTTTGTGGGACATGTGCTTAAGGCTGGAGGGAGTTGCGTGGAAGAAATGATTGCCGCCTCAGGACTGAAGGACCAGGTCAGCCTGACCGGAATGGTCCCGTACATCGAAGCCCTTGAGTACATGGCTTCTTCTTCAGTGCTTGTTCTCCTGGCCCCCAGCTATTACTACCAGATCCCGGCCAAGACATTTGAATATCTGGCTTTTAAAAAGCCCATCCTGGGACTGATGGATGAAGGCGCTGCCGCAGACTTGATTCGCAGACTTAATGCCGGATTGATTGTCCGCCAACATGATGTTCCGGGAATAAAAACTGCCCTGGTCAGGCTCCACAGGAACCATGTCCAGAATGGAAAAGAGTTTCAGAGGTATGATCCTTCTGAATTTGAGCGCAGAGTGACCATTGGGCAGATGGCCGACGTACTTGGTCGGATCCAGAGTGAATCCGATTCAGTCCAGGGAAGGGCAAAAGGGTGATGAATTCGGGATGATGAAATGAAAATAATGAAAATGTTTTTGATTCTGATTTTGCTGGTGTGTTTCTGTCAGGTAGCCCTGGCAGCAAGGTCATCCCTTGATCTTCCTCTTATTATTGAAAATAATACTGCAGTAAACCGTGAATCCTGGCCTGCCAGGGGTGGGATACCTTTACCTGCAGGTATGCTTTTGCCTGAAGATGTTTCCGGATTATCCGTGGTTGATACAGATGGACAGGTGGTTCCGGCCCAGTTTGATCCTTTTGTCCTGTGGTGGGGCAGGGACGGATCAGTCAAGTGGCTGCTTGTTGACCTCCTGGTTGATGTGCCGGCCATGGGAAAGGCAGAATACCGCCTGGTCCATGCCCAGGGCTTTGTAGATGACCCGATCCGGATTCAGGAAACCGAGGTTGATATCACGGTTTATACTGGACCGTTGAAGGCTGTGATCAGCAAGAAGAGGGGTTCTATTCTTGAAGAAGTATATATCGACTCCGATGGAACCGGTAGTTTTAGCTCTCATGACCGGATAATTCGACCGGACTTGGTGAATGGGAGTATTATCCGGAGTGATTCCCAAGAGATGGTATACGGTGAGAGTCAGTCTTACAATATGTGGGGACACGGAAGCGGACGGATCGATTCTGCCTCTTACCGGTCGGTGGGTCATCTTACTGAACATGAATATGCTTCTGGGATGGCAGTTCCGGATAAGGTGGTGATAGAGGCAAAAGGCCCGGTACGCACCACCGTCAGGATTGAAGGCAGACATATGCCTGACAACTATGGTCAGGGGATCAGAGAAGAAGGTTTTTACAGCTACACTGTCTGGCTGGACTTTTTCGCAGGCCTGTCTTTCATCAATATAACCCACAGCCTGGATAATCAGCGCCGTGACTATCCCATGCATCTTTACCGGATAAAGGAATGCAGGATGCAGTTCGCCCTTGACGGAGATGCAGCTCCTTCTTTTGTTTTGGGAACTGAAGATGGAGGTCATGAGAAGTTTGAACCGGAAACAAAATGGATAAGTCTGCTTCAGGATTCTGCCAATGCCGACCGCTGGGATTTGTATAATCGACTGGAAGGCAAGTCCAGAGATGATGCAAAAGAGATTCCTGGATATTTTTTCAGGGCAAGAGCTCTGCTGGGACCTGCGTTGTTCAGGGGATATAAAGTCGTGCAGGGCCAAGCCCGGTCAGAGTCACCGGTTGCACTGGCCAGGGGCGATCAGGCTCCAGGTTTCGGCGGGATTGACTTTGGAGAAAAAGGGGTCTCTCTTTTCATGCAGCGTTTCTGGGTGGAATGCCCCAAGGCCATGCGGTTATCCAGAGATCAATTGCATGCCGTGTTCATGCCGGATTTTTCCCCTGAACAATTTCAGGTTCATCCGGGAAGCCGGAAAAGCCATGAACTGACCCTTGCCTTTCATCAGGGGGCTGAGGCTCTTCAGTACAATCTTGATCATGCCCAAGCCTTTCTGCATCCTCTCCACGTCAGAACCAGTCCAGGCCAGTATGCAAAAAGCAGGGCATATCCAAGGCATATCGGAAATCAGAAAGTGAATGGCAGCAACAGCAGCCACTGGTATCCACACTACCGGTGGGACAGGAATGTATATACCGCCAACTGGCGGACAGCGGGCATGCTCACTGGATTCAACAGTGGAGGCATGCATGACAATTACTGGTCAGTATTTCACCGGTATCTCCAGGGAGGAGGACTTTGGCATTGGGAAAGGGGAGTTGCTCACTCCAAGTGGGCTTCTGAATCCTTACCCTGGCTGATTCATGAATACAGTTATTCAGGAGATGATCCATGGCCCCAGCATCATCTGGTGGGCTGGGGGGCAAAAAAACTGTACACTTATCCTGAGGCTGCAAACATAAGTGGATGGGTGACTCCTTATACCACCAATATCCCAGCCTTCACAGCACCGCCCAAGATCCTTCCCGACGGAGAACACCTGATCCACATGTGGCCTCTGGAGTGGTACTTCCTGACCGGTTCTCCCATTGCCCGGCAAGCTGTGGAAGCCATAGGCAACCAGGCCAAGTATTCAGTTCACAGACATTTTTTTGGAGACATTCAAAGCCTTCCTCCTGATTTGAGCGAGTCATTTTATTATAATGATCAAAAAAATCCTGAGCGGATACCCAGGTACTTTTATACCAGGATTTATGCGACACACCTGATCAGTTCTGCCTGGAAGTACTCAGCCACGGGTGATGAAGAAAGTCTGTTTTTTGCCAGATGGCTGGCCAGGAGGATCCTTTATCTGCAAAGACAGAATTCCGGGGTGTTAACCCCAGAAAACAGATGGAACAGCATTCCGCCCTGGCAGGAGGCTGAAGTGGCCATAGCTGCTTATGCTTTGTACCGGGAAACCGGAGACAGAGCCCTTCTGGATATCATGGGTTCCTGGCTGACATGGGCGTGGCATGAGGCTTTTGAGCCGGACAGGGGAATGCCTCACCGTTTCAAGCGGGGTGAAAGAAGTGAACAGTTTGAACACCATTGGTATCCCGGTGTGGCTGCACCTCTTAGTTACGTGTCTCTGGGTGATGCGAGCGCCCTGGAGATGACCAGACAGTGGGCAAAAGCAGGCATGCACGAAATTAGAAAGGGTCAATTTCTGGAGCATCCTGCCGGGCAAAGTGCAGCCTATGTCCTGACCTGTCTTCAGAAAAAAGATAAGCCTGCTCCAGTCCCAAATCCTGTCACGGACCTCAGAGTGGAATGGATAGACGGTAAAGGTGCAGGCCTTTTCTGGACAGACCCCTGTGGGCCAGGATGTAAATCTGCCTTTTCCCCAAAGCAGTACTGGATAAAATATTCTGAGCTTCCCATTGTGGATCATCCCCTGTTTCCTGATGAACTGGGTAATAAAAGGGGTTTTTATCAGGCCGACAATATCTCGGAGGAGCTGAATTTAGCTGGTTCAGGCCAAGAAAAGTCCGTGATTATCACGACCCTGGACCCCCATGGCTGGTATGGATCTACGGAGGTCTTTAACATCTCCATGCTTTCCCCGGGAACGTACTACTTTATCATGAAGTACTGGGATAATGAGGGGTACTTAAGCCCGGTATCTAATATGGTCAGAATTGATATATGCTCTGATATGGTTGAGGGACTTTAATCCGGCCGCTAGCCCTGCTTATGATAAAAAACATCCTCATATGTCTAATAATCGGATCCTGGTGCTTTTTGATCCTGGCAGCAGATCCAGTCAGTGCTTCCGGACATCAGATTCAGGGGATCAGGATCGTGAATGAGCGCTGGCCTGATCCCTCCACTATGGATAGCTTTGCCAGAGACGCTGTACGTCTGATGGGGGCTGAGACCAGTGAAGAAAAAGCCCTGGCACTTTTTTATTTCATCCGAATGTTTACGGCCAGGACTGACGGGAATGTTCCCAGGGAGCCGGTCCTGGGTGACAACTATATTGATGATCCTCTAAAGGTGCTTAATGTTTATGGGGCACATCATTGCGACGGTCTGAGCAGGGTGATGGAGATGGCCTGGAGGTCCCTTAATGGCCGGGCTGAAAAGCTTTATCGAAGTGGGCATACTCAGACCAATGTCAAATGGAAGGATCAGGACGGGATTTCCCGGTGGCATCTGATGGATATTTCAGAAGGGTGGTTTGTATATGACCGTTCAGGAAAGCATATTGCCGGTCCAGATCAGATTGCCAGAGATTATTCTCTTATTTTCAGGCCATCCAGGGGGCCAGTTCCCAGAAGAGCCCATTACTGGGGGATGTACAACTGGATCCATGCACCTCATTTGGACTGGCCTTCCCACAAGATGGATATCGATCTGTACCCTGGTCAGACTTTCACCCGACTGTGGGGAAATATTGATCTACCATACCAGGACAATTTTGCTGCCCAAGGGAAAAAAGACTTTGAACATGGTCCGTATCCTGTCACTTTTGGCAACGGTATCCTGAAGTATGTTCCTGTTTTTTCCAATGGGGATGCCCTGTGTCATAATCACAGCTCAGGACTTGCCGTCAGACAGGCAGAAGACCCGGGCAGGGAATTACTCCTTGGACCGGATAAACCCGGAAGGTATGCCCAGGCCGTTTTTTCAATTTCTTCTCCTTATATCATATCCCGAGCCTGGATCAACGGATCGTTTTTCCGGCAGGATGGCAGGGATGAATTGTCCATAGATATTTCAACTGATGAGGGGGAGAGTTGGAATAAGGTCTGGAGCGGGGAGGAATCAGGAGCATTCCAGCTGGTTGAGCAGCCCCTGTCCGGAGAATTTGATATTTACGGTGCTCCTCCTGAGAATACTGCTTATCCTTTTGGTCGATACAGCTATCTGGTCAGGGTCAGGATGAAGGCATACCAGGATGTTATGAGCGTCGGTCTGGATCATCTGGAAATAGTCACAATAACCCAGCACAATCTTTTTTCCCTGCCCATGCTCTGGCCCGGGACCAATGAAATAACCGTATCCGGATATATCCCCAGGGGCAAGGGACTTGCGGTTACCTACAATTGGAAAGATCTTGAAGGACGGAACAGGAAAAGCCGGGTCGTGGTAGAGGAAGCACCCTATACCTACAATATCCAAACTTCAGGGCGGAGATGGAATGATGTGGTCACAAGCTCAATCATCCTGGAGGTTATCCCGGCAAATGGACAAGGCAACAGAGTGGTTATCAGGGAAAGTGAGCTGGATGTATTTGAAGAGATTGGCCCGGCCCAGGCTTTTCCACTCAAGGACATTGTTGGTCAGAATTATCCCCGCGATTTGAAAAGCCTGGAACAGTATGTTGCTGACCTTGATCATCCATCCAGACAGATCCAGGCTCTGAGCGGTCTGATGGTGCTTGGGGATGATACTGCCTTTGTCGGGGTTAAAGAAGTTGCTCTTGAATCAGTGTCTCATCCTCAAAAAGAGATGGCCATCCAGGCCCTTTATTTGCTTAATCCTGACCTAGCCCGTCCGGTGTTTTTGGAGCTGTTAGATAATTCTCCCAGAGTTCGCTGGAAAGATGATCCTGAGAACAGACTGGTGTGGTTGGGACACTGGTATAATATCTCGGCCTTGATAGGAAATATTCTGGCTTCCAGCCGGGATGTGGCTGGGGTTCCATACCTGATCAGAGTCCTGGAAAGCATCATTATTGAGAATGACCGTTCATGGCAGGCCCATACCTCCATTATCCGCAGCCTGGGTATTCTTGGAGATCCTGCAGCTGCAGAAGCGATTCGTCCATTTCTTGGCAGGGATCTCAATGTTACTGCAGCGGCAGCCAGAGCTCTGGGTCAGCTGGGTGATTTTGATTCCAGAGACAGTTTAAGGGTGTTGTTTAGAAAGGCAAGTTACCCCATGATTACCTATTATGCGGGCCAGGCTCTGATAATGCTTGGAGACAGCAGCATCATCCCAGACATGCATATCAAACTTCATGGTCAGGATGAAAACATGAGGGCTCTGGCTGCGTGTGCCTTGTGCGTTCTTGGGGATGAAAAAGATTTGGCTGTTTTGGACAGTTTTTTGGATATTGAGCCATTTGAATGGGTGAGGCTGGCTGGTTCACATGACAGAGAGAAAGGATGTGAGTGTGAAAAGATTTTTTAACCTGATCAGGAATGTTCTGGCAGTTTTCGGGCTTATGGGAATAATTGGACTTGGAGTGGCCATGTATGTCCTGCTGAAATCAACCAGCCAGCCTCCCAGAACTGTTGCCCAGAAAGTGCTGGAGAGGGCGGGACTGGAGTCAGCATTTCTAGCTGCATTGGTTGAAAGAAAACCGGCCAGGCCTGAAGGTCTTGATCTGCCTCCTCTTGATGCCTTTGACTGGATGGGGCACGGTGCAAGTCTGAATAATAATCTGCTGCCGGTAGTCTTTAATCTTTCAGGGCTCCCTGTTCCCCGGGCATGGCTGATTTCCGGGGAAGTCGGATCATACTCGGAGCAGAGTGTGTCACGCACCCTTAAAGTCAATACTGCATCTGATTTCTTGAGTGCCCTAGGCAGAGCCAACCCCGGGGATGCCATTACTCTTTCTCCAGGTAGCTATACTATCAGCAGGCGCACAATACCAGTGAACCGGCCAGGAACTGTGGACGAGCCCATAGTTGTCAGGGCTGAAAGGGTTGGCGAAGTGTCCCTGGAGCTGGATACCCTGGAAGGCTTTTTGGTCAGTGCACCGTACTGGATATTTGAAAACCTGGAAATAAAAGGAGTTTGTTCCACTCACAGCCGGTGCGAACATGCCTTTCACGTGGTGGGCAGCGGGAATGGTTTTGTGCTCAGGAACAGCAGGGTGAGTGATTTCAATGCGGCAATCAAAGCCAATGCCATTGATGGATCGGATGGACAGAGGATTTTCCCAGACGGAGCCTTAATAAAGAACAATACATTTTACAACACCAGCATTCGAAACACCAGGTCGCCTGTTGTTCCTCTGGACCTGGTGGGCACGGACCACTGGGTTATCCGGGGAAACATCATTGCTGATTTTTCCAAGGGACAGGGAGATCAGGTAAGTACCGGGGCTTTTATCAAAGGCAATTCCAGTAACGGTGTTTTTGAAAATAACCTGGTTGTCTGTGAGTATTCCCATTCAGGA
This sequence comes from Desulfonatronovibrio hydrogenovorans DSM 9292, assembly GCF_000686525.1. NCBI lineage: Bacteria > Pseudomonadati > Thermodesulfobacteriota > Desulfovibrionia > Desulfovibrionales > Desulfonatronovibrionaceae > Desulfonatronovibrio > Desulfonatronovibrio hydrogenovorans. The sequence goes on from NZ_JMKT01000015.1 coordinate 120,624, forward strand.
GGAGTAAGGCTGGGACTGTCTTTTGGCGGTGGAGGAACAGGAAGTTCAGCTGCCCGTGATCACGTTGTTTCCATTGAACACACAGGAGGCCTGGTGCGCAATAATGTGGTCATGAACTGTTCTGATGTGGGGCTTTATTTGAATAAGGCTCGAAAGACCACGGTTCTTAACAATATATTTTACCGGACCATGGGCATTGACGTGCGTTTTGAGGCTAGTTCAGCCGTAATCTTCAACAATATTCTGGACGGCAGGATACGCTCCCGGGATGGAGGAACTTTTATTGAAAACAATAATCTGATTACAGGGAGTGGAGTCAGAGGGATGTTCAGGCCTGACTTTAAGGATCTTTTTGTGGAACCAGACCGTGCGGATTTCAGACTGCTTAAACCAGGGCCCGTTGTTGCTCAGGGGATAAGGCATGACAAACTGAAAGAGGACATATGTGGCCACAATAGAGGTGATCAACCTGACCTAGGGCCTTTTGAATACAGTGAACACACTCTGTGCAGACTCTTGGATTTTTAAAACAGGTAGCGGGACCAAATATGTTTAGGATCAGATTGACCCTGACTTTTTTGATGGTTTTCATGATCGGTATTGCTGGATGCGAATCAGCTGATAGAGGCGGAAGTGAGGATAGGGCACTTATTGAGTCAGTTCTCCGGGACAATCCGGAACTAATTATGGAAATCATCAAGGACAATAAGACAACTCTGGCTCAATTGGTGCATGAGGGAACAAGAGAGCTTGGAGAAATGGCCAGGCGCCAGGACTTGATGAGGCAGATGAACGATCCTCTTGACCCGGCAATAGATCCAAAACGAATAATCCTTGGCAGTCCGGAAGCTGAAGTGACTATTATCGAGTATTTTAATTTTCTCTGTCCGGTCTGCCATGTAGCTGGTCAGAAGGTTCAGGACGTTGTGAAGGAGCTTTCAAACCAGACGCGGCTGATCTTGAAGCATGTGGTCAGGGGCGAGGCGTCCAGGAAGGCAGCCATGTACTTTGAGGCTGTATTCAGGCTGGACAGGGACAAGGCCTTGGAGTTCAAAGACCTGGTTTTTTCACGGTCAACAGCCTTGGTCAGTGATCCTGGTCAGACTTTGGATGAGATTGTTGCTCAGCTTGGTCTGGATATTGATTCTGTCCGGGACGTTCTGGAAGACCCCGAAATTCAAAACATACTGGACAAGGATCTGGAAGAGGTTGAAAGACTGGGTATTCTTGGGACTCCGGTTATCCTGGTTAACGGGATCATGCTGCATGGGTTTGTTTCTCAGCAGGAATTGTACAGAGTGATTGCTATGATCACCGGGCAGGAGCACCAGGACAATGGTCTTGTTGAAAAGGACAACGAGTATGACATGTGTCTGGGGGATTTTGAGGAGTGCGAGTAAGCGCCCAGTATTTTCAAGTTGCCAACTCAAAAAAAAATGATCTTGGAGTTGTGTTTTCCAAGTTAAAAAAATATGTGCGGAATATGCGGAATATTTAATGTTGATGGCAGGCCTGTTGCTGAAAGTTCCATAAAAAAGATGGCCTCAACTATGGTTCACCGGGGTCCAGACGGAGAGGGAGTTTTTGTCAAAGGCTCTCTTGGGCTGGGGCATAGACGCCTTGCAATCATCGACCTTGATACCGGAGCCCAGCCCATGGCCACCAGGGACGGCCAGTTGCAGGTTGTTTTCAACGGAGAGATATATAATTTTCTGGAGTTGAAAAAGGATCTCCAAAACAGAGGTCATGTATTTCAGACCAAAAGCGATACCGAAAGCATTCTGCATGCCTACAGAGAATGGGGTCTTGATTTTGTTAAACATCTCAGAGGAATGTTTGCCATCGCCCTATGGGATGAGCGGAAAAAGCATCTGGTACTGGCCAGGGACCGGATCGGAAAAAAGCCTTTATACTACCTGGCCGATGGCAATAAGCTTGTTTTTGGCTCTGAACTGAAAGCTGTTCTTGCAGCTCCAGGTGTTCCCCGTAATCTCGATCATGCTGCCCTGGACTGTTATTTCAGCTATGGGTACGTGCCTTCTCCCCTGAGCATCTTTAAGCAGATCCGCAAGCTTCCCCCTGCCCATGCGGCGATCTGTTCCCGTGAAGGTTTTAAATCCTGGCGCTACTGGAAGCTTAACTTGGAACCTGATACTGATTATGGCAGAGAAGAGGACATTTTGGATCAACTTGTCCAGCTGTTTGACGAATCAGTCAAAATCCGCATGATCAGTGACGTTCCTTTGGGAGCTTTTTTAAGTGGCGGAGTAGACTCCAGCGCGGTGGTTGCTTCCATGGCTGTCCAGAATCCTGGTTTTTCGGTCAAGACTTCAGCCATAGGTTTTTCAGATAAAAAGTTTGATGAATTGGAATTTGCCCGGAAAGTAGCCCGGCTTTATGGAACCGACCATACGGAATTTATTGTTGAACCCGATGCCTTGGATGTGATTGAGAAGCTTGTCTGGCACTTTGATGAACCTTTTGCCGATTCTTCAGCTATACCTACATTTTATGTTTCCAGGATGGCGAGAAAAAAAGTTACAGTGGCTTTGTCAGGAGATGGTGGTGATGAAAATTTTGCAGGATATGCCAGCCGCTATTCCATGACTGCATTTGAAGACAAAGTTCGTCGGAAGATACCATCCTTTTTTCGGAAAGGAGTAGTCCAGAGAATTGGACGATTTTATCCCAGACTTGATAATTTCCCCAGGCCTCTCAGGCTGAGATCCTTTCTGCAAAATATAGGAGTAAGCGCTGATGTGGCATATTTCAGGGACATGTCTTTTTATTTTCGGCCTGAGGACAAATTGGAACTTTTTCGAAGGGAATATTTAAGAATGACTGAGGATGCCGATCCTGCTGAGTTTTTGGGCGGTTACTTTAGAGAAGCCGCAAATGCTGACCAATTGAGCAGGGCTCAGTATGTGGACATGATGACCTACCTGCCCGAAGATATCCTGGTCAAAGTTGACAGGATGAGCATGGCCAATTCCCTGGAAGTCCGCGCTCCAATACTTGACCATGTGTTTATGGAATACGTTGCCGGACTTCCAGCCAGCCTCAAGTTAAGGAATTCAGAATCCAAGTATATTTTTAAGAAAATGAATGAAGGAAGACTCCCTCCTGAAGTACTTTATCGGAAAAAGCAGGGATTTTGTGTACCCCTTTCTGATTGGATGAAAAATGGCTTGAAACAGTTTGCTGAGGATACTTTGTTTTCTGGTGGGATCCTGAATGAATTTTGTGAACAGGAAAAACTGCAGAAATTATGGCAAGGACATCAGCAAGGAAGAGAAGATAATTCGCATCAGATTTGGGCACTGCTTATGCTGGAACTCTGGCATGAAAAATTTGCAGATAACAGGTTCTGAATCAGAATTAGCAGGTGAAGCATGTATCCAAAAATAGTTAAGCATCTTATTTTTCCGCTTCATGAAAAATTCATGGGCAGAAGGACTATGTCATGTCTTGATGAACTTGAGAAATGGCAATGGGCTGAACCTGAAGAAATCCAGGAGCTGCAGCTTGCCAAGTTGAAATCCCTGCTGATGCATGCAACTGATAACATACCATTTTACAATGAGCGGTTCAGGAAATTCGGTTTCAATCCCCAGGAAATCAAGTCAATCAAAGACATAAGGGATATCCCCATGCTGACCAAAGAGGAGATACGGACCAATCTGGAAGCCATGCTTTGGAAAGAGTGTCCTGGCGGTCTGCATAGGTACAACACAGGGGGATCATCAGGCCAGCCTCTGGTTTTTTACTTTGACCGCAGGCGTCAGGCATTTGATAAGGCTGCAAGGATCATGACTCATCGATGGTGGGGGGTAGATATCGGTGACAGAGAGTTTTATTTGTGGGGGTCTCCACTTGAAATGGCTGGCCAGGACAGACTTAAGCAGATAAGAGATAGGTTGACCAATGAATATCTGTATAGTGCATTTGAAATTTCTCAGGACATGGTACCTGAAATAGTCACCAGACTGGAAAAATTCAGGCCCAAATGCCTGTTCGGATACCCTAGTACCATCAGCCTTTTTTGTTCCATGGCTGGAAAACAGCATATCGATCTTTCCGGACTTGGGATCACAGTGGTTTTTTCAACCGCCGAAGTATTGTATGAGCATCAGAAGAGAATTATCAACCAGGCCTTGGGAGGAATTCCGGTTGTTGACTCTTACGGCAGCAGGGAAGGAGGTTTTATCAACCACCAATGCAGGGAGGGAACCTATCATGTGATGGATCCCAATTATATCCTGGAGCTGATCAATGATGACGGAAAACCTGTGCTGGAAGGTGAAACCGGGGAAGTGGTCATAACTCATCTGGATGCCTGGGGAATGCCTTTTATTCGTTACAGGACCGGTGACATGGCCAAGTCTGATGGAATGGAGTGTCCCTGCGGGAGAGGACTCAGTTCCATGGCCAGCTTACAGGGCCGGACCACTGATTTTATAGTCACGCCGGATGGCCGCTGGCAGCATGCCTTGTCTTTGATCTATGTGGTCCGGGACATTGAAGGGGTTTCCGAGTTTAAGATTGTTCAGGAAGAGATTGATCTGGTCCGGGTCCTGATCCGAACTGATTCCAGTTTATACCCGGACAATGGTGACCGGAGAATTAGGCAGGGATTTAAAAAACGGATGGGAGGGGAAGTAAAAGTCAGGATTGAGCATGTTGAGATGATTCCCAGGGATGCTTCGGGAAAATTCAGATATGTTGTTTCCAATGTCGGCGGAAATTATGACTGCTAAATATTTGATTAGTACAGTATTTATTTTTTCAATTTTATTAGTCGCCATTCAGAATGAGTTGGCATGGGCTTCTCTTGAACCTTCTGAAATCCTTCTTGTTGCCAACAGAAATGCTTCCGGCAGTGTCGGTCTTGCCAACTACTATATGCGTAAAAGAGGTGTGCCTGAAGAGAACTTGGTTCAGCTGTGGGTTGCTGACAGGGAGACGGTCAGCCGGGATGATTATGAGCGCAGAATTGCAGCACCTGTCAGGAGATATCTTTTAGAGAATGAGAATGGGTCTTCCATTCGCTGTATCCTGATCATGTACGGCACACCCCTCAGAGTGGAGTCAGCCCCTTTGAGTCAGGCAGAAGAAGCTGGATATAGAGAACTGCTTGAACGCAGAGCCCATCTGCAGGAGCTGATCAAAGTTGCTGAAGGTGAAGAAAGAGTGGAAATAGATAGCCAGCTTATGGCCTTGAGCAGGAGTATTGACCAGGAAAGGATGCGCAGGAACACATCAGCATCTGTGGACTCTGAGCTGGCCCTGGTCAAAGCTGATGCCTATTCTTTGTCCATGTGGATTCCCAATCCTTTTTTCATACCTTTTCAGAATCAGCAGAGTCTACCAGTCTCAAGAAAAGATGTGCTGATGGTTTCCAGGCTGGACGGCCCTGACCAGGACACGGTCAAAAGGATAATCCATGACAGTATCGAGACTGAAAAGCGGGGCCTTAAAGGTACGGCTTACTTTGACGCCAGATGGCCCAGGCCGGATACGATGCCGGGCGGACAGGGATACGGGCAGTATGATTACTGGATTCATGAGGCGGCTAGGTATATTGATCAGGAAGGCATTATGCCGGTTGTGATTGAAGAGACAAGTGCACTGTTTCAGCCCGGCGAATGCCCTGAGGCAGCTTTATATGTAGGCTGGTACAGCCTAGCCAGATATGTACCTGCCTTTGAATGGCAGCCAGGATCAGTAGGTTACCATATTGCCAGTCAGGAATGTCAGAGTCTCAAAAGAGGTGAGTACTGGTGCAAACGAATGCTGGAAGAAGGTGTTGCTGCAACCTTGGGGCCGGTAGGTGAACCATACGTTCAGGCATTTCCGCCTCCTGAGATTTTTTTCAAGCTGCTGACAGACGGAAGAATAAGCCTGGCTGAGGTTTTTGTTCTGTCCAATCCTTTCTGGTCCTGGAAGATGGTCCTGGTAGGAGACCCTCTGTATCGTCCGTTCATGAGTCGTTGGAAAGATGCAGGACACTTAAACTGATATAATGTCTGTGTGGAGATGGTGATGATTGTTCCAGTAATCATGGCTGGTGGTTCCGGCACTAGGTTGTGGCCTCTATCAAGAAAACTATATCCCAAGCAGTTTATCGCCTTTGGAGGGGAGCTCAGTCTGCTGCAGCAGACTACTGAACGGCTTCAGGGTCTTGACTGCGCAAAACCTCTTCTGGTCTGCAATGAAGAACACAGGTTTCTGGCTGCTGAACAGATGCTCAGGGTTGGCTTTGAGGATCTCTCCATCTTACTTGAGCCGGAAGGGCGCAATACTGCTCCAGCTATTGCTCTGGCCGCTATGCAAGCCATGAAAAACGGCCAGGATCCAATCTTGCTCGTTCTGGCTGCGGATCACCATATTAAGAACAAAGATGCTTTCCAGCAAAGCGTGTTAAAAGGCAAGGCTCTGGCAAAAAAAGATAAGCTGGTTACCTTTGGCATAGTTCCCCATTCTCCGGAAACAGGCTATGGATATATTAAGAAAGGCTCTGCAGTGAAAGGAGATGGTTTTGAAATACTGCAGTTTGTTGAAAAGCCCGGATCTGCCAAGGCTGCTTCCTACCTTGAGTCTGGAGAGTATTTCTGGAACAGCGGCACATTCATGTTCAGGGCCGGACTATACCTTGAGGAGCTTAAGCTTCACAATCCAGGGATTTTTGAGGCCTGTCGAGCGGCCATGGATAATAAGACACATGACCTGCACTTTGTCAGGGTCGATAAAAAGGCTTTTTTATCATGTCCGTCAGATTCCATTGATTATGCTGTGCTGGAAAAAACGGACAAGGGGGTCATCGTGCCCATGGATGCGGGTTGGAGTGATGTGGGGTCCTGGTCTGCTCTGTGGGATATTACCCCCCGGGATGAAAACGGCAATGCTCTACAAGGAGATGTCATCTCCCAGGCTACCAGCAACTGTTTTATCATGTCCGAAGACAAGCTGGTCGCGACCCTGGGGGTTGAGAATTTGATAGTTGTGGAGACCAGAGATGCAGTTCTGGTGGCTGACCGAAGAAAGGCTCAGGACATAAAATCTCTGGTCCTGGAAATTGAAAAAAATAAGCGCAGTGAGCACATCATTCACAGGGAAGTTTTTCGTCCCTGGGGTTCCTATGACTGCATTGATGTGGGCAACAGGTATCAGGTCAAGCGGATAACAGTTAAGCCTGGAGCCAAGCTTTCAGTACAGATGCACCATCACCGGGCTGAACATTGGGTAGTGGTTTCCGGAACAGCAAAGGTCACCAATGGTCAGGAGTCATTTCTGGTTACTGAAAATCAGTCAACTTACATACCAGTGGGTCAGACTCATTCCCTGGAGAATCCTGGCAGCATTCCTCTTGAACTTATAGAAGTTCAGTCCGGATCGTATCTTGGTGAAGATGATATAGTCAGGTTTGAAGACAAGTACGGCAGGAGATAAGGTGTGTTTTTAGACCTCATGTCCCAAACCAAGACCCCAAAAAGTCGGCCGGGATCCTGGCCGACTTTTTGGGGTCAATAGTGATGGTATTTAAGAAGCCCGCAAAGGTTATTTTTTGATAAGCCTTTTTCTGCCCAGCCAGGAGATACCCAGAAGGCCAGTCCCAAACAGAAGCCAGGTTCCTGGCTCAGGGGTTGTGGCGACTGAACCCATCATTCCGGAATTGGCACAGGTGGCAGTTGCAAAAAGGAAATCAAAGCTGTCTCCCCAGCTGAGGTTCATGGCCCATATTAGGTCGAATTCGCCAGCAAGGGTGTAGGTGTAACTGCCATCTTCAAGGGCTGTTTGATAAAAATCAGCAACAAATGGAGATTGTATTTGAGTTCCATAATTTGGATCAGATTTGTCATACATTGTTACGAATGGTTCCAATTCCCAGGTGAAATCAAAGGATGTTGCCTTGTATCCATCACCGTAAATCAAATTTTGGTAGCTGCCTAAATAATGATCAGGAGTATAGGCTTTTTGTATATCCCAGATTTGGAAAAAGCTAGCCTGATAAGGGGTGCTTGCATCTGGAGCAGCATCTGGACTATCCCATTTTCCTAAATTAAAACCAAAATACCTATTACCAGCAAAAAGAAAAAAATCTCCAATATAGTGATCTGCATTGCCAATATTGGTATAACCAGAAAAGTTTGTGTTTATTTCAAACTGAAATCCTGAAGCATTGGCAGTCAGGCTCACACCGTGGTTTGCAAAGATATTAGAAGTTGGGGCTTCAATTTTATCGTACCATTCACCTTGGGTGAATCCAGCCCCACTTTTTTGCGGAGTCACATAGGTATCATAATTGGTCAGGGTAATCAGGCTAGCTTGAGCAGTTGAAGCCCCTAAGAAGAATATTACAGGTAATAAATAAAGTAAGATTCGTTTAAACATGAGCCTGCTCCTTTTATCCAGTTTGATTAAGTGATTTAATAACAAGGGTTTTTATCTTTACTAGCAAAAATAGTGCCGCGTGCTGTCTTAGCGGTGTTTTTGCTAACTATCTTTAAAAAAAGGTTTATTTTGAAATTGGCTGGATAATGCAAAAGAAAAGTTGCAACAGATTTCCATTTAATGTGCATTCAAGGAAAAATGAGAATCTGATTGCACACCCTCTGGGGGCAGTCAAAAGATATGATCTGCTGACTGGAATGAAAATGCCTGGAGCAAAGGTTAGGTGTGGCTGCAACCTCAGCTGCAGTCGGGGAGATCAGGTTGAGAGGGCTGTTCTGTTATCCGCGGCCAGGGGGGGAAAGGTCAAGCTCTTTGATCTTGTATAAAAGAGCTCTGTAGCTGATTTTCAGGATCTTGGCTGCTTCTTTGCGGTTCCAATTGACATGTAGCAGGACCTTTTCAATCACTTCAAGTTCGACTTTTCTAACAGCCTTGTCCCTGACTTCCTTTAAAGAAGGGAAGGAGTCCAGCTCCTCAGGTTCTGGTGTTGATTTTTTGCTGGTTTTGGCTGGATTATCATGCTTTTTGTCTGCTCCGTGTTTATTCTTGTGGGAAGATGCCGTAATCTCTTCTTCCAGTTCCCGGAAATTTTCAAGAATGCTTAGTCTGTTCAGATAATTCTCAAGCTCCCTGACATTGCCTGGCCAGTGATATTCATAAAAAATATCCATCAGGCTTTGGGGGATGGATATCATGGGCTTTTTGTTCTTATCGCTGATTTTTTTCAGGAAAAAAACAACAAGATCCGGGATATCTTCCTTTCTCTGTCGAAGAGGGGGGATGTGAATGGAAATGGTGCTTAGACGGTAATACAGATCATCCCTGAAGTTACCTTCCTGGATTTCTTTGTCCAGGTTTTGATTGGTGGCAGCAATTACCCTGGCCTGGACCTTGACTTCCTTTTGGCCGCCAACCCGGTGATAACAGCGGTCCTGAAGCACCTGGAGCAGCTTGGCCTGGAGCTGTAGCGGAAGCTCCCCAATTTCATCCAGAAAGATCGAGCCATCAGCAGCATGTTCAAATTTACCGGTCTTTCTTTTGTCAGCCCCGGTAAAAGCCCCCTTTTCATGGCCGAAAAGTTCTGACTCCACAAGCTCTGAAGGAAGGTTGGCACTGTTCACCTTGACAAAAGGTCGGTGGGATCTTGAAGAATAATAGTGAAGCGATCTTGCCACCAGCTCCTTGCCTACTCCGCTTTCTCCGGTGATCAGAACATTGAAATCCACATCACTCACCTTATTGGCGAGCTCGAGGATTTTCTGCATGGCCTGGCTCTGGCCTATTAGATTGGGTTTTGGGAACGGCATAAAATAAATTTTCTTTTAACGTGCTGATCAAGCTGGAAAGTTCAATTTCAAATTAATACAGAAACGGGCCGTTGGAGCAAATGTTAGGTGTCACTTAAGCAGTCTGTCAATGGCATCCATGAGTTCTTGAGTTTTGAATGGCTTGCTGAGAACAGCCCCAACACACTCTTCTTCAGCAATGGACTCTGGAGAAGATCCGTATCCTGTCATACAGATGATAGGAGTGCCTGGCTGGTGCTGCTTGGCGATTCGAACCAGACCAATTCCACTTACATAGGGAAGCCTGATATCAATCAGAATAAGGTCCACGGATTGGCTTTTGAGCTTTTCCATTCCTTCCAGACCGTCCTCAGCCAGTTCTACTTCGAAGCCATTGGATTCAAGGAGGTCTGTTAAAAGGGTTCTGATATTTTCATCATCATCAATGATCATGATTCTTTTAGCACTGCTCATGACATGCTCCAAAAAAAGGTTTGATCTACTGTAAGTTAAAATGGGCTGTAAGTCAGCTCTCAACTTTCACCTATATTTTTTTTTCGACAATGTCATGGGGATTAATTACGAAAAATATATTTTTAAACAGAGCCAGTTTAATGTTGTCCTTCTTTAAGTCCAAGGCAGTTCATGGCAGAGGATTGCTTGGCAGCATTTAGTCCCTGTTTAGTCCTTCCAGGTATTTCAAGTCCTTGGTCTGGGTGTTTTTGGTTCCTATTGTCAGGACTTCAGCCTGTCCCTGAGGATTTCTGCTCCAGTAAATTCTTCCCCGGTAGGCAAATTCTGTTTCAAAAGATGTTTCGTTTCCTCTGGAAAAAACTTTTCTTTTGACACTCACCTTTTGAAGATCTTCGTTCAGGGTATGAATGACTTCTTCAGCCTTTAACTGGAGATCACTGGGTAAATCCATAAAACCCTGGATGGCTTTATCATGGAATTTTAGCCTCTTGTATAAGGTTGAAAATCTTTTCAGCTGCTGGTCTACCAGTTTTTGTCTTTTCTTATCCTTTTGCCTGATGTCTTTACTCAGCTTTTCAAGATGATCGTTTAGATTTAAAATCTCAAGTTCCTGGGTCTCCCTTTGAGCAGTGGCATCAGAGAGTTTCTTTTCCAGCAGCTCTATTTCAGCTAGGGCTTCATCTTCTGTCAGCTTCAGACGGTCATCAGCTGCTTCCAGGTCTTTTCTCAGCGATTCAAGTTCGTTGGTATAGGTCTTTTCTTTGTCTGAATACTCATTCAGGAAGGATTGAGCCTGGGCAAGCCTTGATCTGGTCAGCTCCAGCTCTTCCTGCTGTTTCTGGGCGGCCAGCTCTGAGAGATGAACCCGCTGGTGATAGATTCTGTAAAGCACCAGGCTGAAGCTCAATATGTAAAAGATAAGGATGATGTTGGAAAGCCACGTGTTATGAGGAATCCTTACAGAAAGGTTATAGATGAGTCCTTCCTGCAGAATGCTGATATTCTCTCTGGCAACCAGGGACTTTCTGAGTTCGTCCAGGTGGTGGCCATCTCGGCCTTCCAGATGTTCATCAAGGCCGGTCTGCAGATCAAAGGCAGGATAAAGCTGTCTGCCGTGCCCTGTCCTGACCGAGGCCTGAACCATTACCCCAAGTCTTCTTAATTTTTGACCTGTTATGAATATTTCCACGTTATTGTGGACTTCATCCTGGAGTCTTGTCTGTCCGGTAACAACTCCACTCATGTCTGATATAAGGATTGAGGAGAATTCCTGATTCCATGAATTGTTCAGATATCTTTCCAGGCCCTGGATAGTGAAGATATACAGCACTGGGGGAAGAAAAATACATAGATAAAGTATTCGGAAAGACAAAAAGCTGCTTTGGGGCTTATCCCCTGGGGTATGAACCAGTCTTTTTAACCTGATAATGAGTTGTTTGGCTATTTCTGGACCCACCTTAAGACTCCCAGAGGTTTGATACAGCTGTCAGGAGTAAAGTCAGTCAGGTTTGAATGAATCTGACCTGGTCTTTCTCAAGGACGGCAGAGGTCAAGACACCGGTGGAACATGCACCTGTATCAATACCAATACGATATCTAGTTTCTCGAATTATTTCAGATGTGGAGTGACCATGAATGATCCTGAAGCCATGATCAAGGTTTGACGACAGAAAATCATCTCTGATCCAGTAAAGGTCTTCAGGTTTTTGTTTTTCAAGATTGATACCTGGACGGATTCCGGCATGGACAAAAAGATAGTCTCCAAACCTGAAAAAAGGTTGCAGGCTCTGAATAAACTCCAGATGACTGCCGGGCATAAGGTTTAGAAACTCCTGGCGGATTCTGGTCACTCTTTCCAGGGAAAAACCTGATCCAGCAGCAGTTACTCCGTAACTCATAAGAGTTGAATGTCCTCCGAGGCTGATCCACATTTCCAAAGTCAGCGGATTATCCAGAAAGTCCAGCAGTAACTGCTCGTGGTTGCCCATCAGGTATCTGCATTCAAATCCTGGCAGAGGGCGGTGGACCAGTTCTTCAATGGTTTCCCTGACCTGGGCTCCCCGATCAAGGTAATCTCCAAGATACACCACCAACTTATTGATTTGAGAGTTATTATGAGCATCCTTTAAAATAGCCCTGTGCAAGCTTTTGATAAGATCAGCCTGCCCATGGATGTCCCCTACAGCATACACCCGCCAGCCATCTGGAATTCTGAATTGATTTTGGCCGGCTTTAGGTCCAATAATTTTTGATAGTAATGAAAGCATTTAGATTCCAGGATCAGTATTTCTCAGGAACTTGATTAGGATGTAAAGGGCTTAATTGCAAGTCCGCACATCAAGCTGGACCAACAGATTACCATGCTGGATTTTTAAGTTATGACTAAGCTGGACTGGATTACCCCTGGTAATTGATGGCTTATGGATAAGGCACTCAATTACCAGGAGCTGGTGGGAGGTCTGGATAGTGCAGGAGAAAAAATATTATGCTTCTATAGGGGTATTAGTTTGCATAAGTTCCAAATCTTCTGCCAAAGAGTATAAAAGCCAGTATCCCGGTTCCAAGCAGGATCATGGTCCCAGGCTCAGGAGTAGTGGCATGGTTAATTTCATTCTCATTTGGGGTTAGACAGTCTCCAAAGTCACAGGGGAGGGGATCATCAAGGTCAAATCCCGGAAATAAGTCTGAAAGATCGCCAAGAAAGTCATCGCCAGGCAGATTTGGGTTTCCTGAATGCCCTGGATTGGATCCTGAATTATTGTCGGTAGTTCCGGATGATCCACTGGATCCGGTTGAGATGGACGGACCATGGCTTGTTGGATCACTTGAAAATCCGCTGTCTGGCGACAGACTCTGCAGGTCGGTGATGTCTCCTGAGTCAAAGTCCATGTTCCCGGGGTCTGGATTGCTCTGCTTGGACCCGGGGGTTGATCCAAAGGAGCCGGCTGATCCACTAGACGATTTTCCTTGTGAGCCGGATACAGATTGGGTTAGCGGGTCTAAACCAGCCAAGAATCCTGGGTTAGTGGCTGCTCCTAAGGCCAAATCCCTGCCTGGGGTTGGCCTTTCCTGGCCTGAATCCAATGTCTGCCTGTCTTGGATCTGGAATCTACCAGAATAGGCTGGTGCAGCCAGGGCTTGAGGGTCTGAATCTACCCCGATTTCATTGGAATAATTGTTGCCAGGCCTTGCAGGTGGTGAGGCCAGTTGTTTTAGATCAGCCAGCTTGTCTCGGAGAACTTTTCCAAGGGAACTGTCTTCACCAGGATCGCTTTTTTGGCTATTTTGAAAACGGTTGCCCTCCTTGGCGTGATAAGGGTCAGCAAAGAGGTAGCTCAACCCCAAGGCCAGAAATAAGATAGGAATGGAGATGAAGAAAATCCGTTTCATCAAGGCTCTCCTAGGGTAAGTTTTTATTGTCCAGGCTTTCATTGCACTATGCGTACCATCCTGGGTTGAGAAAAATGACTGGAGTATATCTTGGTTAAGAGTTTGTTTTTTATAGATAAAATATGAGTTTGGAATAAGATGTATGTTTTTAGCAGGTACTGAGTGTGCAATTATTTTCATTTTTTTGAGAAGAACAAGGACAGCTTGAGAATTCCTTTGCATACTAAGCTGGTGTGAAATTGAAAGGAGATTAAAGCGGTATTTTGATCGCAGGTGGACTAAAAAAAAGCCTGGTTAAGCTGAATTAGAGAAGGGTGCAGATGTGTTTGACAATCCGTTCAGCTGCTTTTCCGTCCCAAAGGGGAGGTATCTGACCAGTCTTCCATTTTCCGGAAAAGAGTTTTTCAAGGTATGGCCTTAAATTGTTTGGATCAGTGCCAACCAGTTCATTAGTTCCCATGGTTACAGTTTCCGGGCGTTCGGTGGAGTCCCTCAAGGTCATGCAGGGTACGTCAAGGACAGTTGCTTCTTCAGTGATACCGCCCGAGTCAGTTATGACTGCAAAGCAGCTTTGAACCAGGTAATTGAACTCCAGGTAACCCATGGGCTCGACCATGTGCAGGTTTTTGCTGCTGATGCCAAGCTTATTAAGGATCTTGGCTGTCCTGGGGTGGACCGGAAAGATGATCTTTTTGTCTTTTGCACCGTCTATTATTGTCTGCATAAGTTTTTTTAGCTTCAGCTCCTGATCCACATTGGCCGGCCTGTGCAGGGTCAGGACAAAATAGTCTTTTGGATTAAGTCCAAGGCTGTCCCAGAAGTCTGGCTTCTGCAGTCGGTCCAGATTCTGGAGCAAGGTATCGATCATTGTGTTGCCAACAAAAAATATCCTTTCTCTGACCACACCCATTCGCCTTAAATTCTCATCTGCATACTCACTGGTGGTAAAAAACCAGTTGGTGACGGCGTCAGTAGCCATGCGGTTAATCTCTTCGGGCATGGTCCAGTCATTTGATCTTATTCCGCCTTCAACGTGGGCCACTGGAACCAGCATTTTCTGAGCAGTGATGGCACAGGCCATGGTGGAGGTCACATCGCCCACCACCACGCACAAATCACTTTTTTGCTTCATGAGGATATCTTCGTATCCCATCATGATCCCTGCGGTCTGGCTGGCCTGTGTACCGGAGCCGACATTCAGGTTGAAGTCCGGGGCGGGGATTCCCAATTGATCAAAGAAATTACCAGACATATTCTGGTCATAGTGCTGTCCTGTATGGATCAATCTGTACTTTATTCTGTGCTGGTAAGTCTTGTTTTGGTTGATTGCCCGGATGATCGGCGCAATCTTCATAAAGTTGGGCCTTGCACCTGCAATGAGGTCAATGGTCTTGGGATTCATGTTAACTCCATAATCCTGGTTCGGCATGGGATTTCAGACGGAATGTCTAGAAATGTTTCTGGCTTAAAAAGTCAATTAATGCAATATGCAATCATGTTCCTAAAACGTAACCAAAATGGAATTAGTTTGCAAAGACAGTCTGTAAAACGGTCATGGGTTGCATCTAGAATTTACTGCCTTTTCGGTATGAAATAATTGAAGAGCTTATTTAACATTAAGGGATAAAACCCGTTTTTTTAATTTTGGTGATCTTGGAAAATTCTTGGTGAGGTGGCATAATAATTGAATAATGGTTTTGAATTATAGAATTTTTTATATGGACAAAGTGATAAAGCCATATAAAACAGTCGGCAAAAGTCAGCGAAAATGATCAGTATTTTTTTGATGCTGGCCATTTGAGTTATAGCCATCTTAATCTGAATTCAGGATAGAATAATGGGTGATTTCCAGAGGCGACAGGTGAGCATTACAGAGGAGGCTTATGCCGGTCTGAAGGCGCTGGCTGAGACGAATAAACTGGAGGTGGACGATCTGGTGGACCATATACTGAAAAGCTATATTGATGAAAAGCTGGATTTTGGAGCTGCTGACGAAGCTGACAAAAGAAGGTATCATAGGAAGAGAGTAATAATACCTGCTCTGGTCTATGAGCAATCATCCACCAGCGGCGTGGGCAGATATGTATCCACTACAGTTCTTGATATTTCCATTGGCGGAGCAAAGCTGGCTCTTCCCATGGAAAGGACTTCAAGGGTCGAGTTTTTGAAAAACAGAAACAATTTTGAAGTCATCCTTTATCTGTCGGACACTGAAGAGCTTTCCAGGTTCAAGTGCGAGTTGAAGTATATTGAAGAAAGAGAGCAGATGGTCAGCGTTGGAGGATCGTTTCTTGAGTGTGACGAATACAGCAGCCAGCAGCTCACCAATTATCTCAGGCAGTAATTGAGTTGAGAAGCTGTTGACTGGACCAGGTCCAAAACAGTTGACAGCTATGACATAGATTTAGTGAAAGGAGAAAAACTTCTTTTCAAGAAGAAGTGTCAGGCCAGATACGAAGCTGGTCTTGTTTCCTGCCTGATTTCTGGTCGTTGAATATCTTTTCCTGCCTTGTCATTTTAACTTGTTTTTAGTCATCTCTTCTTCCCCTTAAGTTTAGTATTGAATTGCTCGAGACAGCCTGATGTTTGATCAGGCTGAGTCCCTTTCATTTCAGTCTACCCTCCTTTTCAAGACACCTCTCTGTGGCGTTGACGTTACTTTCAGTTGTCTGATATCAATACATATGGGAATCATTGTGTGCAGGGCGTGTTTGGTAACCAGGGGATGACATGGTAGAGAATCAATCCAGCTGTTCCAGGATTAAGATCCGGGAAATGGGCATAGATGACCTGGCTCCGGTGTTTCATATCGGGGAAGAGGTCTTTACGGCTGAATATTCAACTACACTGTACCGGACCTGGGATGAATATGAAATCACCAATCTTTTCAATTCAGAAAGCGAACTCTGTCTGGTGGCCGAGATAGACGAGCATATTGTGGGCTTTGCCCTGGGAACTACTGTGGATAAGACACGGTCAGCCTGGAAGTATGGCTATCTGATTTGGCTGGGTGTGCGCAAGAATCTGCAGCATGCCGGAGTCGGAGGAAGGCTTTTCAAAGAGATTCTCCGGCGGATGCGAGCCATGGGTGTCCGTATGATCATCGTTGACACAGCTGCAGACAACAAGTCAGCCATAAGTTTTTTCCAGAAACAGGGCTTTGGTGATATTCAGAAGCATGTGTTTATGAGTCTAAATTTGAGCCGTAAAGCCAGATCCTGCAAGCCACGGCCTGCAAGGGCCAGCAAAAAACGAGGAAGGCAGGGGTGATTCGCAATAAGGGGAGGCTGGACAGGGTCTTGCGGGAAATTGACCCAGTCAGGCTGAAAAGAGTTCTGACTGAGATGATTGGCATCTACTCTCCGTCGGGCAAGGAACGTGATCTCCAGCTATACTTGGAAGACCTGCTGCAAAAGTCGGGTTTTGATGTTCAAAAAGAAGAGGTAGAAGATGACAGGTTTAATCTGCATCTTGTTATCGGTTCAGGAAGACCTGATCTCTATTTCATCGGTCATGTGGATACGGTAGCCTACTGGGACTTTGATGAACAGACACCTGAAGAGCAGGGCGGTGTTATTAGGGGGTTGGGCGCAGCAGATATGAAGGGCGGATGTGCTGCTATGGTGGAAACCTGCATTGCTCTTGGCAGGGCCTTGAAGCCTGAGGAGATGCCTTGTGTGGGGATGTGTTTTGTTGTGGGTGAGGAGGAGATCGGCGACGGCAGTCAGGCTTTTCTTGAAAAACGCAGGCCAGAGTGGGTGGTAATTCCAGAACCGACCAGCCTGGCAGCTTGTTATTCCCATTATGGCTACCTGGAAGCTGTAATGGAAACAACCGGTAAAAAAAGTCATTCATCCCTGCCGGAGTTTGGTCATAACGCTGTGGAGTCCATGCTAAAAGTACTTCTGCACCTGGGCAGGCAGGAAGTTTTTCTTCAGGGAAAATCAGATCTGGTCTATTCCATCAGGGAGATGACTTCTTCTCAAGCTGGCTTTGTAGTGCCGGACAGGTGCGAGACATGGATAGACATTCATCTCCCCCCGGAAGTGGATCCTAAAACCATCAAAACCATTATCAGGAAATATGCGGCTGAAGCACATGAGTTCATTACTGACCTGAGTATGGAAATCAGTTTTGACACAGCATATCAAGGTTATGACCTTGGGGCTGACAACCACTTGTCCGGTTTATTAAAACCCATCTATGAGGAGCTTGGAGTGCCTTATTTTGTTGATGTGTTCAGGTCTCATTCTGATGGAAATCTCTTTCACCAGGCAGGGGTAAAGCCGGTTATCCTGGGGCCTGGCTCCCTTGAAACCGCCCATACTCCTGATGAGCATACCAGCCTGGCTGAAGTTGTGGGGGCATCCAGAATTTTCGCAGCTCTTTGTCTTGCTCTGGACCGAAATACTATAATAACTCCATCAATTGACTGATTATGAATATCCCTCCTCCACTGGAACGGCTGCTTTATTTCAAAGAAAAACTGGGAATCGATGATAATGATTTCAGCAGGCTCGGGCTTTTATCCGGGATTGCCCAGTTAGAAAAGGAAGCTTTTTCTAGCTGGCTTTACGACTATTTTTTTGAGATCCCTCACACCAGGGCGGTTCTGGAGCATGAAACCTATGACGACAGACTGAAAAGGACCTGGGCGGACTGGTTTTCATCTTTGTTTGATGTCCGGGACCAGCAGAAATTTGTCACCCGCCACTGGAAGAGCGGTCTTAAGCATGTCCAGTCCGGGGTGGACCACAGGTATGTGAACATGGCCTATGGCCTGGTGAGAAGGTATATTGGCAGAATGGTTCTCGAGCACCGGGATATTGAAGACAGCGAGGGCCTGTTAAAGATTATCGACAAAGTTCTTGATTTATGCATTCTGATAGAGACTGACGCCTTCATTACCTCGACAACTCAGTGCGATCATGAAGTAATAAAGGGAATAGCCCACCAGGTCAGAAATCCCTTGACCGTAATCGGTGGGAATCTCATGCTCCTGCAGAAAAAAACTCCAGGCCAGGATCCCAGAAAAAAAATATACGATACCATGCTCCTGGAGGCCTCAAGGTTGGAGCGGATGGTCAAAAATGTTGTGACCTACAATGAAGTCTTTCAAAGAGAGCCTGAACCTGTGAAGTGCCTGGTCAGGGCCTTTTTGCAGGATGCAATTGACCTGATTGCTCCGCAGAAGCTGAAGGGCAAGGTTGACATTGACTTAGATGAAAGTTGTCCAGAGGTAAGTGCTGACCAAAATGACTTCAAGGCCATCCTCTTTCATTTACTCCAAAATGCTTATGAAGCTGTTGTGGATTCGAAAAATCCGCTTATCAAGATCAATTCTCATCTGAATCCATCCATAACTGGCTACCTGGATATTGAAATCTTTAACAACGGCGACCTGCCCAGACCTGATGATATTGACCAGATGTTCACTCCCTTTTTTTCCACCAAATCCATGGGCACAGGCTTTGGTCTGCCCATTGTTAAGCTTGCAGCTAGAAAGAATAATGGTAATTTTAAAATCAGTCTTGTCCCGGACCAGGGAGTCCTGTGTGTTGTTACCCTGCCTTGTTGATTCACTCCTTAAAAGAATAAACGGCCTTAGTTGCCTTGACCCAAGAAGGATTAATTGATCCAGCTTTTTCCGCTTTGGAGTTAGTCCCAACCATTTTGGGGCAGTTAATAGTTGTTAAAATTTTTAGTTTGTTAAGAAGTGTAGATGGTTAGATGCTTTGGAGGATGTTTGCCCCGCAATTATTGGTAAAATCATGCTGGACAAAGGATATATCATGTTATAGCTAAAGCATACTTTATCGGTATGATTTGATTTGCAAATATTTTTATGGAGTAGTTATGAAGTTATCCACAACGGTAAGATACGGTACAAGGCTGATGCTGGATATGGCTGAACAGCAGGGAAAGGGCCCCATACGCATCAGGACTATTGCCAGTCGTCAGGGTATATCGGAAAAATACCTGGAAAAGATAGTCCGTCTATTGAGAAAGGCGGGTCTTGTGGACGGTTTAAGAGGGCCGGGAGGCGGCTATGTGCTGTCCAAAGCACCTGACGAGATCACCCTGGCTGACATACTGGAAGCAGTCCAGGGGCGGATTGAACTTTGTCCATGTCTTGGCGAGCCTGAAACTTGTGAAAAGCATTTGAGTTGTAAGACCAGAAAGGTCTGGAATGATATCAATCAAGTAATCTGGACCAAGCTCAAAAAGATCAGCCTGTCCGACCTTAGAGACTCGGTTTGTCCTGGTGAAGATGAAATGCTGGACGAGCCGGAGTTTCAAATTTAGCTTTTATTGATCATGAAAAATAAGCCTGCTTAAACCCTGGATGCAAGATGAACAAAACTGACTCCAAGAAAAGAATGGTTCTGGAAGCCAGATCCGGCAGCCCGTTTAAAGGTCTTTTTTTTGTACTTGCCATCATCCTGATTACAGGAGCAGGCCTGTTTTACTATACATCAACCCAGGAAGAGCAGACATTATCCGTGGACCTAGAAGAGGTCAGCCCGGTGGACGATACATTTATTTTTGATCTCGAACTCTTTGCGGACAATACAGCTAAGCATTATGTATATGATGACGGGAACGGACTAAAGATCAGGTTTTTTGTTGTCAAGTCGCCCGACGGTGTTGTTAGAACTGCCTTTGATGCCTGCGACCTGTGCTGGACTGCTGATAAGGGCTATGTCCAGGATGGCGAGTTCATGATATGTCGCAACTGTGGGATGCGTTTTCACAGTTCTTTGATCAATGTTGAGCAGGGTGGCTGCAATCCAGCTCCTTTAACCAGGGAGGTGGTTGGCAGTGAGCTGCATATTCAGAGAAAAGATGTCCTGGAGGGGGCAAGATACTTTGATTTTTCCTGATCAAGGGTGATCAGTCCTCTCAATCAATTCTTCCAACATAGCTCAGAGCTTTGTTTTTGGTTTTTGTAAGGAAAGCTTTAAACATAAAGAAACCATTTTTATCGGTTATTAAGATGAATTTAAACAGAATCGCTCTTTTGAATATCCGGCGCAGAAAGGTCAAGGCTGCTTTTGCCTTTTCCGGGATTTTCATAGCAGTGGCCACGGTCATAACCTTGCTCGGCCTCTCTGGAACGGCAGGGCATAATATGCTGCATCAGCTTGAAAGGTATGGAGCAAATATAGTCATTCTTCCCAAAAGTGAAAGCCTGCCTTTGAGTTATGGAGGTATTTCCCTGGGCGGAATTTCCTTTGAGCTGAACGAATTGAGTGAAGAAGATCTGCAAAGGGTGCATGAGATTCCATTTAACCAGAATATTGCAGCTCTGGGGCCAGTGGTTTTAGGGGTTGCCAAGGTAATGGGTAATCAGGTTCTTGTGGCCGGGGTGGACTTCCAGAGCATGAGGGTGCTTCGGCCCTGGTGGGAGATAACCGGTGGCCTTCCTGGAAACGGTCAGATCCTTGCTGGAAGCGATGCTTCTGAACTGCTGGGGATTGAACCTGGAGAGCTGGTTTCTGTTAATGGAAAACAGTTTGAAGTCTCAGGCACTTTAAACAGATCAGGCTCACAGGATGATCATATCCTGTTTACATCCCTTGGTACTGCCCAGGAACTCTTCAATAAGGAAGGTCAGGTTTCAATGGTCGAAGTGGCTGCACTCTGCCACGGGTGTCCCATTGAAGACATGGTCATATATATATCAGAGGCCTTGCCCGATGCCAGGGTTATGGCTATCCAGCAGGTGGTCATGGGGCGCATGGAGGCCCTGGACCACTTTCAGAGATTTGCATACGGGGTAAGTGTTCTGATCATTCTGGTGGCAGGCCTGATGGTGCTGGTGACCATGATGGGAAGCGTTCGGGAAAGATCATCAGAGATCGGGATATTCAGAGCCATAGGTTATCGTCAGGGCCATGTGATGAGAATCATTCTGCTGGAAGTCACAGTAATTTCCCTGGTGGCCGGACTTGCTGCCTATCCAGTGGGGCTCTTGGCTTCCAGACAGTTGATGCCCCTGTTTACCCTGGGCCAGGCTGAACACGTTCTTCATCCCGGACATTTATTTGATCCATTGCTACTGGCTGTGTCTTTGGGGCTGGCCCTTGTAGTTGGGCTCTGTGCTGGATATTATCCAGCCAGAACTGCGGCCAGGCTGGATCCCAACCAGGCGTTGCGTTCACTATAGGAATATAAAATGACATTTATTTCTACAAAAAACCTGATCAAAAAATATGCAGGCGATGAAGACGGTTTCCCGGCTGTAAATGATGTGACCATGGATATCGAGCAAGGAGAATTTGTTGCAGTAATGGGCAGGTCGGGCTCAGGCAAGTCGACCCTTTTATCTGTTCTGGGAGCTCTTAACACTCCTACATCAGGGCTATGCACTGTTGACAGCATTGATATATACGCCCTTGGCCATGACCAGCAGGCAGATTTTAGAAGGGAGTACCTGGGATTTGTTTTTCAAAATTTCCATCTTCTTCCATATTTGACCGCCCTGGAAAATGTTATGGTCCCTTTGGCTGTAACCAGATTTTCTTATGGTGAGAAAAAAGATATGGCTATGAAAGCTCTGGCCCAGGTCAATCTCGAGAAAAAAGCCCGGCAATTGCCTTCAATGATGTCCGGGGGAGAACAGGAAAGGGTGGCCATAGCCAGGGCAGTGGTCAATCATCCCCGTATTATCCTGGCTGATGAACCAACCGGAAACCTGGACTCAAAGACCGGCCAGGAAGTTATGGAACTTCTAAGTAAGCTTAATCAGCAGGGAATAACCGTGGTCATGGTCACTCACAGCCGGGAGAATTCTTCCTTTGCCGGGAGGGTGCTGACCATGACCGACGGTAAGTTGTCAGGGTGAGTATTATTGATTCAGCCAGGAAATGCACTGGGCAGGACAGGAATCAATGGCTTCTTGGATCAGCTCTTGCGGACCACCTTCTGCCTTGATGATCTGTGACTTGCCCGATTCTTCATCCAGGCTGAATACTTCAGGACAGATGGATTCGCAGGTTCCACATCCTATACATTCATCCACATCGATTGCAACTTTGCGACTCACTTGATCTCCTTTCTGCTAAAGAGGAGGAGCAATGGTCACCAGGACCCGCATTTCTGTCCAGGCCCTGACTCCATGAGGTTCAGCAATATCGCAGATCAAAATGTCTCCAGTTTTGGCTGGAATGGATCTGTCCTTGGCCAGGTATTCTCCCTCGCCCTCAAGAATTTGAATGCTCAGTTCTCCTTCCAGTTCATGGGAATGGATTGGCAGTTCCTGACCTGCCTTGAAATTAAAGTTGATAATTCTGAAATAAGGGCTGTCGTGTACCAGCAGCTTTTTCATGCCCTTTTCGCTGAAAGTGCCCTCTTGGAGGATGTTCATGGTTTTCATGTCTCTTCTCCTTGTTTGGTTATAATGTTGAAAAAATACTGCCATAACTGAGAAGAACCGCCTTGACTTAAGTCAATGGTCCCGGAAGGTTGATTGATTTCCTATATCAGCCCCGAGATCAGGCCAGCTGATATGAAAAAAAGCAGGATGCTGACTAAGACCTGGACTGATCTCAGGGTGATTTTTTTCAAGAGCATCCTTCCCGCAATTGCACCGCTGAAGGCTGCCAGGGAGGCAGCAATGATCAGGTTCAAATTTTCCCTGATTTCAGGACTCCAGATCAACCCGGAATAAGCTGTTATCCTGGACAGATCCACCACAACGGCAATAACCACCCCGGTTCCAACAAACGCTTCCTTGCCAAGACCGGACTTGATCAGAAAAGCACTGCGAAAAGCGCCCTGATGTCCGGACAAGCCTCCAAAGAATCCGCTTAAAAGTCCTCCCAGAGGGAGAAATTTTGGATCAAAAGCCATTTTTTTAAAAGGAGTCATTAGTTCAAGACCGGCAAAAAAGGCCATGAGGACTCCAATAACCAGTTTGACCGGATAAACACTGAATTCTTTGTCCATCAGGGTATAAGTGACAATGGGTGGAAGGTCTGCAAGCCTTATTAGCATGATGGCCCCGGCAAAGCTGGTTATGAGGGCTGGAAGTCCGAATCTGAGTACTGCCCTTAAATCTGCTTTGTTTCCAATGATGCCTAGCTTGAAGATGTTGTTGGCCAGATGAACTACTGCGGTCATGGCAACTGCAGCCTGCACAGGAAAAAAAATGGCAAATGCTGGAAGCAAAAGCGTTCCCAGTCCGAATCCAGAAAAAAGAGTCAGGCCGGATGCAAATAAAGCAGCAAAGCATATCAGAACATATTCCATGAAAGACTCACCTAAGGTATCAGGTTTGCTGGCAGTATCCCAATTTTTTCAGATTTAGCCAGGTATTTTGATGCAAGAATATTAAAGTCAGAGTTGACTGCCTAAATTGAGATGTGTCTGAAACAGTTGTCCAGGGTAAGAAAAAATATTATGCACGTTAAAAAGGGTCGAATAATTAATTTTTGACCAATGATGGGGGTTATTATGGTTAAAAAACAAAAAAATTCAAGTGCTATTTATAGTTGCAGACGGTTGATAACCAGAAGGAATTTTATCAAAAAACAGGGCCAGGCAGCCTTGTTTGCGGCAGCGGCTGCCAAAGCGGGGTTTATGTTTCCAGCTTATGCTGGAGCGGACAGTTACCCGCATATCAGCATTGCCAAAGGTGGACTTGAAGAGGCAACAAAGGCAGCTGTTTCAACCCTTGGGGGAATGAAGGTCTTTGTCAGTCAAGGCGATAAAGTGGTGATCAAGCCCAATATGAGTTTTGCCCATCCGCCTGAACGGGCAACCAACACCCATCCGGAAGTAGTCAGGGCTTTGTCTGAGATGTGTATTGAGGCTGGGGCTGCTTCGGTCATGGTCCTGGATAACCCATTGCAGGGAGCAGAGCTCTGCCTGGAACGTTCCGGCATCCAGGAAGCCTGCAGGCTGGTCCCTCAGACTTCAGTTCATGCCTTCAGTTCCAGCCGGTTTTTCAGGGAGGTTAGGCTTGATCAAGGTAAAAATATGAGGCAGGCCAGTGTGATGCAAGATGTTCTAGAAGCAGACGTGCTTATTGCTGCTCCTGTGGCCAAGTCTCACTCTGCCACCGGGGTCAGTCTTTCTATGAAAGGGATGATGGGACTCATCCGGGACAGGGGCATCATGCATCGAAGATATAACTTGAGTTCGGCCATCGTGGATCTCTGCACCCTGCTGCGGGCGGATCTGACAGTAATTGACGCTACAAGAGTGCTGTCCAGCCATGGTCCATATGGCCCTGGCGAGGTAATCAGCGCCAGAACCATAATAGCTTCCAGAGATATGGTTGCCGCTGATGCCAAGACAGTTGAAATGTTTCCATGGTATGGCCGGGATATCAGGCCTGATCAAGTAGCTCATATCCGTGAGGCCCATGAAAGAGGGCTGGGCAGGATGGATCTGGAGAATCTTGAAACCAGAACGGTCACCGCCTGATGAGTTTCAGAACGATTATCCGCTTTTTAAGCCTTGGTTTTTTTATTTTTCTGCTTTGGATGACCACCTTTCCCCTGAAGGGATGGTTTCCAGTTGATTTTTTCCTGCGTCTGGACCCTCTGATTTTTCTGGGAACAGTGATCAGTTCAAGGCAATTGATCACCGCTTTAATTCCAGGACTTCTGATTCTTTTGCTTACCCTGGTTCTGGGACGGTTTTTCTGCGGGTACATCTGCCCCATGGGCATCACCCTGGATGTAACCGACAAAGTGTTTGGTCCTGGAAAGAATAACAACACCAAGCTGTCGGCCCAGAAGCATGCGGTCATGAGGAACATCAAGTATCTGGTTCTCCTGTTCATCTTGGGAACCTGTCTGTTGGGTATTTCTTCGGTTTTTCTGGCATCACCCCTGTCCCTGGTCACCAGATTCTACGGCCTGGTGCTCTATCCAGGACTGGTCTTTATGGGGGAGGGTTTTCTTACCCTGGTTATGCCTCTGAGTTCTGCACTTGGTGTTTCTTTTCTTACCTATGCTGAACTTGAACCCTACCGCTTTGCTACCCAGTGGTTTATCTTGCTTTTTTTTGCTGCTGTCTTTGCCCTGGCCTATTATTCCCCAAGATTCTGGTGCAGATATCTGTGCCCCTCCGGAGCTCTTATGGCTCTTTTCAGCCGAAACCCTGTGGTGGGCCGGAAGGTCTCTGAGGCGTGTACGGATTGCAGTATCTGTCAGAAGAAATGTCCCATGGACGCCATAGACAGCGATCCCACCAGGACCAGCCACCATGAGTGCATTGCCTGTGAGACCTGTGTCCGGGTTTGTCCGGAGCAGGCTGTAAATTTTGGAATTGGAGAAAAGAAATCTGGCAGGGTAACGGGATATCTACCAGCCAGGAGGCAGGTTCTGGCATCTCTGGCCGCAGGTGCTGGTTCGGCTTTGCTGATTCAGACCGGCATCAGCAGTGTAAAGAGTGAGTTTATTCCAGGCAATATCCTGCCTTCCAGCCTTATCCGTCCTCCAGGGGCTTTGCCTGAAGAGAGTTTTTTGGGCCGGTGCATAAGGTGCGGTCAATGTATGAAAGTCTGCCCAACCAACACTCTGCAGCCTGTCTGGCTGGATGGCGGTCTTGGAGGGATATTCAGTCCCAAGGTTCTTCCTAGAAGAGGGCCTTGCGATCCTTTATGCAATGCCTGTGGGATGGTCTGTCCTTCCGGAGCTCTGAGATCGCTGCCTCTGGCTGAAAAGATGTGGGCCAAAATTGGAACTTCCTACATTATTCCCTTTAAGTGTCTGGCCTGGGAATGGAAACGTGAATGTCTGGTCTGCTACGAGGTGTGTCCATACGCAGCCCTTGAACTTAAAAGAGTGGATGGTAATCCAGTCCCGGTTCCGTACGTGATTCATCATAAGTGCAGTGGATGCGGGGCCTGTGAATACCACTGCCCGGTTCAGGCCGGATCAGCCATAGTTGTTGAACCAATGGAATCTCTAAGGATGAGTAAAGGTTCTTATATTGACAAAGGAAGGGCCATAGGACTCGATTTAGAGGCCGACCCTGATCGGCAAAGAAGACCCCCTGGCCATCTCTTTGATGGTGATGATCCAGGAGACCTTCCACCAGGTTTCAGTTCCTGATTTTTCCCTTGCCAAACCTTTGGCTATGATTATAAATAATCTTAGCAACACATGGATGCGTACCTGCCTGGTCAGGGGGCGACATGGCTTCGACAGGGATGATAGAAGCAAAGGTTGCAGGCCGAGGTGCTGTGGGGACCTCGTTAAACACGCAGCAAAAAATTAGTTGCCAAAAACAACGATTACGCACTGGCTGCTTAGACGGCCACGTTTCCTTAAGCCCATGCCTGATAAGCTTTATGGAAGCGCCAAAACCCCATCAGGCTGCCCGGTCAAAGCCCTACCTTGAGACTTTGATCGTTAAGATAAATCAAGGTTGGTTTCAGGGATGCCTGTCCGGCTGCTTACCCTGGAACGAGAAGCTAAGTCCGGACTAAGCCTGTAGAAGCCTTTAGCTGAACATTCTTGGACGCGGGTTCGATTCCCGCCGCCTCCACCATTCTGCCTTACAACCTAACTTGGTCGATTCAAATTTTCATATGTCTTAAAAAGGGTTTCCATATTTGAATAACTCTGTAGAGCCTGTAGCCGAATCATTTGATTCGGCTACAGGCTCTACAGAGTTATTCGCCGTACATGTCAGTAATAAGTTTCCGTAATTGGGCTGCTTTGCCTTCTGATAAGTAATCAATTTTTTTTCTCAATCTTTGCTTGCGAATGGTGCGAATTTGGTCAACAGCAATTTCAGCATTTCTGTTTGCACATTTTATCTGTATCCGCGTTCTCCATAAAGGATGCAGCTTAGAAGTTAATGGGCAGACTACAATTGTATCTAAATGCTTATTCATTTCATTTTGACTTACAATGACGACCGGCCGTACTTTCTTAATTTCGCCGCCCAAGGTGGGGTTAAGATCAGCAACATATATGTCGTATCTTTTAATATTCAAAGTCCTCATCCTCCAGGCCATCAAGAAGTGCTACATTGAAGTGGTCCCAGTTTTCATTTTCCTCAGCCATGCTTTTGTAGGTATCTTCCCAGGAAAGGATTTTTTCTTCTTTCTTACGAAGCAGTAATCCTCTCTCTGTTTCTTCTATTAGCAGCGTATTTGCTAGACCATATTTCTGAATAAGTGCCTTGGGTATGCGAATTCCTTTAGAATTACCAATGGGAACCAACTTAACATCTCTTATTCGTATTTGATTTTTCATAGATATTGCTCCCTCAGGTCGTATTGATTTGTATGTACCGTAATTACATTTTTCTGCAATGTCAAGCATGAGCACACATGAAGACAGGGCAGGTTTGCTGATGAGGAGGTCATGTTTGATCACTTACCATATATCCGGCCGCCAACCGTGACACACTCATGCTGCTCCACTGTGATCATGCTTCCCCACCTCCCTCCTGAATCTGTGGTCAACTCAGGATAAAGGTGTTTTGTCAGGGGACCACTTCAGAAACTTATATGAATACTATTATAACAGCACAAAACTCCTTTTCCGTAACATGCATATTCACCGTATTTAGGCAGATGAACAGGGGGAAGATAGCTCCCAGGTAAGCTCCCCGATTGCCTGTGCCGGCTGAGGCGTCAGCCTTCAGGTTTCTTAACGTCCATTAAAAAATAAAATCGCATAGAAATTCAACCCTTTATCTATAAGAATCTGATACATCTAAATCTATCAATCAGCTTATGTGTTTGTTTGTAATTCCAATAGGCGCCTAATCTCCCATTACATCAATCAACCAGACTCTAACATGCAAACAAGTTCCACAAGGAATACATCAAAAGGCATAGGATGGATCCTTATTGCATATTTTTTTCTGTTTTCGAATTTTCATTTTGTTGCTGTCATCAAAAAATCCCTTCAAAACAGATCATTATACGCATGTCCTCTCCAATGAAATTATTGGCATGATAATTGCCAATAATTAGAGTAAAGATAAAGCCAAGCCAGTCGTAAGACTGGGACGGAAAGTCACGGGTCCAGAAGTAGGTGCTGGACAGCCGGGCTGCCAAAGTGAAATATATTTCATATTGGTGGTCCGGCTTTTTTTATGCACAGCGGCTTGAATAACATTGGAGTCTACGGCAAAAACAAGGATGTCAAAAGGCTTAAAGGTCACCATGTAGAGCTGTTGACCTATCTGGATCATTACGTGAGTCCGTACAATAATCATGTTGAACACTAAATGAGTCCAGCGATTATCAGCAGGAGGATGTTTCAGCAAAATAGCTCAGAGGCAGGCGCACAGACCCAGGTTATTCTGATGTCCTTGTTCAGAATAGCTGTACTTCAAGGCCTTAATCCGGTTGAGTATGTCGAAGAACTGGCGAGACGGCTATAAAGCGCCGATATCTCCAAAAATATACTGGCAATGAACAAGACGAGCTGAGAATGGTAGCATGAAGCGGCAAAGATCGACCTGTAAAACGTCGGGAAATGAATAATTCAAGAAGAAAGCTGAACCATAATCTTTTTGTTTTTACTGACTCCTGGTCCCTGACTTCTGACATCTGCGACTGCAAATATTAGTTTTTGCAGTCGCATCTTGGCTCGTAACCTTAAACCTGAAAGGGGGTAGTCCGGAATAAAAGTTAATTGAGAGATAAGCTGTGTGTCGAAAGGTGTTGTTTGCATAAGAAATGTTATCTTTTGCAGAAAGGGGAATTACATGAAAAATAGTATCATGGTTTTGTTGAGCGTTATTGTATCTCTATTGTTAGTTTTACCGGCTAATGCTACCATTATCACCGAAGGTTTCACGTTTTCAGTTGCAAGTGCTGAGTACTCATACGATACTGGTACCCACTTCCATTCAAGTACCGGAGGGGAATATGGCAATCCTGCTGGAAAGGCGGAGGTCGGGCGATTTAAAAATGAGGAGGTGCGTGGTCTTTCGGAGTACGATCTCACTGGCCTGAGCTCATCGCCTACTGCCTTCGTTACCTTCAACGTTTATTCTCTCGTAGGCCTCTTTGTTTATGAGTATCCCTTTCCGTTCGGGGATCATAATATTGACATCTATTCATATGCAGGCAACAATACTGAAGACATTTCCGACTATCAAGAGCCAATGACTGGTTTAGTGGGAAACTTCACCACGGGGGGGCTTTCGGTTGGAGATATCCTTAGCTTCGATATAACATCGATCTTCAACTATGCCATTGACCAGGAATGGACTTCACTGGGTATCCGTCTCCAGGCAATGCCACTCAACAATTTAGGTGCGATGGTCTTCGACAATTTCCGGCTGACCACTACAGATCAAACAACTACAGACCTCCAACCCATACCAGAACCTAGTACAATGCTTCTTTTCGGCATCGGTATTATTGGACTTGCTCTCTTCAGCCGCAGAAAAATTTTTAACTGATTGAGAGATGATTTGATCAGCCAAGAGGGAGGCGGAAATAATCCGCCTCCTTTTTTTGTTCATCCGGCTCGAGATCGATTAGGTACTGGAGATCGACACCCTAATCCGCATTGGAGTGTTGTTTTAGATGTTTATAGAAAGTCGAAAGCCCATTATTGTACTACATTTATATATTATTTGATTTCCCTGCAAAAATCTCAGATTTCTGCAGGCCGATTTTGAGCCGAATTGCATCGCCTGGCTATACAGCCGATGAAAATGACATTGTGGTTGGGCTGTTTTTCAGTCTTGATGGCCACGACTGGATCATATTCATTCCCTTAGCCCATGAGTAAGCTTGAGTAAGGTCAAGGGTATCATGAGGCTTCACCCACTTTTTGGACAAAAATGAGTCAGGGGAAGGGAGCTAATGCTTATTCGTCCTTGTCCTGTCGCTTTTGCAGGAACATAACCAGAAAATAGCTGCCGATAAGGGCCGGAACAACTGACAGCCCCTCCATGAACCTGGCTTGAGAAAAAGAATAAGTGCTGTATATCAAGAGCAGAATAATAAATATCAGCAGGGCAATCGACAGGTAGCGGTTCATATAATATTCCTGATTATGCTTCTAAACACCTTTTTTAGAATTATTTTGTTGAATTATTCACGACACATCAGTTCAACCACTGCAGATGTACGATCTTCGGCTTTCTGAGCAGGCCTGATCTGCATCAGTGATTCTGCTGCCATGATTATCATTTGGATTTATGTTTATTGTAAAGCATGAGCATGACAAGATCAATATGCAGTAATTTTAACAACGACTTTTCAGCCACATGGTTTTCGAATCTTACTTTTTAGGGAGCTGGTATGCCCCATGGCTATGGGCGTATTTTTTTGACTGCTCTTTAGATCATGCCCCTAGTCCTTCCTCTGCCCCACCATTTACCCTGCCATTGAAAACAATCCCACATTTCAGGTGAATATTGTTTTTTCCTGCAGATTCATTTACCAAGGAAGATATACGTTAAAAAATCAAGCCCTTGGTTTTTCCTTTCAAAGTTTTTTTGTGGAGTCGATCATGTCCAAGTCTTCCAAGGAACAAGATCAGTTGATTCAGATCAGCTTCCCTGATTCCCATGACATCCTGATGGATGCTCCCATAGGTATCTTCACCTCTACCCCAGATGGCCGCTATATCTCGGTTAACCGGGCATTGGCCAGGATGTATGGGTACGATTCTCCTGAGGATATGATAGCATCAGTCAAGGACATTTCCGGGCAGGTATATGTCGACCCTGAAGACCGGAAGGAGTTCATGCGTTTACTTGAAGATTTCGGTGAGGTGGTTAATCACGAATGTCGCATGCTCCGTCAAGACGGGTCAGAGTTCTGGGTGTCCAAGAGTGCCCGGATTGTTAAAAAATCTAAAGAGCAGGTCGTATATCAGGGGTTTGCTACGGATATAACGGATCGCAAGCAGGCGGAATTTCGGGAGCATAAGAGCGAGGAACGTTTTCGGCTGATGTTTACAAATGCTCCAATGCCTTATCAGTCCCTGGACGAGCAGGGGAATTTTCTGGACGTTAACCAGACTTTTCTGGATGTACTTGGCTACACTCACGAGGAACTGATCGGTAAGAATTTCGGGGAGATTCTGCATCCTGACTGGCGTGATCATTTTAAGGAGAATTTTCCCAGATTCAAGGCAGTGGGAGAGATCCTGGGCGTTGAGTTCGAGCTGGTCAAAAAGGATCAGTCAACAATTCTGGCCCACTTTAACGGCAAGATTCAGCGTGATGACCAGGGCCGATTCCAGAGAACTCACTGTATCTTTCAGGATGTCACTGAGCGTAAACGAAATGAAGAATACCTGAGGCAAGTTCTGGAGGCTACAGATGACGGAATATGGGATTATGATCTGGTCACCGGAAGCTTTGCTTGTTCAGAACGTTTTGCAGAGATGCTCGGCTATAAGCCTGAGGAAATCAAGAATTTCGGTTGCTTTTGCGAAGAAAATATCCATCCTCAAGATGCTGACAATTTTCGGTCAGCCTTTGAGGGTTATATTAGTGGACGGTTGCCAACATATGCAACTGAATTTCGCTTGAAAACAAAACAGGGCGATTATAAATGGATATACACCCGGGGTCAGGCTTTGCAGCGGGATGCATCAGGCAGGGCATTGAGAGTCGTTGGGGCGCATACTGATATCTCCAAGCGCAAACAGACCGAGGATGAGTTGCGGAAAAGAGAGAATTTTATCAAATCCACCCTGGACAACCTTCCAGTGGGCGTAGCCATTAATTCAGTGGATCCAGAAGTGAAATTTATCTACATGAATGATAATTTTCTCAGGTTTTACCGGACTACAAGAGAAGAGCTGACTGAAAAGGATTTCTGGGAGGCAGTTTATCAGGATCCCGAATACAGGGAAAAGATCAGAAAGACAGTTCTTGAAGACTGTGCCAGCAAAGATTTCTCCCGCATGTACTGGAAAGACGTCCCGGTGTCCCGTCCAGGTGAGGAACCTTTCTATATCACGGCAAAAAATATCCCTCTGCCTGACAGCAACCTCATGGTATCGACTGTTTGGGATGTCACTGACCGTAAACTGACTGAGGATGCTCTGCGTGAAAGTGAAGAGCGGTTCAAAGCCCTGCATAATGCGTCATTTGGGGGGATCACCATCCATGATAAAGGACTGATTCTGGAATGCAACCTGGGGCTTTCAGAGATTACCGGCTATGGTTACGAGGAACTCATTGGAATGGATGGTCTGCTTCTGATAGCTGAGCATTCCCGTGAGATGGTTATGAATAACATTCTTGCCGGTTATGAAAAGCCTTACGAAGCCATTGGGGTGCGCAAAAACGGACAAGAATATCCCGTTCGTCTGGAAGCCAGAAACATTCCGTACAAGGGCAAGAATGTCAGGGTGGTTGAATTCAGAGATATTACCGAGCAAAAACAAGCCGAGTATGCACTTCATGAAAGTGAAGCTCGTTTCCGCAATCTCTTTGAACACGTTCCCACTGTGGCAGTCCAGGGATATGGGATGGATGGCAAAACGCTCTTCTGGAATAAGGCCTCAGAGAGATTTTATGGATTTTCATCAGAAGAGGCCATTGGAAAGAATCTTGTGGACCTGATTATTCCAGACGAAATGCGCCAGGATGTTACTCAAGAAATGAAAACCATGCGTGAGAGTAATATACCAGTTCCAGCCACCGAACTTCAGCTCAAACGCAAAGACGGGTCCCGCATCCACGTCTATTCCAGCCATGCAATCGTCCAGAGGCCTAATCAGCCATCTGAAATGTTTTGCATTGACATCGACCTGACTGAGCTGAAGCAGACCGAAGCTGAGCTGGTTCAGGCCAAAGAGCAGGCTGAATCCGCCAATCAGGCCAAGTCCGAGTTTCTGGCCAATATGAGTCATGAGATCAGAACACCCTTGAATGGGATTATGGGCATGATGCAGCTCCTGGAAACTACCAGCCTGGACCAGGAACAGCAGGGATACCTGCATATGTGCCTGGCCTCGGCCAACAGACTGACCAGACTACTTTCAGATATTCTGGATTTATCCAGGATAGAGTCCGGTCAGATGGTAATTCGAAAGGAAGAGGTGGATGTAAAGAGGCTGTGCGATGCAGTAAATGAGTTGTTCATGGTCACCAGCCAGGATAAGAACATATCCCTGGAATTCAGTTCAGACCTGGAGCTGCCTGGAGTTTTTCTGGGAGACGAGGGCCGACTGCAACAGATCCTGTTCAATCTTGTGGGCAATGCCATCAAGTACACTGAGCAAGGCAAAGTCAGTCTGGATATTATGCCTTTGCCTCCGGGCAGAGGTGAGCAGCTCCGCCTGTTGTTCACAATATCCGACACCGGCATAGGAATCCCTGAAGATCGTCTCAAAGTTCTTTTTCAGCCATTTTCTCAGGTGGATGGATCATATTCTCGCAGGCATCAGGGGGCAGGTCTTGGCCTGGCCATTGTTAAGCGGCTTGTTGATCTCATGGGTGGAAACATCAGTGTTGACAGCACTGAAGGCAAGGGAACTACGGTTTATGTGAGTCTTCCTTTCAGACTGTCCAGTGAAGTAACCATGACCAACCATAAGCAGCCTGAGCATTTACTGAAGGCAAAGCAGAATCTTCAGATTCTTTTAGCTGAAGATGAGTTCACCAACCAGTTTGCCACACAGAAGCTTCTGGAAAGAATGGGTCATACCGTGACAATTGCCGGGGATGGACAGCAGGTTCTTGATCTGCTCCAGAAACACGAATTCGACTGCATCCTCATGGATATTCAAATGCCGATTATGGATGGAGTCGAGGCAACCAGGATGGTCCGCTCTTCAGATGACTTTGGTTCAAAGAAAGACATACCCATAATTGCCATGACTGCCCATGCCATGGATGGAGATCGGGACCGGTTTCTGGCAGCCGGAATGAATGACTATATTTCCAAACCGGTGCAAGTAGAGGATCTGGAAAAAGTGCTGGAGAGATATTCATATTAAAAATGCTTAGAGCTGCCACCCGGCTGTTCAGCATATGGTGACTTGTTCAATGGGAGTCAAATATGCCCGAGTATCAATCTGAGAATTTTAAGAGCAAGCTGTCCTCTCAAGACCTTTTTGATGTGTTCATGAATGCCCCTATGGGGATCTTTTTGGCCACAGTTGAGGGGCGGTTTCTGTCAGCCAACCTGGCTATGGCCAGGATGCTGGGTTATGAAACACTGGAAGTTATGGCTTCATTTGTTGAAGATGTCACGCATCAAATATTTACTGATGGTTGTGACTGGAATAAGTGCCTCCAGCTTTGGGAAACGCAGGGCAATGAAGCCAGCCATGAATGTGCTCTGCTTGGTCAGGATGGGTCTGAAGTTCGAGCATTAATTAATATGCATGCCATTCATGATATCGATGGCAATGTTTTGAAGTATCAATTTTTTGTTAACCATGTTTTACCGGATAAACAAAACGAACCATCCTGGATAAATTTTAACCAGGACTTTCTGGTGCTTCTGGAAAATACAACAGACTTCATTTATTTCAAAGATTACAACAGGCGTATCCGCTTCTGCAGCCAGGCCATGGCCAGAATCACCGGCCATAGTGACTGGAAGGAAGTGATCGGAAAAAACGATTTTGATCTTTTTCCAAAAGAAACAGCCGGCATTTATTATCATGAAGAGAATCAGGTCCTGGAGAAAGGAATCCCTCTGCTAAACAAAGTAAATCCATATCTTGACGAGGATGGACGTCCTGGCTGGGTTTTGACCAACAAGTGGCCGGTCTTTGATGACAGTGGAAATAATGTTGTAGGACTGTTTGGTATCAGTCGGGATATTACAGATCTAAAGCAGGCCGAATTGGCACTTTCTCATTCCCATGATCTGTTGCGGTATATTGTTGAGCATACAAGAAGCTCTGTTGCAGTACATGATAAGGATCTGAATTATATATATGTCAGTCAGCGGTATCTTGATGAATTCAAGGTCAAAGAAGAAGATATCCTTGGCAAACATCATTACGAAGTATTTCCTGACCTTCCTCAAAAATGGCGGGATGTTCACCAGAGAGCTCTTAAAGGAGAAGTAGTCAGCGCAGAAGATGATCCATATTACCGTGACGATGGTACAGTGGAGTGGACTCGCTGGGAATGCCGGCCATGGTATGAACAAAACGGGTCCATCGGTGGGATTGTAATTTATACCGAGGCCATAACAGAACGCAAAAATATTGAAGAGGCTCTGCGGGAGAGCGAGCAAAGATACCGGACTGTTTTTGAAAATACAGGAACTGCAACTTGCATCCTGGAAAAAAACGGAATCATCTCTCTTGCAAATACCAAGTTTGCTGAATTGGCTGGTTATCCCCTTGAAGAGATCGAAAACATAAAGACCTGGATGGAGTTTGTGGCTTCAGAGGATCTTGACCGAATGCGCCAGCAGCACGAGTTAAGACGGGAAGCTAGAAATAAGGCTCTGACCGAATATGAATTCAGATTTATTGATAGCCAGGGCAGCATTAAAAATATTTACCTGTATATTGATATGATACCTGGAACTGATAAAAGCGTGGCATCACTTCTAGACATTACTGAACTTAAGCGGTCGGAAAGTGAGTTGATCAATAGAAAAAGACTGCTTGAAGGTATTATAAATGGGGTTTCAGACGTTTTGGCCATTCAGTACCCAGATTTAAGCATCGAGCGCTATAATCAGGCCGGGTACGATCTGTTGGGCATGACTCAGGAGGAAGTTAAAGGAAAAAAGTGTTTTGAGCTTATCGGGCGTGAGTGGGCTTGTGATATTTGTGCAACACAAAAGACTTTAAAGACTGGACAGCCTGAACAGACTGAAAAGTATATTCCTGAGCTGGGTATTTACCTTGAATGCCGGAGTAATCCCATAATGGATGAAAAGGGTAATATCGTTCAGATTATCGAACAGCTTAGAGACATTACTGAGCGCAAGAATATTGAAGAGAAAATGCAGTTGAATGAAAAACGCCTCCAAGCCCTTCTTGACCTGAACGATATGAAAGATGCCAGTGAAACAAGACTGACAAATTTTGCAATGGAGGCGGCAGTGCTTTTGAGCGGAAGTTCCATTGGTTACATAGCCTTTCCCAGTGAAGATGAGACAGTTTTGAATATGTATGCATGGTCCAGCCAAGCCATGAAGGAATGTGCGATCAAGGACAAGCCTGTTCAATACAATTTAAAAGACACTGGCCTCTGGGGTGAGGCAATCCGACAGCGCTGCCCAGTAATTATAAACGATTACTCAGCGCCGAATCCCTTGAAAAAGGGGACGGCAGCCGGTCATATTCATATTGAACGCTATATGAGTGTTCCCATATTTGATGGTGACCGGATTGTCATTGTTGCAGGCGTTGGCAATAAGGAAACTGATTATGATGATGACGATGTCCGTCAGCTTACGCTTCTTATGTCTGGGCTGTGGGCCATACTTTGCAGGAAAAGGTCTGAGGACGAACGTGAGAAGCTGCAGGACCAGCTTATGCAGGCTCAGAAGATGGAGTCGGTTGGTATTTTGGCTGGCGGAGTAGCCCACGATTTCAACAACCTGCTGCATACCATGCAGGGAAATCTTGAATTGCTTTCTGCTGGCGAAACCCTTGATTTACGTAATTCAGAACGGTTGCAGGCTGTTTCCAAATCCATTGACCGGGCTGCCCAGCTTGTTCAGCAGCTGCTTATTTTCAGTCGAAAGGCAAGTTCCCGAATGTTACGGGTCGATGTGAATCAGGAGGTTCAGCAGGTAGTCCAAATACTGAAACGTACGGTTCCCAAGATGATCAATTTAGTCTTGGATCTTGAACCAGACATCGATCCTGTATCAGGAGATCCAGCCCAAATTGAGCAAATCCTGCTCAACCTTACCAATAATGCTGTGGACTCTATGCCTGACGGGGGCAAGCTGACCATTACGACAGCCAACGTTGAGATTGATATGGATTTTGTTGAAAAACACCCAGATGCTTTGCCTGGATCCTATGTTCTCCTGGCTGTCACTGACACGGGCTGGGGTATGGACAAAAAAACGCTAAAACATATTTATGACCCTTTTTTTACCACCAAAGAGGTTGGCCAGGGAACCGGGCTAGGGCTGCCCTCGGTCTATGGTATTGTCAAAACCCATGGAGGTTACATCTACTGTGACAGCGAAGCAGGTCAAGGCACTGCTTTCAGGGTATATCTGCCTGTGATGGAAAATAGCGACGACATAATTGAAGAGCAACAGCCGGAAAGTCTGCCGCAAGGCAGAAGAGAAACTATCCTGGTGGTCGACGATGAACCAGAAATACGGGAGTTGACTCAGGAGAGCCTGGAAGGCCTGGGATACACCGTGATTAGTGCGGAAAGTGGGGAAGAAGCCCTGTCTATTTTTCAGAAACACAGAGAAAATATCCACCTTGTTCTGCTTGACCTTAATATGCCTGGGATGGGCGGCCACAAATGCCTCCAAAAACTCCTTAAGATTGATCCATCCGTCAAGGTTCTCATTGCCAGCGGCTATTCGGCTGACGGTCAAGCAAGAGAGACTATTTCTTCCGGGGCCAAAGGTTTTATTGGCAAACCTTACCAGTTAAAGAAGCTTGCGTGTTTAGTAAGTGACCTGTTGAGCACGGACAGCCAACCTCCCATGAGCTGATCCCGGATCTGCAAGCATCCAATCCAGGTGCTTCCCTGAAACTGGACAGATATAGCAGGCAGTGACCTGCCTGAAACTGTCAAGGAGAGCCGGGTGTGAGCAGTTGCAGAAAGTGCTGAGGCAGGCAGTTTAAGGCTTATATGGCCACGAAGGCCGGGGTGAATATGTCAGAACATAAGACTGGTCAAAATGGACCTGAACAGATGAAGATGTCTGTAGACCTTGATTACCGTGATATTCTGGAAAACTCTCCAGTTGGCATCTTTATTTCTACCCCTGGTGGCCGCTACCTTTCGGCTAATCCGGCCCTGGCCAGGATGTATGGTTATAGTTCACCTGAAGAACTCGTGGAAACAGTCTCAGACATTGCTGGACAGGTATATGTTAATCCATCTGACCGGGATGAATACAAAAGCCTTCTGGAAAAGCACGGTAAAGTCATTAACTTTGTCAGCCAAAGACTCAGAAAGGATGGCACTGTTTTCTGGGTGTCTCTCAACTCCAGGGCAGTTCGTAATGGTCTGGGCAATATTACCCATTATCACGGATTTACTACGGACATAACCGAACAAAAGCTCGCCCAAATCGAACTTGAAAGAGAAATGGCTGAAAAGCTCAGGCATCTTGAAGCCTTCAAAAAAGAGGAAGAGCAAAGAAAAATTTTAATGAACAACTCCCGTGACGGCATCGTGATCATCGACCAGGAGCACCGGGTTATTGAGGCCAACGAGAGTTTCTCCAGAATGCTTGGCTATTCCAGTGAAGAAATTTGCACCCTGCATACCTGGGACTGGGAAGCAGTATTGACCAGGGAGCAAATCCAGTCTGGCTTTGATAATCTTTCCAAAGCCAGAAGTCTTTTTGAGACAAGGCATAAAAGAAAAGACGGATCAGTTTTTGACGTTGAGGTTAGTGCGTCTGGGGCAAGAGTGTCAGGGCAAAACATTGTTTTTGCGGTTTGTCGGGATATTACCAAGCGCAAGAAGGTTGAACATGACCTTAAAAAATCCGAAAGCTATTACCGGGCAGTTTTTGAAACCACTGGCTCTGCCCAGGTCATTATCAATAAGGACACGATTATTTCCCGGGCAAATTCAAAGTTTGAAGCTTTGTCAGGCTACCTCTGCCATGAGGTTGAAGGAAAGATGTCCTGGACGGAGTTTGTTCATCCAGATGACCTTGAAAGGATGACTGAATTTCATCATGACAGGCGAAAAAATGAAGCAGGCGCTCCTAAGGTTTATGAATTTCGGTTTATTGATCGCTCAGGCCAGGAACACTTCATCTATCTCTCTGTGGCCATGATTCCAGGAACTGATCAGAGCATTGCTTCGCTGATGGATATTTCGCAGCTCAAAAGAACCGAATTTGACTTGCGGGAGAGCGAGTCAAGGAACAAGGCCCTGCTCAGCGCACTTCCAGATATGATTTTCTTACTGGATAAAGAGGGAGTGTTTCTGGAT
The DNA here is from genome assembly GCF_000686525.1 of Desulfonatronovibrio hydrogenovorans DSM 9292. NCBI lineage: Bacteria > Pseudomonadati > Thermodesulfobacteriota > Desulfovibrionia > Desulfovibrionales > Desulfonatronovibrionaceae > Desulfonatronovibrio > Desulfonatronovibrio hydrogenovorans. The sequence continues at coordinate 160,259 of NZ_JMKT01000015.1, forward strand.
TATCATGCCCCTGGAGAGAATATGCTTTTGAGGGATCCGGGATTTTTTATCGGTAAAAGGGTTCATGAAGTTTTAGCACCCGATATTGGCGAGATGACCCTGGAAACTATCAGAAGCATCTGTCAAGCAGGTGAAGCCCCACCATATCAGTATGAGCTTTCCATCAGCGGCAGTCCAAGGTATTTTGAGAGCCGGATGGTGGCCTGTGGAGATCATTTCCTGGCCATTGTCAGGGATGTGACCCAGCAAACCAATGACCAGGCCGAGCTCAAGGAAAAGACTCAGCTTCTCCAGAAAATCACGGACAATATGTTTGATCTGGTTTGCCTTGTGGATCTGCAAGGTAAATATAAGTATGTCAGTCCGTCCTACAGGATTTTTGGATATGATCTGGATGAACTGGTGGGGAAAAAAATGATGGATCATATTCATCCTGATGACCTGGACAGCCTGATCAAAACTTTTGAAGGTGCTAAGGTCAGCAGGGAGAAAGTCTGGACAGCTGAACTGAGATACAAATCTGCCAGAGGCGATTACCTGTGGATTGAGACCGTGGCCAGACTGATATTAGGTGAAAATGGCAGTCCTCAGGAGATCATATTTTGCAGCAGGGACATTACCGGTCGTAAAAAAATTGAAAATGAGCTGACTCGGAGCAATGAGGAGTTGAAGACAGCTGAAAGGATGGCCGGAATGGGCAGCTGGAAATATGATCCTGTCTGGGATATGGTTACCGGCTCGGATGAGGCCTACAGGATAATTGGCCTGAAAAATTACAAGGGTGTTCCTTTTTCCCGGCTGCTTGAAGTCATTCATGAGGATGACCGGTCCCGAATTACTGATTTGCGGGATTTGATTCTTGATACTCCCCAGTCTTTTGACTTTGATCTTCGAGTGGTTGTCCTGGGAAAGCAAAAATGGTTGAGAATTGCCGGGGCTTTAAGAAGTTCCAGGCAGGGGGGCAATCCTGTGGCCATGGGCATGGTCATGGACATAACCGAGAAAAAAGAACTGGAAATAAAAGAGAAAAGACAAAATGAACAGCTAGCCCAAGCCTCCAAGATGACTGCTTTGGGGACTCTGGTGGCTGGGGTTGCCCACGAGATTAACAATCCCACCAACCTGATCATGCTCAATGCACCCATACTGGAGAAGATATGGGATGATGCCCTGCCCATAATTGAGGCTCACCATCAGTTGTACCCTGACTTTGAGCCGGCAGGTATCCCCTGGGCTCAGCTTGAGGAAATTGGGGCAGAACTTTTTTCAGGAATTAATGAGGGCAGTAAAAGGATAAGCAAGATTGTATCAGAACTTAAAAATTTTGCCAGACAGTCCCCCTTAAGCCTTACTGACCTGGTGAGTATCAACGAAATTGTTGAATCGGCCCTGACCCTGATCAGCAAGACCATATTAAGATATACCAACAACTTCAGGGTTACCCTGGAGCCGGATATCCCGGTCATCAGAGGAGATTTTCACAAACTGGAGCAGGTGGTGGTTAACCTTCTGATAAACTCCTGCCAGGCATTGACCGATAAAAATGAAGCCATCTCCCTGAAAACTTTTTACTGGCCTGACCAGGCTACCATAGGCATTAAGATTATTGATCAGGGTGAAGGAATTCATCCGGACAATCTGAGCCGTATTCTGGATCCCTTCTTCAGTACCAGGCGTCAAGGAGGGGGGACCGGGCTGGGGTTGTCCATATCTTCTTCAATCATTAAAAACCATAACGGAACTATCGGCTTTGAGTCGGAGCCTGGCAAGGGAACAACCGCAACTGTTCTGCTCAAGATTTCCAGACTATAAGCTATGTTACTTGGAACTGAATCAAATGTCTGACAACTTATTGGGCCACCCCATATATATTGTGGATGATGAAGAATCCCTTTCCAGAAGTTTCGGAATCGCCCTCAGGTCTTCAGGTTTTAGTGAGATAAAAATATTTAATCAGGGACAAGAAGTCCTTGATTTGATTCCAGACCTGGAGTGCAAGGTAATGCTCCTTGACCTTTTCATGCCTGGGGTTTCTGGTGAAGAGGTTTTAAAACAGGTCCGGGACAGTTGTCCCCAGGTCCAGGTGGTGGTTGTAACCGGAAATGATGAAACCGATACAGCTGTCAGGTGTATTAAATCCGGGGCATTTGATTATCTGGTCAAGCCGGTGGAGCAGGACAGGCTGATAACTACAGTCCGTCGGGCCATGAGTCACTCGCTGCTATTATACCAGAACGCAAGGCTCAGGCAGAAGCTTTTAACCGGGAAGCTGGATTGTCCTGAGGCTTTTCAGGGGATAATCACTCAAGATCAGGCAATGAAAAGGATGTTCAGCTACCTTGAAGTGGTAGCTCCTGCTTCAGATCCAGTATTGATCACAGGTGAAACCGGAACCGGTAAAGATCTGGTGGCGTCGGCCCTGCATAAGCTCAGCCGACGAGGTGGAGAATTTGTCAGCCTTAACGTGGCTGGCCTGGATGACAACGTGTTTGCAGATACTCTTTTCGGCCATGTAAGGGGTGCTTTTACAGATGCTCATGAACATAGAAAAGGCCTTGTTGAACAGGCTGAGGGCGGGACTCTTTTTCTGGATGAGATTGGTGACTTGAGCCAGTCATCCCAGATTAAACTTTTGAAGCTGGTCCAGGACCATGTTTACCTGCCCCTTGGATCTGATAAACCCAAGAAAGCCAATGCCAGGATCATAGCCGCCACCAACCAGGATCTGGACGCAAGCAAAGAACAGGGAGGATTCAGGGCTGACCTCTATTACCGAATCAATACCTATCAGGTCCATCTCCCACCTCTTCGAGAACGTGGTTCAGATGTCCTGCTTCTGGCAGAACATTTTTTTGAATCAGCCTGCAAGGAACATGGGGTTGAGAAACATACCCTTAACCAACGCATAATAACCATACTCTCCTCTTATGATTTTCCAGGCAATGTGCGTCAGCTTCGGTCTCTGGTCTATGCAGCGGTGGCTGGCGGCGGGATGGAGTATCTGGAAAAAAGCCTGGCCAGCCTGATGAGCGGCTTGGAGGATATACTCCCTGAAAACAACGGGTCAACAGCCCGTTTTCAGGATTGGTTTTATCCTGAGCCCCTGCCAACCCTGGAGGAAGCAGGGGAAAAACTCATCAGCCAGGCACTGCAGAAAACGCAAGGCAATCAGGCCAAGGCAGCCTTGATCCTGGGCATTTCCAGACAGGCCCTGAACAAACGTCTGAAAAAAAGACAATTCTGAATCTGACTCAACATGCCGGTCATACCGCAAACCTGAACCCCGGGCTGTCAGGCAGCTTTATGGGTATCGTTCATCCACCACATCTGTATCCTTTCTGATTTGCTTTTATAGATCCTACCTGGAGAAGTACGCTTTTCGTCAATCAGGGTTGACTAAATAAATTCGTCAACCCTGATTGACGCAGGAAATCCATTCTATTTCTTTATTCAAAAGATTTTTGTCAATCAAGGTTGACGTCTGGTTCTGTCAATTCTCCCTTCAATGAATAATGTCTTTGTTTATAAACGGTTATGGTGTCGCCAAGAATGGCACGCCAGATGCTTAGGAAGACTTTAAACATGTCTGCCTGATAATATTGGTTTTAAGACATTGAGATGAATAAGGACTGCTTCATTAAGGAGGGTGAAAAATGAAGAACATTTCCATCAGGGTCAAGTTGCTGGGCGGGTTTATGGTTTTATTGCTGCTGGTCTGTTCAGGTCTTGGCTTTATTGCTTATGACCGGGCTTCCAGGGCTGTAATTGGCCAGGTTCAAGAGAATATTCCTTTGATAGCCAGGGATGCGGCCCAGCTGGTGACCAGTCGGATGGACTACCACCGCCTGGCAGTGGAGGGCGTGGCCAACAGGAATGTGATCCAGTCCATGAACTGGCAGCAACAAAGACTGGCCCTGGAAGAAGAGACTGAAAGGCTGGGCTACCTGGGAATGGGGATAATTCTTCCCAATGGTGAAGCCAGATATCCGGATGGAACAACAGCCTCCTTGAGAGACCGGGACTATTTTCAAAGAGCCATGCAGGGAGAAACTGTTTTCTCTGAAATCATCATCAGCAGAGTGATCAACCGACCTGTATTTATTGTGGCCGCACCCATCAGAGGCGACAGAAGGGAAGTTCTGGGCGTGGTAATCGCCAGGCTGGACGGCGCCATCCTCAGCGATGTCACCGATACCGTTGGTTACGGACTTGAAGGTTACTCCTACATAATTGATGGTAGAGGTACTCTCCTTGCCCACGATGACAGAGAGCTGGTCATGGATCAAAGGAACTTTATCGAAGAAGCCAGGACCAATCCGGCGTACGCTGATCTGGCAGCCATGTTTACGCGCATGACCAGGGGAGAATCCGGTTTTGATCAGTACCCGTTCATGGGTTTGGACCGTTTTTTTGGGTATGCACCCATTGAAGGGACAAGCTGGTCCATAGCAGTTGGCGCTATGAGGGATGATGTTTTTGCCCCTGTCTACGCTTTAAGATGGGCAATTGCAGTATCTACTCTGTTTTTTCTTGGCCTTGGCATGGTCATTGCCCTGATGGTCAGTCGGACCATTATTTCGCCCATGAATAAGATCATGGCCTTTGCCCAGGCTGTGGCCAATGGAGATCTGGATGCCAGGTCAGGAATTGATCAAAAAGATGAGATCGGAAAGCTCAATATAAGTATCCAGGCCATGGTCAAAAACCTGATTGAGAAAATGCAGGAAGCTGAAAGCCAGACTGAGTTGGCCCAGCAGGAGACTGAAAAGGCCAGGGTAGCCACCATGGAAGCCCAGGAGGCCAGGAAACAGGCAGAAACCGCCAAAAGGGACGGAATGCTGCAGGCTGCCGGCAGTATTGAAGAAGTAGTGGAAAGGTTGACTTCTGCGTCGGAAGAACTTGCTGCTCAGGTTGAACAGGCCAGCAGAGGGGCAGAGGAACAAAAAAGCAGGACCAGCGAGACTGCCACAGCCATGGAAGAAATGAATGCCACAGTGCTGGAGGTTGCCAAAAATGCCTCAAGTGCAGCTGAAGGTTCTGACAAGGCAAAAATAAAGGCCCAGGAAGGGTCAGAAGTGGTGGTGGAGGCTGTCTCGGCCATTAATAAGGTGGAAAATCAGGCCCAGGCCATGATGGGCAACATGGACAAGCTGGGAAGTCAGGCTGAACAGATCGGCAAGATCATGAATGTAATTGATGACATTGCTGACCAGACCAACCTGCTGGCTCTGAATGCAGCCATTGAAGCAGCCAGGGCCGGTGATGCCGGACGAGGCTTTGCTGTTGTTGCTGATGAGGTTCGGAAGCTGGCTGAAAAGACCATGAATGCCACCAAAGAGGTTGGCGAGGCCATTACTGCCATTCAGGAAGGTACAAGGAGCAATATCCAGGGTATGCAGGAAGAGGTCAAGGCCGTGGGTGAGGCCACCAAGCTGGCCAATCTTTCGGGCAAGGCTCTGGAAGAAATTGTATCCTTGGTGGAGCTGGCATCAGACCAGGTCAGATCCATTGCCACGGCCAGTGAAGAGCAGTCTTCAGCCAGTGAAGAGATTAACCAGAGCGTTGAAGACATTAACAGGATAGCAGCCGAAACCAGCGATGTCATGGCCCAGTCAGCCCAGGCCATTTCTGAGCTGGCCAAACAGGCTTCTGATCTTCAGGAACTGGTTCATAAACTGAAACAGAGCTAGGAAAACAGTGCTTGATCAATAAACCTGCCGGGTATTCACGGGATACCTGGCAGGCAATCAGGCAGATATATTTTATCATTCAATCAGCGCCAATGACCCCGGCATAGCACTATGAACAACAAAAACATACTGATTGTTGATGACGAAGCCATGTTTCGCTTTTCTCTGAAAATTATTTTGAAAAAACATGGATTCATGGTTTATGAGGCAGGCAACGGGCTGGAAGGACTTGAAGTTTTATCAAACCAAGGGCTTAAGGTTGACCTTGTGATAACAGACATCAAGATGCCCAAAATGGGCGGGCTGGAAATGATCGAAAACATGGTCCGGCAAGGTGGAAAACCGGAAATCATTGCCATGACCGGGTACGGGGAAAAGGACACCCAAAGCAGATTAAAAAAAATGAATTGCAAATGGCTGCTGTTCAAGCCTTTTAAGGCTGACGATCTGCTGAGAACAGTCAATGCAGCAATTGGCAAGCTGGAATGCGTAGCCTGCTCATAATGACTTGATAACAGGCAGTTTGGTGATTCAGGCGTACATATTGATAATTAGAGACCAAAGGTTAGGAAAGTGAGCATAAAATATAAGCTGGCAGCCATTGGTGTGATTCCGGTCATACTGTTTCTGATCCTGATTATGTTTTACCACATACCATTGTCCAGGGATCTAATTTATCAGGGTAAGGAACGGTCGACAAGAGAACTGGTCAACAGTGCCCTGGGCATGTTTGATTATTTTCATCAACTGGAGAAATCCGGTCAATTAAGTCAGGAAGAGGCCCAGGATATGGTTGTGGAGATATTGAGGTCCATGACGTACGGAGAAGGTGGCCAGGATTACTTCTGGATCAATGACTCGCTGCACAGGCTGGTCATGCACCCCATGAGAGCGGATATGGAGGGCAGGGGACTGGCCAGCCATGACGCCATCGGGCTTGCCCAGCTCTTTGACAGATTCGGAGAGATTGTTGATGAGCATGGTTCAGGCTTTATAACCTATGATTGGCAATACTATGATGATGAAACCCGGGTTGAGCCCAAGCTTTCCTATGTGGCTGGATTTGAGCCCTGGCAGTGGGTTGTAGGCACTGGTGTTTACATCAATGATGTTCAGACAGTGGTTCAAGACCTGAGAAGACTGTCCCTGTTTTTTACAAGTCTGATTATCCTGCTCATCGGAGTAGTTGTTTATTATACTGTGATGAATATTTTAAGGCCGCTTCTGGAAACAGTGGCCTTTGCCGACAGCGTTGCTTCCGGTAATCTGGACAAGGTTCTGAAAGTCAGAAACAGGGACGAAATTGGTTCCCTGACTGGTTCCCTGAATAAGATGGTTTCTCATTTGAGGTATTTGATTAAGAGGTCCGAGGCCAAGGGACAGCAGGCTGAAGAACAGGCCCAAAAAGCTAAACTGGCCATGACAGACGCCAAATCCGCTCACCAGAAGGCTGAAGAGGCTTTGGCATTTATAAGTCAGACCCAGGAACGGACAGCAAGTCAGCGGACGGCCATTGCAATGCTTGCTCTGGATCAGATGATTCTTTCCGGAGACGTGGAAAAAGCTTTTGACAAGATCACCAAGGTTTCTTCAATGACCCTGAAAGCGGCCCGAGCCGGAATTTGGCTTGTTTCAGATGATGAAGCTGATTTGAAGTGTATTTCTCTTTATGAGGCAGACACTGGAGAAATCAGCAGAGGGCATCTGTTTCCAATAGCCGACCATCCAGCTTATTTTGAGGCGATTAAAAGTGACCAGAGAATTTATGCCATAGATGCCTATAATGATCCAAGGACTTTTGAGCTAAAAGACAGCTACCTGGCTCCCAAAGGAATATTTTCTCTTCTTGATGTCGGGTTTATGGTTGGTGGCAAGCTGGCAGGAGTGATCTGTCTGGAACATGTTGGAGAAAAAAGAGCCTGGCATCCTGATGAAGAGTCATTTATGGATACCATGGCTTCCCTGGCGGCCCAGGTCATGGGAAATATTAAAAGAAAAGAGGCTGAGGATGCCCTTAGAATGACTCAGTTTGCCATGGATAAAGCCTCAGACAGCATTATCTGGGTCGGAGAGGAGGGTGATATTTTATATGCCAATGACTCAGCCAGTTCCTCCCTTGGCTACTCCAAAGACGAATTGCTTAAGATGAAAGTATTTGACATTGATCCTGACTTTCCTGCTGACAAGTGGGAAGATCATAAGAATGAGCTTAGAAAAAAGGTACACATGAGGTTTGAGTCAAGACACCTGACCAAGGATGGCCGGGTTTTTCCAGTGGAGATTTCAACCAATTACTTTGAATACAAAGGTGGGTTCCTGGCCTGTGCCTTTGATCGGGACATTACCGAAGCCAGACAGGCCCAGGAGGAAAGAGAAAAGTTGCAGGCCCAGCTATTTCAATCGCAGAAAATGGAATCAATCGGTGTTCTGGCTGGAGGTGTGGCCCATGACTTTAATAACCTGCTCCATGCCATAAGCGGAAATGTCCAGCTTTTGAACATGAATAAGTCTCAAGACCATCCTGATAAAAACCGCCTAAAAATTATTGAGAGAAGTATTGAACGGGCATCTCAACTGGTCAAGCAGCTGCTTATTTTCAGTCGTAAAGCCGAGACTCAAAGAAAAGCTCTGGACCTTAATCGTGAAATTCAAAGTTCTGCTTCAGTGCTTAAAAGGACCATTCCCAGAATGGTCAAGCTTGAACTTATGCTTGATCCGGATCTGAAACCAATTCTGGGTGATCCGGTGCAAATGGAGCAGATCCTGCTTAACCTCGGTTCCAATGCGGCTGATGCCATGCCTGAGGGAGGGACTCTGCTTATTGAGACCATGAATGTCCAAATTGACAATGAAAAGGGCTTTGGACTGAAGCCCGGGCCATACGTGCTCATGAGTGTTTCTGATACCGGAGTCGGCATGGACAAAGATATACTGGAACAGATCTTTGATCCGTTCTTCACCACCAAGGATGTAGGGCAGGGTACTGGACTCGGGCTGGCTTCGGCTTATGGGATTGTAAAGTCCCATAAAGGTGAGATAACCTGTTACAGTGAACCAGGAATGGGCACAGTTTTCAGGATCTACCTGCCAGCATTGGAGGGTTCTGATCCTGAGCAGGTTGATCAAGCGCTAGACAAAGAGATCAAAGGTGGAACTGAAACCATACTGGTGGTGGATGATGAGCAGGATATCAGGGAATTGACAATGGAAGCTCTGATAATTGCAGGATATAATGCCCTTGGCGCGGCCGGGGCAAGAGAGGCTTTGGAGATTTATACCAAAGGCTTCAAAGATATTGACCTGATCATTCTTGATCTTGGAATGCCGGATATGGGTGGTGGGCAGTGTCTCTTAGAGATGCTCAAGATCAATCCACAGGCTAAAGTGCTGATAGCCAGCGGCTACTCTCTTAAGGGCCAGGCTGGTAAACCATTAGAGTCCGGGGCTGCAGGATATATTGGAAAGCCCTTTAGGATCACCGAGCTTATGGACAAGGTTCGGGAAGTATTGGACAGGGATGACTGATGATATGGATTGGTGTATGAGTGCTAGAGTTTTAAAAGATATTTTATGCTATCAAGCCCAGGCCGTGGAGATGATGCTATGGGATTTATAAATATCGATGATATTAAGTCGGGAATGACTCTGGCTTCTGATTTGCTGACCCCACATGGCCGACTGATCCTTGCAAAGGGGGCCGTCTTTGAAAGTGATTTGATCAGGACCTGTAAAGCATGGGGTATCAGCCGGGCCGATATAGCTGGGCTGAAACAAGAAGATATGGATGATGCCAGGATGTCCATGATCGGTCCTGAATACATCAGACAAAGTGAAGAATTCATCAAGCCATTCTTGTCCTACTGCAACCTGAATCATCCGGCTGTGAAAGAAATTGTCCGCATCGCCATTGAAAGTATGGCCAGGAGGTTTGCCTCAGGAGAAATTTTTCCCGATTCCTTGCCTGATTTTTTTAAAATGGATCATACCACCTCTTACTCCAGCCCAGGTGGCAGGATTTCTCCCCGCGATCTGGTTGATGACCAGATCGATCTGATTTCCCTGCCAGATATTTTTTACAAGCTGATTGAAATCATGGAGTCTCCTTTTAGTTCGGCCGTCCATTTAGCTGAACTGATCAACAAGGACAGCAGCCTGACGGCTAGGCTGCTTAAACTGGTTAATAGCGCCTTTTACAGTTTTCCGGCCAAGATAGATTCGGTCAGCCGGGCAGTAGCTATTCTGGGAACAAAGGAACTGACTTCACTGGCTGCAGGAATTTCAGTTGTCAAAAATTTTAAAGGGATTCCCAATAGTATCATGGATATGGAGCTGTTCTGGAAGCACAGCATAAGTTGCGGCTTATACTCAGGACTTATTTCGTCATATACTGAAAGCATAAATGAAGAGCGTTTTTTTATTGCTGGACTTCTGCATGATCTTGGGCGGCTGGTAATGATTAAAAAGATGCCTGAGATGTGTCTGGAAGCCCTCCTGTATTCAAGAAACAAAAATATTCCTCTGTATCTGGCCGAGCAGGATGTAATTGGATTTGATCATGCAAAAGTTGGTGGACTGCTTTGCAACAAGTGGAAACTTCCCATAGTCCTGGAACAGATGGTTCGTTTTCACCATGAACCCCTTAAGGCAAGAAATCAGCTGGATGCAGGGGTGGTTAATCTGGCCAACCTCCTGGCTGTTGCTTCTAGAGCTGAAGATAATCGAGAGGGTGTCTTCCCGGATTTGGAGGAAAAAGTATGGCAGGGCATAGGAATTGAGACCAGTGATCTTTACCCATTAGTTCAGCGGGCTGAAAGACAAATTCAGGACGTCGTCCATATCTTTTTAGGCAGGGAGTAATTTATGGATGAAAAAGACAAGATCATCAGCCGACTGGAGCAGGAAATACAGTATCTTCGAGAAGAGAGAAGAAAAGGTGTTGATGCCTTGGAGATGGCTGCCAATCTGGGGAGGTTTGACAAGAACCCAGGGTCTTCAATGGATGCAGACTATATTCTTAAGGAAACTGCAGTCAGACTCAATACCCTGATCAAGCTTAAGGCAGTGTCTTTCTACCTGGTTTCCAGCCAGGACAACTCATTTTATCAGGCCTATTGCAACCCTGCAGAGGATAGCTCTGTCCTGAATCAGGAGATCGACAGACTTATTGAAGACCATACTTTTGCCTGGGTCCTTAATCGGAGCAGGCCGGTGATATTGTCTTGCACCGGCCAGAGTGGCAGTCTTATTTTGGGATCCATGGCCTCTCCATCAAGGATCAGGGGGATGTTTGTCGGTATTCTTGATCAGGACAAGATGCAGATTTCAGATACCAGCTTTTATCTGATATCCATTGTCCTGTTATCCAGTGCCTCAGCCCTGGGCCGGATTGAGGCATATGACCGGATGAGGGAGATGAACCAGGAACTGGAAAAATATGCCAGACATACTGAACGGCTCTACCAGAATGTTTTTGAGAATTCCCCTGTGGGAATCTTCTGGACGTCTCCAGAAGGAAAGTTCTTAAAGGTCAACCCGGCCTGCGCAGAAATTGCAGGTTTTGACTCGTCTGATCAAATGTTGAAAGAATCATTAGACATCGGGGATCAACTGTATCTGAATCGTCAGGATAGGGAATCACATTTGGAACAGCTTAATTCGCAGGGTCTTGTACAAAACCGGGAAGTCCGTCTTAGACGTCGAAGTGGCAGGCCGTTCTGGGCCTTGTTGAATATGAGGGAGGTCAGGGAGCATCAGGGCGGCCCGGTTGTTTACCACGATGGGTTCCTGGTTGATATTACAGATAAGAAGAAGGCGGAAAAAGACAGAGAAGAACTTCAAAGACAACTTCTGCATTCTCAGAAAATGGAATCTGTCGGAACATTGGCCGGAGGCGTGGCTCACGATTTCAATAATCTGCTTCAGGCCATGAGTGGCAATGTTCAGCTTTTATTAGGAGAGAAGGATGAAAATCATGCAGATGTACATCGTTTGGTAAAGATTTCCAGCTCGATTGACCGGGCATCACAGATGATACGCCAGCTTCTAGTCTTCAGCCGCAAGGCAGAGGCCCAAAGAGTTTTTGTTGACCTGAATCAGGAAATTGAGTCCGCTGTAATGATACTTGAAAGAACCATTCCAAAGATGGTGGAGATTGAGCTTCATCTGGACAAAGAATTGTGGCCTGTTAATGCGGACCCAGTCCAGATCGAACAGGTCTTGCTGAACCTTGGGATAAATGCCGGTCATGCCATGCCTGATGGTGGAAAGCTCCTGATTGAGACCCGGAACATCATCCTGGATTCAGACTTTGTAAAGAAGTATATGAAAACCGAAGTTGGAGAATATGTGCTGTTAACTGTTACCGACACCGGACTTGGCATGGACAAAGAGATCATGAAGCACATTTTTGATCCTTTTTATACCACCAAGGAAACAGGAAAAGGCACAGGGCTGGGACTGGCTTCTGTCTATGGATCTGTTAAAGCTCATAATGGGCATATATCCTGTTACAGCGAGCCTGGCCAGGGTAGTATATTCAAGATTTACTGGCCAGCCGTGTCTGGAGCAATTCTTGATGTGGCTGACAGCAAAGAAGATATATCCTTGCAGAAAGGGGATGAATCCGTACTGGTCGTTGATGATGAAGAAGATATCAGGGAGTTGACCAAAGAGGCCCTGCAGATGATGGGATATTCAGTCTTTACAGCATCCAGTGGCGAAGAAGCCCTGAAAATTTACTCTCAAAAATTTGAGGACATCCATCTGATCATCCTGGACCTGAATATGCCTGGAATGGGTGGGCATAAGTGCTTGGAGGAAATTTTAAAGGTTAATTCAAATGCTAAAGTTCTTATTTCCAGTGGGTACTCTTCCAAGGGTCAGGCCAAGGAAGCACTGCAATCTGGAGCTGCCGGTTTTATTGGCAAACCATATCAGATTTCAGATTTGGTGCTCAAAGTTCGGAACGTTCTGGACACTCAATAGTATTTTTTCAAAGATCCGATAGCACAAATGAGATCGCTTACCCCCGTTTAATCAGCATGATTAGTAACAAATTTTTATGTTGAACAATATATTTTTAATAAAACATTTAATTGTTACTATTATTTAAGCGTAGTTAGATTGTCATTTCGATAAGTTATATTCGGCCAGCTTCAGGACAAGACCAGGCATTTTAAGGGACTGCCCTGAGACTTCCTAGGTTTTATAGCTGCTGACAATGAAGGCTATCTTTTTCATAGGGAAAGAACAGCTTGGTTCCTTTTTAACTGAAAGTTGACAAAAAGGTTTACAAAAATGGGAAAGGTTTACATAGAGTTGACTTTACAAAATGTGTCAAGCTGACAATATGAATCTTTAAGAATAGTCTTAGATAATGCCGTAACGGAACGGTCAAAATTACTCAGGCAAGGGGTTTTAGTTATGAGTGATGAAGAATTTCAAAGACAGGTTTTTCAGGCCAGGATAATGGAATCATTAGGCATTCTGGCCGGAGGTGTAGCTCATGACTTCAACAACCTTCTTCAATCCATGCTTGGGAACGTGGAGCTGGTCTGTCTGAAAATGGCTGATGATTGTTCAGACAAAAAAAGACTGCAGGTTGTGGAAAAATCTATTGACCGGGCCTCCCTTTTGATCAGGCAACTGCTTTTATTCAGCGGACGGGTCGCAGTTCACAGAAAACCAACAAACCTCGTTGAGTTAATAAAAAAAAGTGTTGACAACCTGGAGGACAGTGTATCCGGGAAATTGGATATTGAACTCGCACTGGACAATGGGACCTGGCCAATCAAGGCCGATCCGGTCTATGTTGATCAGGTAGTCATGAACTTGGTTTCCAACGCTGTGGAAGCCATGAACGGCAAGGGCCAGCTGAGTTTAACGACTAAAAATATTACCCTTGATAGCAATGAATTCCCTAATCTTGAGCCTGGATCATATGTGTCCATGAGTGTTTCAGATACTGGATGCGGAATGGACAAGGAAAGCCTGGATCATCTTTATGATCCTTTTTTTTCGACCAAAAAAGGCAGTAAAAAGATCGGGTTGGGATTGGCCTGTGTTTATGGGATCGTAAAGGCTCACCATGGCCACATAACCTGTAGCAGTGAACCCGGGATAGGGACGTGTTTTGAAATCTACTGGCCTGCACTGCCTGAGGCAACTGTTCAGGCGGATTGTAAGAAGCTAAAACCTGAACTTAAGCAAGGAAAACCGTCCAAGACTATCTTGGTGGTGGACGATGAAGCAGATATAAGGGAGTTGACCAGGGATTCCCTTGCTTACCTGGGCTATAAGGTCATTACTGCTGAAAGCGGCGAGCAGGCCCTTGAACTTTATAGCAGTTCCGGGCAGTCAATAGACATGGTTGTTCTTGATTTGAACATGCCGGGTATGGGCGGGCATGCATGTCTTGAAAAGCTTCTAAGTATGGATTCTCAGGCAAAAGTGCTGATTGCCAGCGGGTATTTGTCTAATGGACATTCAAGGGAATCCGTGAGGTCAGGAGCAACTGGGTATATCGGCAAACCGTACATGCTCTCAGATCTGGCAGCCAAGGTCCATGATATCCTTCATGAATGACGATTCAGCATTAACTCATCCAGGAATTGAGGCTTCTGTGGCCAATCAGGCATCTGGTCGATTTTAGTTGACTTTTGCACTTTTGTTGTTCCATAAAAACGACGCCGTCCGAAATAATATATTCCGGACGGCGTTTGATTTGTGAGGCAAGTGTAAGTCCACCAGAACAGCCCCTTTAAGAAAAGCCGGGAATCAAGCCTTAAGGAAGGTCTCATGCAGGAAATCCAGGTCCGCTTCACTCATTCTCAGGAAGAAATTGAGGTATTTATTGATGAACTGAAAAATGCCGTGCTGGGTTTTCTGGATATGTACGGTGATCCGGCCTTTCTGGGAGAAGAGTTTTCCCAGTTTATCCAGGGGGACAACAAGTTTGCCGCTCTTCTTGAAGCTACAGGCAAGGACGAATACGGTTTTTTCAAAGAGGTCATCTCCCAGCTTGAGCCAGCCAACCACGAAACCGAAACCAGGGTTGTTGTGGGCGGTATTGAACTCCCTTCCAGACTTCTTCTGCCCATTCTGGAAGTAATTATTCCCGGGGATAATCTCTCGGCAATTAAGGATGTTGATACTTACGAGCAATTGACCAATATCCGGGTTCCAGATGATCAGCGTCAGGATCTGCAAAAGGTTATGGACAAGTATCCGGTGCGGCTGTCCAAGCATGTGATCAGGCAGTCAAGGCTGTCCAGGAACGTGGCTTATCAGTTCATGCCCTTTGTTCAGGAGCTTGATGAGTCAGGGCTGAAGAATACCTGGGTTGGTCAGTTCCACAAGGGTCTTCTGGAGCAGATGTACCAGAACCGGCCTATATTTGTCCTGCACATGAGCTGCCCGGTCTATTGCCGGTTCTGTTTCCGCAAGCACAAGGACTGCCGCAATTTGCCCACCCCCAAGATAGAAGATGTTTTGGAAGCATTGGAGCACATTAAAAAATCCCCCAGGATAAAGGAGATTGTCCTGACCGGTGGTGAGCCCTTGCTGAACATGGAGACCTTGACCTGTGCCATAGAAGGTTTGGAGCAGATTCCCCACATCCAGACCATCAGGATCGCTTCCAGATGCATTTCTTATTATCCGCAGCTTTTTTACGCCCATGATTCATTCTGGCTCAACTATCTCATTGAGAAGAACAGGGCCTTGCAGGCCGACAAAAAGCGAATTGAAATTGCAACCCACTTCATTCATCCGGATGAAATATCTCATTATAGCCTGGACATTATTTCCAAACTGGTCAGTGAGGGCGTGGGAGTGTACACCCAGACTCCGTTTTTGAAAGACTGCAATGATTCCGGCCGGGAACTGACCAGCCTGTACAACGAGTTGCGCAGTGTTGGGTCAGAAATTCATTACGTATACATCCCGTGCAGCCCTATTCAGGGCAACAGGATTTACTGGGCTCCCATCTCATCCGGACATAAGGCTGCCGCCTACATGCGGGCATACCTTTCTGATCGGGCTATTCCTATCATCTGTACTGCCACAAAAATTGGCAAGATCGACTGGAATACCAGTGGTTGGGCTGTTGAGCCCTGCACTGAGCATCCAGGTAAAATCTGGATAAGAACGCCTTATACCGAGGAGTATTTCAAGGAGTTTGCTCCCCAGTTTGAGCTTCAGGACTCCAGGGCAAACAGGGGAGGGACTCTGGACTCGGCTTTCATGGCTGAAATAGGGGATCATACCCTTTATCTTGGAGGACTCACAGAGCAGCCTGTTGAACCTGAACCCTTCAGCGAGGCCAATTTAAGTACCCTCCAGCAGGAGATCAGGAAGGACCAGCGTCTGGCTTATTCCATCGTAGATACAGGGGTAAAGGCCCTGAAACGGACCCATCTGACTACAGTGGAGATGGATATTGAGGCGTTGGAGGATTTTCATGATTCCATAGAATATATAGCAAAGGATAATAGTATCAGCGATGTTGTCCTGACCGCCAAGGAGAGCATCTTAAACTCCATTGAAATGCTGGGAATGTTTTCCAGAGAGTTGCAGACCGTCCCTCATGTCAAGGCGATGCGCATCCGAAGCCTGACCTTTGCCTATTCACCCGAGCTTTATACTCCTGAAGTACTGGATACCATCTGCAACCTGAATAATCTGAACCCGGCCAATCCTACCCGGGTGGAGCTGGAAACCCAGTTTATTCATTCAAGCGAACTGACCGAGCTGCACGGAGACCTGATCAGGGAGTTTATTGCCAGGGGAGTCACGGTTTACAACAATATCCTTTTACTTTCCGGGATCAACGATAACCCGGAAGAGATGAAAAGGATCTGCTACAGATGTCGACAGGTCGGGATAGAGCTTATGCTTCTTTATATTGCTGGAATGCCTGTTCAGGACAGGTGGAATGCCAGCCGGCCCATTGATGCCTCTTCGGTCATCCACATTGCCACCCATTTGAGGCGTTACCAGAGTGGCCGGGAGGTTCCTCTTTACGCTGTCAAGACACCCCTGGGTGATGCTGATTTCAATTTTACCGCCAAAGTGGTCAGGATTGGAGATTACGGCTCCGGGAAAGGGGATGAGCAAGTCTGGATGAAGCTTCTGCCCTATACCCTTGACTATTATCAAAAACTGGCCCCGGGTTTTGTCTGGCCAGAAGGGATCAGCCAGGAAGAAGGGCATCCTGTTGTTCCAGTCAGAGGGCTGGTAGTTAAAAGCAATAAAGATTTTTTTCTTGCTGGCAGCAGGTAAGACCACAGGGGCAAAGACAGCCTGAATCCGAGACCTGTCTGATCATATGGCAAAGGACTGCAGTATGGATGCGTTGCAGTCTATTTCAGGGGCATCTAAGGCTTTGGTGATTAAAACCATGTTCATGGCTCAGGTCTTTTTAGACCTTTGATTTTCAAGAGCAGGTTGGGGTCCGGGCAATGTTCCAGAAACTTGTCCCTGTCTTTTAAAGTGCACACACCAGGAAAATCCCCTGCTCGTCCTTCAAGGTCCTTAATGATTTCAAAGTGAAGATGAGGCGGCCAGCTGCCATTTTCATGCCTTTCCCCCACAGCAGCAATCTGCTGACCTGCAGTAATTGCCTGACCCTTGCTGAGGATTTCCAGGCTCTTTCGGCTCAGGTGTCCATACAAGGTGAAAAAGGTTCTCTTTTCCAGGCTGTGCTCAAGAATGATGGTTGGCCCGTAGTCGCCAAAAGCATTGTTGTCCTGGAAACTATGCACCACTCCATCCAAAGGAGCCAGGACAGGGGTCCCGGCAGCAACCCACAAATCCAGGCCTATATGCAGAGTGCGCCTCTGGCTGTGGTCCTCTAATGCGGCAAATACAGGGCTTTTATCATAAATTGTCCTGTTTTCATTATACCTTCCAATGCCGATCCGGGCGCCGGCATTGGAAAGCTTTGTAAAAATATATTTTGTGAAGCTGTCCGGGTCTGCAACGTCGATATTTTTCAGTTCCGGATTGTCAGCTGTGAAATCAAAGAAGATGATTTTTTCCTGATTTAGATCCCAGGGCAAAATGTTGGCACTGTTTGCCTTTGTGAGCAGATTTTCCAGATTTTTCATAGTAAATGACGGTTACTTATGTTTGTCATGGCCACTGAAGTATTTTTTCTGAATCAATATCCCCAGCAGGGAAAAAAGAACCAAAACCATCAAGGGCCAGAGGTTTGAAAAAGAAACTGCGGGTTCCCCTTCCTCCAGATGGAAGGCTGCGTATATGGCTGAGCAATAGATGAAACCTTTGACAGCAAAGCCGATGGACGTGCTGATGATGAAAGGCACAAGCCTGATCCTCAGAATCCCGGCACTGTAGTTGATGAATGAATGGGGAAAACCAGGCAGACAGCGCAAGGCACAAAGCTGCAGGAATCCTGAATTGTTGCGGATCAGCCCGTAGATCTTGGAGTCCACCAGTTTCTTGTTCCATGAATAAGACATGCGGACTGCAAAAAAGTAAGCAGACAGACTTCCCAGTACTCCTCCGGCCACTACCAGGCCTGCGGCTGCCCATGGAGGATAGAGCACCCCAATGGTCCACATCAGTACAGATCCTGGAAATGCAAACATGTACAGGATGATCTGGGCAATGACAGCCACCAAAGGAGCCCACCATGATTCAGCCAGATTCTCCAGCTGGTCCAGCCGGTGGGACAGGTCCAAGAGGCCTGCGTGCTGGGCATAAATGCCTGCGCCCAGTACAGCAGCAAGGGCAATGAGCTTGACATTTGCCTTCATGATCAAGATCTAGAATCTCCAAAGCAGGGCAATTTCGGCTCCAGCTCCACTGTCAAGTCTTTGCCTTGAAACACGGTTTTTACTTTTATCGTAAATCCGCCATTGTCTTTCCAAAAGCAGGTAAGGGCCAAGGGTAATAAAAAGTGATTCAGTTGGACTGATTTCAAGACTTACCCCTGTTTTAACTGCCTGCTCCCTGAAGTAGCCTTTTCTTTCCACAGGGCTGTTATTTTCAAGTCTGAATATTCCAGATGTATACCCAACCTTGGCATCAAGGGCCAGATTCCTGTTGAAGCCATACCTGATTCCGGTTTCAGGAAAACCCACCCTGGCCGAGAACCCTTGGGTTCCAGTGGGAGCGTATCCCAGGACAAAGCCTGGAAAGACCGAGCTCTTGACCGGATGGTAAGAACCAGCCAGTCCCAGACCGGCTGACCATCCATGCTCAAATGATCTTACCAGGAAAAAAAATGCCCTGGCTCCGAAAGAATCAGACATTTCTTTTTCAAATGCACTGCTGATCCCGCCGCCCAGATTAAGGCTCCAATCCTGGTTTAATATGAAATATTTATTTGCACCAAGAGATATGAAGTGCAGCTGGTCCCATGGTTTTTTCCTGTTAGAGGTCAACCCGGACTGCCCGGCTTTGTCCCAGGAATAATCAATGTAATCATAGGCAAGGGTAAAGTGGGAGAATGTACCCTCAAGGCCATACCTGGTCGAAGAAACCTTGGCATCGGAATTTTTTATCTCGGTCTTGAATCTGTGATCCAGGCTGGTGGTTATGGAGATGTCTCTCAAGGTTTCGCCCTGGGCCAGGCCTGTGCTGAAAAAGATTGTGACAATTACACTGCAGATAAGAATTTTAGTGATGTTTTTCATATTGATTGTCCGGTGTTGGAAGTGGTTTGGATTAGACAGGCGGAAGGCTATCTGACAGAAAGTATTTCCTTGATGTTGAGGCGGATGCTGGTAACTCCACGATAGGTGTTAACAGCAGGAGTATAGGCCAGGATCGCCTTTTTGCCTGTTATGGAGGTTTTTGCCCATTTTTTGCCTTGTCTCCAGAATTGTCCCTTGAGGATAATCCCTGATTTCTCTTCCTTGAAGCTGAATCTGACATGCTTGTCGTTCCCAAACAAGACCTGGTCCTGAACCAGAAGTTCAGAAGACAGGAACACCGGCCGGGGGTTTCCAGGTCCAAAAGGCTGAAGAAGTTCCAGTTCAGAGATGAGTTCAGGAGAAAGCTGGTCAAAATCAAGGCCTGCATCCAGAACTATTTCCCTGGCTATGGGTTCTGGTCCTATGGAGCTGATGACCTGATCATTGAATTTTTCCCTGAAATCATCAAGGCGCTCTGGAACAAGAGAAAGCCCTGCAGCCTGGCTGTGCCCTCCAAAGCGTTCCAGTATCCGGCTTAAAGAACACAGGTTTTCATACAAGTTGAACTCTCCAATGCTTCGGCCTGAACCTTTTATCATTCCATCTTCTTTGGTCAAGACAAAACATGGACGGTGAAACTCATCAACAATCCTTGAAGCAACAATACCAATCACTCCGGGATGCCAGTCAGGGTTGAAAAGCACCAGTCCTCTGTATTCAGACATGGATTCGGCCATGTCCCTTGCCTGGGCAAGTATTTCTTCTTCAGTTTTTCTTCTCTGATCATTGAGCTTGTTCAGCCTGGAAGCAAGCTTTCTAGCCAGAGACAGATCCTTGGTCAGCAGAAGTTCCAGGGCGATAACCGGGTCATCAAGCCTTCCTGCAGCATTAATCCTTGGTCCCAGACCGAATCCAACCTCACCGGCTCCGATGCCGTCATTTCCATTTATCCCGCTTGCCTCTTTGAGGGCAAATATCCCTGGCCTTTCAGCCTGGTTTAGAAGTAAAAGGCCGTTTTTGACCAGTATTCTGTTGGTCCGGTCCAGCCGGACAAGATCGGCAATGGTTCCCAGGGCAACCAGGTCAAGGAAGCGGCGGATATCGGTTTTCTGTCCTGGAAGTATTCTGTTCAAGGCAGCCATGAGAAAAAAAGCGGTTCCCACTCCGGACAGTTCCGAATGAGGGCAGGATACAAGTCTTGGAT
This sequence comes from Desulfonatronovibrio hydrogenovorans DSM 9292, assembly GCF_000686525.1. NCBI lineage: Bacteria > Pseudomonadati > Thermodesulfobacteriota > Desulfovibrionia > Desulfovibrionales > Desulfonatronovibrionaceae > Desulfonatronovibrio > Desulfonatronovibrio hydrogenovorans. The sequence goes on from NZ_JMKT01000015.1 coordinate 180,814, forward strand.
TGATGATGGCGCAAGCCTGGGGCAGGATCTCGCCGGGCTGGTGATGATCAGTTAGAACAACTTTGATGCCAAGCTCCCTGGCTCTTTTCACCTCTTTAAAGTTGGAGATGCCACAATCAACTGTGATGAGGGTTTTGACTCCTTCCCGGGCCAGGGTTTCAATTTCTCTGCAATTAAGGCCATATCCGTCTTCTAGCCTATGTGGAAGAACAGCCAGGATACTCAGGCCCCGCTGGGCAAAAAAGTCTTTGATCAAAGCCACGGATGTAATACCGTCAACGTCGTAATCACCCCATACCGCAATTTTTTCGTTTTTATCTATGGATGAAGCAATAATCTCTGCTCCCTGGGAAAGGCCTTCCCAGTCCTCAAGAGATCCAAGGTAGCGCAGGCCAGGGCTCAAGAAGAAGTGCATGTCATCGTATGTGGTCATGCCCCGCTGATACAACAGTCTGCAAAGAATAGGGGATATCTCTAGATCCCTGGCCAGGGATCTGATAGATTCAGTCGGAGGTTCAGGCTCCCTGAGGCGCCAGGCTGGCATATTCTGATCAGTAACGGGGTTCATATGGATGGTCAGTTGGAAAAGAGGCTTTTGAGTTCCATGAGTTCAGGACCGGTCAACATGGTCTTGGCGGTTGAAAGGGTTTTGTCCATGTCCAGTCCAAGTTTGGAAAAAGACCTGGTCACTCTGGAAAAGGTATTCTCTTCAAGGTTTCGGCTGATAAAATCAGCCAGATTGATGATCTCAGCTTGTTGTAAATATTTTGGATCACACATGTCAGGGTTGTGATGCCAGTTGACAACCTCGGTTATGGATTCCGGGAAATTCCATTGTCTGAGAACCATAGCCCCGATAAGAGCATGGTCCATGCCCCAGAATTTATCTTCAGCCTGGTTCAGGGATATATCTTCCATGTGGGCCAGCTTTACTATTTCCAGCCAGTCCTTTGAGGCATAAAGTACAACCATGAGCTTGCCCAGATCATGAAGAATGCCCATGGTAAAGAGGTCAGCCGAGTCATTGCGTCCACACATAATGCCGATTTCTTCAGCCAAGGATGCGACAAAACACTGGTGTTCCCAGTATCGGCTCAGATTGAAAACAGTTTTGTCCACTTTGGCCCCTAGATCAGACAGAGAAACAGCCAGGATGATTTTTCTTACTTCAAAAAATCCCAGCAGGTTGGCAGCTCTTGAAATGGAGGATATCTGGGCCTGAAATCCGTAATATGCAGAATTGGCTCTGGACAGGACTTTTGCAGTCAGACCCTGGTCCCTGGAGATGGTTCTGGCGATTTCATCCAGGCTGGAGATTGAATCAGGGGAAGTCTGCCTGAACAAGTCACCCAAAAACTGCGCTGATACCGGAAGATCATTTTTGATTCCGGAAAGTTTGCGCAAAAAAAACTGGGCTTTTTCATGCTCCATGGTTCGTGTCCCTGATGATGTTTTACATATTGTCAAGATGAAAGGTACTCACCAGCCATGCCGGGCTGATGGCGGATTAACCCTTTGCGTTGAGGCTTTTGTTTGAAACAAGTTTGTTTTTAGTCAGATAGATGATGAATTTTTTAGCCTCCTCAAACTCAGGATTGATCTCTAAGGCTTTTTTCAAATGTTCAAAGCACTGATCGTACTTTTTAAAGGCAAAGCTGGCCCTGGCCACATTGTAGTAAAGATTTTCATCGTTTTCCACCAACTCAAGTGCTCTTGAATAATACTTCAGGGCTTGCTCGTACATCTCCTGCTTCCGGAGGTTTATGCCGAAATCATTGAACAGGTGCTTATGCTCTTTTTCAAAGGCCGCATCAAGCTTGACCAGTCTTTCAAATATGTTGTTGGCTTTATCCTTATCTCCGCGCTCCAGGTAGGTGAGGCCGAGCCCAAAATTGGCTCGAATGTTTTCTTCATCCACTTTTAAGGCATTGCTGTACTCATATTCTGCACTGTAACTTTCACCCTTTTGCCTGTGCCGGTCTGCCCTGGCAACTGTCTTATTCAGTTCCCGCATCTTGGGGTATACGGTATAAGTGTAGAATTCAGGTTCTGGTGAAAATTTTTCCAGGAGTTCGTCTTTGGGAATCTGACTCTTGGGGCCGGATGGAACGTAATTGATGTTAAGTGGCTGAATCTCCACTTGATCGTCGTCAAGCTCTTTGACAAACCAGTAGGTCTTCTGAATGGTTTTTTTCTGGGTAGAGCCGGTTCCGACTTTAACCAGACTCTGGGAGGAAAATACCCCCTGAATTCTGGACTTCTCGTCCTTTAAGTCAGAAATGATGTCGGATTCCCTGGATGACATAAACGCTTCCTCCCTAAAAATATAACAAACTGGCTTGCCTTTCTGCTGGAAAATGGTCTTTAGAAGGTCTAGCTGCCCTGATCCACCAATCAGCTCCCAGTAAGATTTTGCTTGATGTCCTTGAGAGCCTGGACCGGATTTGAAGCCCCTGTTATGGGACGCCCCACCACCAGATAGTCAGCTCCAGCCTTAAAGGCCTGTTTCGGAGTGACCGTCCTCTTCTGGTCATCAGCAGCAGGCTGGTTTCTAATCCCGGGAGTGACCAGAGTGAAGGCGTCACCGGAAAAACCCCTGATTATGCCGGCTTCAAGTCCTGAGCAGATGCATCCGTCCATTCCCCAGTCAAAGGCCTTTTCAGCCAGATCCCTGGCTATCAAGGCAGACTCCCTTGGATCAGGCCAGGGAAGGTCATCTTTGCTCAGGCTGGTTAATAGGGTGACTCCTAAAAGCATGGTCCTTTGCTGACTCCTGGGACTAAATTGATCCCTGGCTTCAACAGCTCTGCGAATCATTTGCTCACCACCCAGGGTGTGCAGAGTGAGCATGTCAGCTCCAAGGGCCATGCATCTATGCACTGCACCGGCAACTGTATTTGGAATATCAAAAAGTTTCAGATCCAGAAAAATATTAAAACCATTTTTTTTAAGCTTTGCTATTACTTCAGGACCCGAGCTGATGAAAAGTTCCAGCCCAACCTTGACCCAGTCTGTTTCTTGCCTGATTTTTTCTGCAAAATCCAGTGCTTTAGCTTGAGAGTCAAAATCAAGGGCTACAATAACTTTACTCATGATCCTGACTCCAGGTGTTGTTAAGGACCGTTTTAGGCAGGTCAGGCTTATACACAGGTCTCATCTTTTCTGCCGACACCAGTGCTTCAAGCTGGGCAAAAGCCTGGCCCAGATCGTCGTTGATCAGCCAGAAGTCGAACATGTGACTCAGGGAGATCTCCTGCTTTGCATTGTGGATTCGTTTTTTTATGGTTTCAAGGTCATCGGTCCCACGGTTAACCAGCCTTTTCTCAAGTACTTTTAAAGAAGGGGGAAAGATGAATAGAAAAAGACCAGTGTTCAGGTTTTTTTTAAGCTGGGAAGCACCCTGGACATCTATATCAAAAATCAGACTCTGGCCGCTTTCCAAAGCGTCCAGGACCTTTTGCCTGGGTGTGCCGTAAAAGTTGCCGTGGACCTCAGCCCATTCAGCAAAAAACCCCTGGTCTTTCAGGGATAAAAATTTTTCACGCTGGGTGAAGAAATAGTCCTTTCCTTCAACCTCTCCCTGTCGCGGAGATCTGGTGGTGTATGATACGGAAAAAGAGAATTCCGGATGCTTTTCCATCAGCATATTGATGAGGGTGCTTTTCCCGGTTCCTGATGGAGCGCTTATGGTTAAAAGCATGCCTTTACGCATGACTGCCCACCTCAATGTTTTCCAGACGCTGGGAAATGGTTTCCGGCTGGATGGCTGATAGAATTACATGGTTGGAGTCGGTGATTATCAAGGATCTGGTTTTCCTTCCCTGGGTTGCATCAATGAGCATATTCTGGACCCTGGCATCCTCCCGCAGGCGGCGCATGGGTGAGGATGATGGATTTACAATGGCCACCACCCTGGTGCTGACAACTGAATTGCCAAATCCGATATTCAAAAGTTTCAGTCTGTCTGACGGCATATTCATCCTACTCCAGGTTCTGGGCCTGCTCCCGGCATTTTTCAAGTTCAGCCTTGAAGCCCACAGTGATTCTGATCATATCCGTATTCTGACATTTGTTGGCACAGGTGTTAATTTCCCTGAAGGTCTCCTGCAAGATGAAATCTAGTTTCCGGCCAATCTGTCCAGGTATGGCCAGAAGATCCTCCATGGCTCCTAAATGAGCTTCAAGCCGGGTCATTTCTTCAGATACGTCAAGCCGGTCTGCCATAATGATCAACTCCTGGAGAAGTCTGTTTTCATCAATTTCAACAGCCATTTCTTCCATGATTCTTTCCAGCTTGAGCCTTAGGTCCTTGAATCGGCTGGGTGCATTGTCCTTGGCCAGTTCTCCCAGTTCTTTGGCCATGATTTCAAGGCTTTTGATTCTGTCCAGGATATCTTTGATCAGCAAGGCTCCTTCACTTTGTCTGGTCTTATTCCAGGAGTCCAGGGCTGCTTTAAGACAGTCAGCCAGATCTTTTTCCAGTTCATCTGAGATACCACCCTTGTTTTCCCTCCACAGGGAAGTGTTTCTAATGAGCATGTTCAAATCAGGCTCAAAGTCACGGCTCATGTCACCGGCAAGCTCTTCAAGCTGTTTGATCATGGCCATAGCCATGGTCCGGTCAAGACTGATACCCAAAATATCAGGATCAAGTATCTGCAGGTTTAAATTGATGTCCACCCTGCCTCTGGAGGCATTTTCCCTGATGATTTTTTCCCATTTTCCCTGTAAAAAGTAAAGAGCAGGGGGGATTCTCCACTTCAGATCCAAAAACCTGCTGTTCACGCTTTTGATTTCCCAGGAAATTGACCACCCATCCCTGGAAATAGTTTCTGAGCCATATCCGGTCATGCTTTTGCTCATAAAAATAACTCCCCTTATCCGCAATTTGAAGTCTGGTGCATAACTATGTTTTCAAGTTAAAAGTGAAAGTTGTTGGTGATACCTGTTTCTGATAGTCCTTAAATGAGTTTTAATTTTTTCTGATTTGTAGTCTGGAAAGGTCCAGGGCAAATCCTGCCAGTCACCTTTGGTAAAAATCAGGGTAAGATCAGCCCAGATTCCCTGGCCAAGATAAATCCGGTGGGTGAAGTTTTTTCCCGTGGCCAGAACCAGCCTTTCCATGCTCAAGATCCCCGGGTCTAGGTTGAATATTCTTTTGCCCTTCAGGGTATGTTCCTGTTCCAGGGTGTTGGTGAAAAGCTTGGTCCAAACCAGGGAATCCAGTTGGCAGAGCCTGTCAAAGCTCAGGATCCTTCTTGAGATGGGAAGACCCAGTTCATCATCATAGTAGGATGTTTCAGTAAAGCAAAAGGGGTCTGTGAGGTAATCTGCAGGACCTAGATGTTCTTCGAGTTTCTTCTGAAGAGCTGGCCAGAAAAGTTCCCATTTGGAGCTTAATATCGAGAGAAAGGGTTTACCTGGCTTGGGAATGGTCGGAATGCTCATGGCTTCTGGTTGGTTACTCTAGATTTGTTTGACCAGCAAGAAATCATCTCTGATCTCCAGGGGCAGAGCTTTGATCCTTTGCCTGGGACTTAGTCCGGGGGCAAGATTGTTGACTCTGCACTCCATATAATACTCTGACATACCTTTGAAATTGTCTTCCATGACAATGTCCAGGGATTTTTGTTCAAGCAGCCTGTTCATGAAAGCTTTTCTTTTAGCCCTGATAATCTGATTTAGATCCCAGGCTCTGTTTTTTTTGGTTTCTTGATTGATCTGGTTTGAAAATCTGGCCGCAGGTGTAGCTGGCCTGGGTGAAAAAGGAAAGATATGGGCATAGCTCAGAGGCAGCCTGGAGATAAGACGTCTGGTCAGGTCATGATCGGCTGGGCTTTCATCCGGGAATCCTACCAGAATATCTGCCCCCATGGAGAAAAGATGCCAGACCCTGGAAAGATTATCAGAAAATTCCAGGATAGTTTCCGGCGAGTAGTGGGACCGGTTCATTTTTTCAAGGATAATAGGGCTGCCGCTTTGTACAGAGATATGCAGATGAGGGCAGATCATGCGGGAACTTTCCAGCACCTCCAAAGCCTTTTGGTTAAGCTGGGACGGGTCAAGAGAACTGATTCTGAACCTGGCTTTATGGCCCCAGTCAGGCTGCAGATTTTCCTCCAGATATGATATGAGATCCCAGAAGTCAGGTTTATGGGGAAGATCTTGACCATAAAGGCGCAGGTTAATGCCGCAAAGACTGATTTCTGTAATGCCCTTAATTAGAAGCCGGCTGATCTCATTCAGAATGATCTGAAAAGGCCTGCTGACCGAGTTGCCCCTGGTTTCAGGCACTATGCAGAAGCTGCAGTTGTGGGTGCATCCGTCCTGAACCTTAACAACAGCCCTGGCCCTGTAGTAGTCTGAGATAAGGTAGTCATCTGCCTGGTCATTTTGAAATCCAAGCTGCTCCAGACCCTGAAGAAGCCTTCTTTTGTTTTTTTGAGGCACAACCAGGTGTACTTCATCGAGCATGGTTAATTCCTGCTCAAACACCTGGGCTGCACAGCCGGTGATTATCAGCCTTGCTTCAGGACAATCCCGGCCAACCTGTCTGCATGTTTTTTTAAGGTCACGAACAGCCCTTGCGGTTACTGCACAGCTGTTGACAATAACCGTTGATGCCAGGGCAGGGTTTTTTTCCTGAATGTAACCCAGTTTTTGAAGGGATTCGGAAATGGCCTGGGACTCATACTGGTTGACCTTGCAGCCCATGGTTATGATATTAAAGCGCATATCCTTCAGATGGTTGGAATTAAAATTTTTTATGGTATGGTTAAGGATTGCCAATTGTTTATTTTCTACTTGCAGTTAAATTTTACTGATCAGGGCTGGATATTATTCCAGCAGCCAGGACTCTGCCCTGACCAGAGTACACTGCAGCTATCTGGCCGGGGGCTGGTATCTCGGCTGAATTCTTGTAGACTATGTCCAGTCTTTGGCCGGACATGGTAACTTGAGCCTCCACAGGCTGCTGGCGATATCTTGTCTGGACATAGGTTTGATCTGGCCACTCATCAGCCGGGCAAAGCAGGTTTAACTTACCGGCAGAACAACGGTCAGTTTTCAGCTCATGGGATGAACCCACTATCAGGGTGTTGGTTTTCACGTCTTTTTGGATGACATATAATGGATGATCATAAGCAATTCCAAGCCCTCTTCTCTGCCCCTGGGTATACCTCCACAGTCCCTGATGCCAGCCAAGAATAACCCCCTGAGTGTCTTTTATTGGTCCTGAAGAGCCGCCTTCATGGCGGGCAATTCTTGAAGAGATAAAGGTCCTGTAGTCATCATCTATAAAGCAGATTTCATTACTTTCAGCTTTGACCGGAGTAGTAACCCTGTTCTTTTTCAGGATTTCATAGGCATTGCTTTTGGTTGTGCCATGCAGGGGAAAAATTACCCGGGCAAAGACATGGTTTGGCACTAAAGACAAAAAATAGCTTTGATCCTTGGTATGGTCCAAGCCTCTCCAAAGAGAGGGACCTTTGGGTCCTGGTCTTACCCCGGCATAGTGACCAGTGGCCAGGGTATCAGCTCCAAGCAGGGTCACCTGTTCCAGAATGAGGCCGAACTTGATCTGCCTGTTGCACCGGGCACAAGGATTAGGAGTAAGCCCATTAAGGTAGTCTAGAACAAAAGGTCTGACCACCAGTCGGTCAAAGTCCTGGACCAGGTCCAGAATGTGCAGGTTTAGCTTAAAAGCTGAACATATCCGGGCAAGGTCTTCTTCAATTTTTTTTCCAGTCTCACTTGGAGGAAAGAACCTGGCATGAAACGGTATGAGTTCATACCCTTTTTGCATCAGCAGCATAAGGGATGCCAGGCTGTCTGTCCCCCCGCTCAGGGCTACAGCTGTTTTCATGGGTAATTGTTTCTCAGGCCAAACCAGCAGGCCGTCCCAGTTCCGGAAGGATTTTTTCCAGGATGTTTCCTGTCTGCAGGATGAGTCCTTCTTCAAAAGCCGGACCAATAATCTGGATGCCGACAGGCATGTTGCTAGGTCTGCCCAGTCCAGCCGGAATGGTCAAGCCGGGAAGTCCTGCCAGGTTCTGGGAAGTGGTGAAGATATCCGTCAGGTACATTTGTAAAGGATCATCAATATTTTCACCTATTTTAAAGGCAGTTGTGGGAACAACAGGTGAAAAGATGACCTCACATTTATCAAAAGCCTTCTGGTAATCCTGGAGAATGAGCCGTCGGATCTGGGCAGCTTTTTTGTAGTAGGCGTCGTAATATCCGGCAGACAGGACATAGGTCCCGATCATTATTCTTCTTTGTACTTCTTCTCCAAGGGCTTTGGACCTGGTTTGGCAGTACATTTCCAAAAGATCCCTGCCTGCCTCCCTGACTCCATATTTTACCCCGTCATATCTGGCTAAATTGGATGATGCTTCAGCCATGGCAATGATATAGTAGGCTGCAATGCCGTAATCGGAGTGGGGCAGATCTATGTCCACGATGGTGGCTCCGGCAGAGCGGGCAGCCTGAACTGCCTCCTGACATACTTCCAGGACTTCTGGTGCAAGGCCTTCTTCCCAGTGCTCCCTGGGCAGCCCCACACGCACATTTTTCAGATCACTTCGCCTTGCAAGTTCAGCTGAGAAATCAGGGACAGGCAAAGAAGCAGAAGTTGAATCCCTGGGATCATAACCTGAGATGACCTGGGTCATGAGGGCAGCATCGGCAACGCTTCTGGTCATGGGGCCAGCCTGGTCAAGGGATGATCCGTAGGCCACAAGACCGAACCGTGAAACCCTGCCGTAGGTGGGTTTAAGTCCGGTGATCCCGCAAAATGAAGCCGGCTGGCGTATTGACCCTCCAGTGTCGGTTCCAATGGAGGCAAAACATTGTCTGGCAGCTACTCCAGCAGCTGATCCCCCGCTGGAACCGCCTGGAACCCGTTCCAGGTTCCATGGATTTCTGGTGGTTTTAAAGGCGGAGTTTTCTGTGGACGATCCCATGGCGAATTCATCCATGTTGTTTTTGCCTATTATGATTGCTCCAGCATCACGCAGCTTTTCCACTAGGGTTGCTTCATAGCATGGCCGGTAGTTCTCAAGTATTTTTGAGCCGCAGGTCGTAGGAAAATCTTTGGTGCAGATAACGTCCTTTATGGTTATGGGGACCCCCCATAGCGGCTTTTGGGGATCAGGTCCCAGATCATCCATCCTGCCGGCTTCTTCCAGTGATTTTTCTTCATTAAAGCTCAGCATGGCGTTAATTTCAGGTTCGGTAACTTTTATCCTTTCCAGACAGGCCTGGACTACTTCCAGGCATGTCAGCTCGCCTTTATGAAGAAGATTGCGGAGTTCAACAAGTTTTTTTTCAAGCATGTTTTCCATCTTGGTTCTGATAATTATAAAATCTTGGGTACAATAAAGAACTTTTCGTCCTTGGCAGGGGCATTGGCCAGAAGGTCCTCCCGCTGGTACTCCTTTTGAACAGAGTCCTCCCTGAGGACAGAGGTGTTTTCAGAGGGAGAGTAAAGTGGATCAACCCCACTGGTGTCCAGAGTGTTCATTTTATCCATGTAAGCAATGATCTCGCTGAACTGGTGAGCGAATTTCTCAAGACTCTGCTCATCAAGATCCAGTCTTGCCAGGGCGGCGATCTTGGCCACCTGTTTCTGTGTGATTTCCATCTTGCATCTGCTCCGGATGAGTTGGTTTGTTATTGCTGCAGGGAGTGTTCAGGATTGACTTTTTCTTTTTGCCCTCCATCCCTGAGCATCTCCAGCCACTGGGCCTTTCTGGCTTTCCTAAGCTCAATCAGAGAGTAAAAATAGTCAAGGTCGGCCTGTTCCAGTCCCCTTCTGGTCATCTGAAACAGATAAAGGTCCTGACGGGCCTTGCCCTGACCGTCCCATGAGATGGGGGCCATGCTCCAGTCGTTGAAATTGATCTGGCTTAATTTCTGATTGACCTGCCTGTGCCTGGATGGAGAAGGGAGGGTGCCAAGCTGGGAAGCAAATCTGACAAAGTCATATCCCAGGGCGACCCAGAAATCAGGTTCACCTTGCAAAGTGTCAGCCAGGCCCTGTTTTAAATTGTCCACCCTTGATGAGGGATTATCATCCCACCAGGCTCCTGGAGTCATGGACAGGGAAAAATACTGCTGCTCAAAGTCCTGGGGAGAAAAAGCCTGGGACCAGAGCATCGGGCCCATGAACAGCAGCTGGTTCTGATCAAAATAAAAGAATTGGGGGACCATGCCCTTAACCCTGGACAGGCTGTCCGGAATGAATACAGCCTGAAAGTCAGGGGGAGGATTCTTGGTAGGATCATCTTTGTCCTTGACCTTGAGAAACGAGGCTACAATATCGTTCCATCTGGCTGGCTGATCTGGCGGGTAACTTTGAAGTCCGCTTATCCGGGCTCCTATCCTGGCCGCCTCTTCCCAGAACACCTGGGCGTAGGCCCGGCCAAAATCATCTTCTGGGTAGAATACACCAAAGTCGGTAAAACCAAGATAGCTTACTGTCTGCTCCAGCATGGACCGGACCTGGTCAGCCGGGCTGGAAAAAAACCTCCACCCAGCAGACCCTTCCTCGTCAATGGAGGGCAGAAAAGAGAAGAAGACCTTTTTTTTGTTCAGCCCGGAATCAACTATTTTTTCCCAGTCAGACCTTGATACAGGTCCTCCCACAACGGAAACGGTATCCAGTTTTTTTAATTCGTTAATCCATCCATCCTGATCAGTGTTCAAGGTCTTGACATTGACTCTAACCCCGTCCAGAAGCAGTTCCCAGTGGGCTGCTCCTGCTCCGCGCATGATTTTCCAGCCTGCAGATGAAAATTGTCCGCTTAAAGGCAGAAGCAGGACTATTTCAGGTATGGGCATGCCGAATTCATCCAGCCATTTCTCCACCTGAGTGACAAAAGGGTCAGGGTCAATAAAGCCGCCATTTCGGCTCAGGGTACTCAGTTTAGGCCACAAAGAGTCCCATAGAGAAGAATCTTTTTTCAACTGCCCGGAATAAAGAGTCCAGAAAAATATGTTTTGAGGAAACTGGTTCTGCCTTTCATGATCCACAAAGGGCAGGGCCTTTTCCAGGCTTTGCAGGGGCAGGTCTGACAGGTAGTCCTGAAGCTTATTTTCCAGTCTGATTTTTTGGGGTCGCGTGTCAGCGTCAGTAAATATCCTTTCCATAACTGACATGGACTCAGGGAATCTTTCCTGCTCAAAATGGTAAAAGGCCAAGGATAAAGCGGCATTTGCCCTGATTTCAAATGGGCGGTCCTGATCTCGGCTTAATTTTTCCAGGTATTGATGGAACTCATTTTCGCCTACAGCTTTTTTTAAGGAGATCGAATAATATTCATGCCACTGCCAGGACTGAGCAGCTCTGGGATCAAGAAGCTCCCATTTTTCAAGAGCCTGGTGTGCGGTTTCAAAATCTTTGTTGTAGAAGGCACTGATACCCAGACGCTGCCAGATTAAAGTTTGCTGATCCTGGGTCAATCCGGGTTTTTGAGAGAGGGTCTGGTACAGGTTCTGGCTTTGACGATAATTTTTGCGGTCCCAGAACATGCCTGCCTCTTTCAGGATTTGGGCTTCAGGGCTCACTGGCTCTGGGATAACTCTTTTTTCGGCACAGGCCAGCACCATGAAAAAACAGAGTAAAATGGAACATATTCTGATTAAATGCATTATGCTGGAATTCTCCGGAACTAATTGGATTGAAAGGTTTTCCAAAGAAAGACTGGAAAAACAAAAGGCCCGGCTCAGATTTTGAGCCGGGCCAGAATAGAAACGGTATCAATGGACTGTCAAGACATTATTTGACTTCAGTGTAATCGGCATCCACCACATCGTCGTCACCGGACTGTTTTGGTCCGGATTCAGGGCCGGGTTGATCTCCAGCCTGGTCCTGGGCTCCGGGCTGACCTTCCTGAGTTTTCTGGGAGTAGAGCTTTTCAGCCAGCTTGTGCGAGGCTTGAGACAGCTCATCAGTGGCCTTGCGGATGGCCTCTTCATCGTCTCCATCCATGACCTTTTTCAGGGCCTCAATCTTGGATTCTATGTCGGCCTTGAGTTCAGCATCAACGTTGTCGCCCAGGTCACGAAGGGATTTTTCAGTAGTGTAAATCAGGGTATCGGCATGGTTTCTGGCTTCAATTAATTTCTGCTTCTTTTTGTCTTCTTCAGCATGGGATTCAGCTTCCTTGACCAGCTTGTTGATTTCTTCCTCAGAAAGTCCGCTGGATGCAGTAATTCTGATGGACTGTTCTTTGCCGGTTCCGGTATCCTTGGCTGAAACATTGACCAGGCCATTGGCATCAATGTCAAAGGTGACCTCAATCTGGGGAACCCCCCTTGGAGCCGGAGGAATTCCGGCCAGTTCAAAGCGCCCCAGGGTCATATTGTCCCCGGCCATGGGTCTTTCGCCCTGCTGCACATGAATGGACACAGAAGGCTGATTATCAGCAGCAGTTGTGAATATCTGGCTTTTGCGGGTGGGTATGGTGGTGTTTCTGTCGATGAGCTTGGTAAATACACCACCCATGGTTTCAATGCCCAGTGACAGAGGCGTGACATCCAGCAAAAGAACATCTTTGACGTCTCCGGTGAAGATTCCGCCCTGAATTGCTGCTCCCATGGCCACGACTTCATCAGGGTTGACGCTTTTGTTAGGCTCCTTGCCAAAAAAGTCAGCCACTTTCTTTTGAACCAGGGGCATCCTGGTCATGCCGCCTACCAAAAGTACCTGGTCGACCTCGGAAGCCTTGAGTCCGGCATCGGAAAGGGCTTTTTTGCAGGGTTCGATAGTTCTTTCCACAAGGTCTTCCACCAGTTTTTCCAGCTTGCCTCTGGAAAGCTTGATGTTCATGTGCTTGGGACCATTCTGGTCAGCAGTGATGAAGGGCAGGTTGATGTCGGTTTCCATGGTGGTGGACAATTCTTTTTTAGCCTTTTCAGCTGCTTCCTTGAGGCGCTGCAGGGCCATCTTGTCCTGGGACAGATCTATTCCGTTTTCTTTTTTGAATTCGCTGACCAGGTAGTCGATCACCCGGTGATCAAAGTCTTCACCGCCAAGGAAGGTATCACCGTTGGTGGACCTGACTTCTACCAGGTTGTCGCCGACTTCCAGGATAGATATGTCAAAGGTTCCGCCGCCAAGATCAAAGACAGCTATTTTCTCGTTGGCCTTTTTGTCAGCTCCGTAAGCCAGGGAAGCGGCTGTGGGCTCGTTGATGATCCGTTTGACTTCAAGACCGGCAATCTTGCCTGCGTCTTTGGTGGCCTGACGCTGGCTGTCATTGAAATAGGCCGGAACAGTGATTACGGCTTCAGTGACTTTTTCACCCAGGTATGCTTCAGCGTCACTTTTCAGTTTCTGTAAAAGCATTGCTGATATTTCCGGAGGACTGTACTTTTTGTCTCCCACCTGGATATGTGCATCACCTGCGGTTCCTTCGACTATTTTGTACGGGCAGCTTTTAACCCAGTTTGACAGGACTGATTCATTGAATTTACGTCCCATGAGCCTTTTAAAGGCAAAAATGGTTTTTTCCGAGTTGGTCACAGCCTGCCTTTTGGCAATCTCGCCAACCAGGCGTTCCTTGTCGGTAAAAGCAACTATGGAAGGTGTGGTTCTTCCGCCTTCAGGGTTGGAAATGCACTTGGCTTCCTTGCCCTCCATTACATAGACACAGCTGTTAGTAGTTCCCAGGTCGATTCCGATTATTTTTCCCATATTTGAAAGCCTCCTTAGAATTTATCAAAGTAACTGATAGGTTTCATAATTATCAAAAAAAAGATGTAAAGACTGTAACGGCACTTTTATTGAGGACATTTTTTACTGACCATGACCTTGGCTGGTCTGATTAGGCGATCATTCAGGACGTACCCTTTCTGCATTACCTGGCAGATCAGGCCGTTTTCCATGTCGCTGCGTTCTTCCTGAGCCAGAGCTTCGTGCAGGCCGGGGTTGAATTCCTCACCGATTTGACCCACCTGGACCAGGTTGTTCTTTTCCAGGATCTGTCTGAACATGGACATGGTCATCTCAACGCCCTGAACCAGATCTTTACAGGCGGGGTTTTTCTGCCCGTGCTCAAGAGCCAGCTCCAGATTGTCCAGTACAGGAAGGATTTCCTCAACAAATGATGATACTGCAAACTTGCAGAACTCCTCTTTTTCTCTGGTCAGGCGCTTTTTATAATTTTCTGAATCAGCCAGAGCTCTGAGGGTTTTGTCTTTTTGTTCAGCCAGAAGTTCGCATTGAGGACAAATATGCTCTTCGCACAGGGTTTGGAGATCATCTAATGAAATTTCTGATTCAGTCTTTTCATCATCTGAGTCTCTGCCATTATCCTTACTTTCAAGTTCTTCCTTTTCCAGTTTGTCCCTATCCTGGGCCATGTATTTCAACCTCCCTGACACAATATTTTTTGAGCAAGCATTAGCCGGGCAGATTCTGTCCAGCTTTGTTTTCATATATTTCCCGGAGCAATTGACTAAGAATTTTGGCTGTCAAGTCAACTGCTGGAATTATTTTCGAGTAGTTCATCCTTGTTGGACCAATAATGCTGACTGCTCCAATATTGGACCCACCAAGGCTGTATGGTGAAGAAATTACGGTGAAATCACTCAGTTCGTCCCATTTTTCCTCCTGACCGAGGATTACGCTAATGTTTTTGCTTTCGATGGTCTTATCAAGTAGCTTAAGAAGCTTTGATTTTTCCTCCAGCATTCTGAAGAGTTCGCGCATTTTGTTTATGTCTGCAGAATCACTACCCTGAAACACGTAGTGGGTCCCTTCCATGTACACCTGTCTTCCTGAGTCATCAAAGGATTCATGAGCCAGCTTTAAGGCTTTCTCATAAAGTCCTTCGAACTGGATTCTGGCGTTTTTCATCTGGGCAAGCACACTTGAGCGTACATAGTGCAGGGTTTTGCCCTGGTAATGTTCATTAAGATAGTTGCCGAACTTAACAAGATCATCTGCAGATATTTCCTTGTCCACGCTGATGACCTTGTTCCGGATTAGTCCACCCTCCATGACCAGAATGGACATGATCAGTCCCGGTCTGAGCAGAACAAAGTCAATCCGCTGCCAGCGGATGGCCTGATGATCCGGAGTTATTACCAAGCTTATCTGGTTGGAAAGAGAAGACAGGATCTTACAGGTCTGGCTCAAGGTCTGGGACAAATCCGGTCCAACACTGGTCAGGCTGGACTTGATTTTTTCCCTGACCTCAGGAGAAACAGGCTCTACTTCCAGGTTGGAATCCAGGTAATATCTGAGTCCGTGTGCAGTGGGGATTCTTCCAGCAGAGGTGTGGGGCTGCTCGATATACCCGGCATCGGTCAAGTCAGCCATAATGTTTCTGATGGAAGCCGGACTCAGGCTTAAGCTGGAATCCTTGGCCACAGTTCTTGAGCCCACAGGCTGTCCAGTTAAAATATAGTTCTTGACGATGGTCAGGAGTATATCTGTTTGTCTTTGATCAAGGGCCATTTAATTACCTCGTTGGCACTCTGGTTGATAGAGTGCCAATCAGGTAACAACGGTTGCCTGCCATGTCAAGATAAGCCAAGGGATTAAAGGATGTTTTGGCCTGGTGAAACTGGAATTGTGGGACTACTGGTAGTGATAGATGTAGTCTCTCAGGGACTGAATCCAGGGTCTTGGAGATTTTCCTGTGACCATGTTGTACTTGGAACAGTCCAGGACAGAGTAGGGTGGCCGGTTGGCCTTTTGGGGATATTCGCTTGATTGAATGGGGTTGATCCGGCAATACAGCCCTGCACATTTTATGGCTTCGGATGCAAGCTCACACCATGAAGCACGGCCCTTGTTGGCCAGATGGTACAGCCCGCTGGTCTGTTTATTGACCAGATTCAAGGTGTACCGCGCCAGATCCAGGGTGTAGGTTGGTGAACCAACCTGGTCGTGGACAACATTCAGGGAGTCTTTTTTCCTGGCCAGGCTGATTATTTTGTCCACAAAATTGGTTTTGAACGGACCAAAAAGCCAGGCAGTTCTGATGACCAGTAGTTTGTCCCAGGGCTTGGACAGAAGAACTTTTTCTCCCTCGTATTTGGATTTTCCATAAACTGATTGTGGATTTGGAGAATCCTCGGTTGTGTAGGGAGTGTTCTTTTTCCCGTCAAAAACAAAGTCAGAGCTGAAATGAACCAGGCCGATGTTACTGCTTTTACATACTTTACCCAGGACTGCAGGCAGCTTCCTGTTAAGGTCGTAGGCAGATTCATCCTCTTCCTCTGCCTGATCCACCATAGTGTAGGCGATGGCATTGAATACGATCCGGACCCGATTTTTTTCTATATATTCAGTCAGGCTTGATGAGTTGAAGACATCCAGTTCATTGCGGTCCGGACACATGGTTTGCCACTCATGCTTCTGCAAAACCTGGTCAAGGGCCTGGCCCAACAGACCGGACTTACCTCCAAGGATCAAGGCTTTCATATCACTCATGAACGCTCCTTGTACCATTTTTCCATGAATTCAATATATTCTCCGGACTTTATTCCGTCCACCCATTCCTCATTTTTCAGATACCAGTTAATGGTCAGTTCAAGGCCTTCAGAGAACCGGACCTGAGGCTCAAAACCCAGTTCATCTTTAGCCAGGCTGTAATCCATGGCATATCTCTGGTCGTGGCCTGGCCGGTCTTTAACAAATTTAATGAGTTTATAGGACTTGCCCATGATATCCAGGATTTTTTTGATTACATCCAGGTTTTCATATTCAGCATCGCCTCCGAAATTATAGATGGCTCCAGGTCTGCCCTTGCGCAGACAAAGGTCTATGCCTCTGCAGTGGTCTGAGACATAGATCCAGTCCCTGACGTTGGATCCGGTTCCATAAACCGGGACAGGACGGTCTTCTTTGGCCCTTAGAAAAGAGAGGGGAACAAGTTTTTCCGGGAACTGGAAGGGACCGTAATTATTGGAGCATCTGGTAACAATAACCGGGAAGCCGTATGTCTTGAAGAATGACCGGCACAAAAGGTCGGCTGAAGCCTTGGAGGCTGCGTAGGGGCTGTTGGGAGCCAGAGGGGACTCTTCTGTGAAAAGGCCTTCTGGCCCAAGGCTACCGTAGACTTCATCAGTTGATACTTGGATGAACCTTTTGATTCCAGCCTTGGATGAAGCGGTCAAAAGGCTGTAGGTCCCCTGGATGTTGGACTCAATGAACTGGTCAGGCGCACTGATGGATCGGTCAACATGGGATTCAGCCGCAAAGTTTACAACAGCATCTATTTCATATTCCTTTAAAATGTTCATCACCTGAGGGGTGTCGCAGATATCGCCCTTTTCAAAAAAATAGCGTTGACCATTGTATCTTCCTTCAACCGAAATCAGATTCTTAAGATTTCCAGCATAGGTGAGCTTGTCCAGATTGATGATGGTATGGTCATGCTCATGGAGCATGTAGTAAATAAAGTTAGTACCGATGAATCCGCATCCACCTGTGACCAGGATGTTCATATGGATCTCCCGTTCTGAATACCCCGACTTTTAACCGGGATGGTTGACTGGCCATGCCAGATCAGCTGTTTTGGATACAGGCATTTCTTTTGACCGGCATTGAGAATAGTTCTGGTTTTGTAGTTGAAAAATCTTCAGGATTCAAGTTGTGGGTGCTGGAGGTAAAAAAAGAGTTGCCCTGGAAGCTGGATTGGGCTTAATATTTATTTGTGGGCGGTTAACTCAGCGGTTAGAGTGCCATCTTCACACGGTGGAAGTCCGGAGTTCAAATCTCCGACCGCCCACCACCATTGTCTTTAATTGCAGTCTAACGTCAAATCAGGAAAGCTTTCCCATCTGCCTGTACCCTTCGTAAAGGACTATGGCCACTGCATTGGCCAGATTCAAACTCCTGACCTGTCCCCAAATAGGAATCCTGATCAGTGTGTTTCCCTGATCAATGATGCTGTCGGGGAGTCCCCAGGTTTCCGGGCCGAAAACCAGGTGGTCATTGGGCTTATAGCAGTGCTTGGGATAAGATATCCCTTTTCTGGCACTGGTCATGATCAGCCTGGAATTTTCAGGCAACTTATGGATGAAATCGTCCCAGTTATCCCAGGTCCTGACCTGGACATGAGACCAGTAGTCAAGACCGGCCCTTTTGAGGTGCTTATCATCAAGACTGAATCCCAGTGGTCCAACAAGGTTCAGTACGGTGTCTGTAGCAGCACATAATCTGGCTACGGATCCGGTGTTGGGCGGGATTCTGGGCTGGTAAAGGACAATCTGCATTGCAAAGCTGGGCTGGCTGAGGGATCTGCCAGAATTAGATTTCAAAAAGCATTTCCAGATCGTCTCTGGTCAAACCCTTCCAGGCGTTTTGTCCGGGTATAACCGACTCAGCTACACCCCGTTTCATGTCCTGAAGCTTGAGGATTTTTTCTTCAACAGTATTCTCACAAATCATCTTATAGGCAAAGACCTGCCTGGTCTGGCCAATGCGGTGGGTCCGGTCAGTGGCCTGGTTCTCAACTGCCGGGTTCCACCACGGATCATAGTGGATGACATAATCAGCTGAAGTCAGGTTCAGTCCTGTACCACCAGCTTTGAGGGAAATAAGAAAAATCGGAATGTCCGGATTATTATTGAAGTTGTCCACTTCTTCCAGCCGGTTCTTGCTCGAGCCGTCAAGATAGGAAAAAGGCATCTTGTTCATGCTTAGCCAGGACCTGATAATGTGCAGCATCTGGACGAACTGGGAGAAGACCAGGACCTTATGGCCGTCTTCCACAATGTTGGTCACCAGGTCTTTGAAGGCTTCGAACTTTCCTGAAGGCAGGTTGGTGCTCACACCAGGCATATCCATCTTCAGCAGTCTGGGGTGACAGCAGATCTGGCGGAGTTTTAACAGGGCGTCCAGGATGGACATCTGGCTGGCTGCAATACCTTTTTCATCGATTCTTTGCAGGACCTGTTCTTTGAGTTTCTTGGCCAGGGCGGTGTATAGATCCATTTGTTCATCCATGAGGGCGCTGTAGTATACGCTCTCAACCTTTGGCGGCAGATCCTTGGCTACTTCGGACTTGGTCCTGCGAAGGATGAAGGGCTTGACCCTGGAACGAAGATAGCCCAGGCTTTCTTCATCACCGTCTTTGATAGGTTTGACAAAACCCTTCTGAAAAGCATGCTGTGAGCCAAGAAAGCCGGGCATGAGAAACTCGAACAGAGACCAGAGCTCAAGCAGATTGTTTTCTATTGGTGTTCCCGAGAGGCAGAGTCTGAAGTCTGACTTGAGCCTGCGGACCGACCTGGCAGTGATTGTATTGGGGTTTTTGATGTTCTGGGCCTCGTCAAGGATAATGCCACTGTATTCGTACTCCATAAGTTCATCCAGGTCTCTTCTGAGCAGGGCATAAGTTGTGAGAACCAGGTCGGAATCCTTGATTTTTTTGAACATTCCAGAACGCCTGGCTCCATAGATGACCAGCCGGATCAGAGACGGGACAAACTTCTGGGCTTCTCTTTCCCAGTTGGGCAGCACTGAGGTAGGCACAACAATCAGGGTTGGACCCTTGGCCCCTTTTTCCCGCATGTGTTGAATAAATGAGAGGGTCTGGACTGTCTTTCCAAGCCCCATTTCATCAGCCAGGATACCACCGAATTTGTATTCTTTGAGAAAGTTGAGATAGCTGAGTCCCTGAAGCTGATATGGCCTGAGCTGGGCATTGAGACCCTGGGGAGGGTTAATTTGCCGTATTTGCTTGAACGAATGGATTTTTTCTCTGAGCTCGGTCCAGAAGGAGTCAGCCTGAACCTGCCCGATGTCGTCAAGAATATTGTCCAAAACTGGAACTTCATGATTCTGGAATTTCTTTTTGGGAGGCTTTTCCGGATCAAAGCCCATTGCGTGGAGTTTGTGTCCAAGTTTTTTTAACCAAGACTCTGGAAGGCTTGTGTATGACCCGTCTTTAAGCTGGACGTACCTTTTCCCCTGGGTCCAGGCCTTCCATATCTTGTCAATTGGGACCCGGATGTCATCGTACTCCACGGCAATATCCAGGTTGAACCATTTGTCGTCTTCACTGGTTTCAACCTTGGCCACAACATTGGGCGGACTTAGTCTGACCCTGTACCGGGTCAGGTTTTTTTCGCCATAAACCCGGTATTTTTCGATCAGCTTGGGATATGAGTCCAACAGGAAGTTGATGGCTTCTTCAGGCTCCAGAAACCACATGGAGTTGCTTCTGGCCTGAAATCCCATTTCCATCAGGCTGGAAAGGAGTTCTTCCTCCTTTTTTTGTTCCCTTCTGACAAGAAATGATTTCCCTTCAAACTGATAGCTCCCGGTCTGCAGATCCTGGTCAGGTCCGGACAGCGTGATTTCACCATGCTCGGTTTCATAGGTGTTCTGGACCTGAAGGGTCAGAAGGCTTCCTTCCTCATCCAAATAGAGCTTGGGATTGAAACTGGCCGGGACAAAGATTGGCGACATCCTTTCCAGAAATTCTTCCTGGCCAAAAAGATCAGAGGCATGCAGTCCGGTCCAGACCCGGTCAAGGAATTCAGAGATTTCACTATGAGGAATGATGGGTGATTCTGAAACCAATTCCTGGACAAGGTTTGGATGAAGGCCGGTCTGAACCGGGTAAAAGCTGTTTTTCCAGCATACCCACAAAGGAAGCTGTCCGTAAAAAAAGACCTTTTCACCGGAAATGGAAAAGGGCAGCTTGCCTTCCCTGCCCAGCATGATATCGAAATTCAGGCCGTCCTCAGAAAGCCTGGGGCTTAGCTGGAGCCTCATGGGGGTAGTTTCTATCCTGACTGGCTGTTCAGTATTTTCCCAGAACAGGTAGTATTCATTTTTAATAGACCAGAAAAACCAGGTCATGAGTCCAAAGGGGATTTCAACCCGCTGACCGTAGTAGTCAAGTGAATGGCCTATCTGGCCGAGGATATCCGGGAGCTGGGGTGAGGTTTCACACCAATTGGGATTTCTGATGATCTGTTCCAGGGTGACCGGATTATGTACTGTTGAAAGACCTGTCTTATTCTGTCTGGCCCGGAAAAACTCAATTTGAAGCCTTCCAGGTTCCGGGAAAAACCTGTAGACCAGATAATGCTGGCCAGGTTCAGGTTCCAGTTCAGTAGAAAAGTAGATTCGGAAATTATGCCGCCAGTCAGTCCTGGTCTTGGGCAGTTCTTTCTTGTCATCTTCACTTAACGAAGCCAGGAATTTGAGGGCGGTGGCTCCGACATGTTTGCAGACCCCTGAAAAGGAATCAGGGCAGTTGCAGTAAAAATTAATGGTCTCATTGTCCAGGTTGAGACCCAGTTCAGAATTATAGACCTGGAAATCATCTCCCTGGATCCTGCCCTCCAGGTCCCAGTACTGATCTCTTTTCTTGATACTGACCTTATGGCTTCCATTATCGGAAAATAGTCCCTTGGCGCTTTCCAAGATATATTCTGGTATGTTTTCATTGACAAACCGCTGGACTATTTCCTTGACTTTTTTTTGTTCGGTGCTGAGCATTTTATTCGTTGTCTCCTGCCAAAGCCTGCATCAGAGATTATATCAAAAATCACACAGGCAAAATGGGATTGAATCATCTAATCAAAGTTTTAAAGTTTTTCAAGTGAAAAACTGTTATTAAGTCCGAAATAACCATGAATCACCCTTAAGTATTTGGGGTTTTATTCCATTTAAAAAAAATATAATAACAAATTCCATTGGCAAAGCTTTTGAGTAAAGTTCAAAACTATAATTTACCCTGATCTGACAGGCAAAGCAATGACTTTAAAACACCTCATGTTTGGGTTGATATTTTTTCTGATACTCTTTTTTTTCGGCTGTGACAACACCAATCAGGAATTAACGGGCAACCTGCAAAAAGATGGGGAAGATGGCTCCAAAGTCCAGGCTTTTTCTGACAGAACTCCTGACTTTGGAGGGCGGATCATCATGGGGGCCACTGGTGAGCCCAGCAACCTGATTCCTCCTCTGGCTTCGGACAGTGCATCAAGCGATATCAATGCCCATCTTTATGTTGCTCCCCTTAGATATAACAAGGATATTGAGCTGGTAAAGTGGGCTGCAGAAGAACTGGAAATAAGAGATGAAGGAAAAAAAATCTTCATCCGGCTGAAACCCGGTATCAGATGGTTCGACGGGCAGGAACTGACAGCCAAGGATGTTCTTTTTACTTATGAAATGATGATCGATCCAGCCACACCCACGGCTTATGCCCAGGATTATCTGGCCATCAAAGAGCTTCGGGTTCTGGACAGGTATTCTTTTGAAGCGGTTTATGATCAACCCTTTGCCAGGTCTCTGGTAACCTGGGCCCTTCCGATTCTGCCCAGGCACGTGCTTGAGGGAGAGGACTTGCTGGACACCAGATACAGTCGAAATCCGGTTGGTGCTGGCCCTTATCGTCTCCATCGCTGGGATGCCGGCCGGCAGCTTGTCCTCAGGGCGAATCCAGACTATTTTGAGGGCAGACCGCGCATTGACGAGGTTGTCTACAGGATTGTTCCAGACCTGGCCACCATGTTCCTTGAGCTTAAGTCCGGCAACCTGGACATGATGAATCTTACTCCCCAGCAGCATCTTTTTCAGACCGTAGATGATTACTGGCAAAGAAATTTTCAGAAATTCAGCTACCTCACTTCCGGATACACATACCTGGGTTATAACCTCAGGCATCCTTTTTTTTCCAGTACCCGGGTCAGACAGGCCCTGGTTCACGCCATAGACAAGGATGAAATCGTCAGAGGAGTTCTTCTTGGGGAGGGGGTTCCAACTATTGGGCCTTATATGCCCGGGACCTGGGTATATAATGACCAAATCAAAGATTACCCCTATGATCCACAAAAGGCCCTGGACATACTGGCTGAAGAGGGATGGACCATGAATGACAGGGGGGTTTTGGAAAAGGACGGGACAAGGTTTGAGTTCACCATTTTGACCAACCAGGGCAATGACCTGAGGATTCGAACAGCAACCATACTTCAGCACCGTCTGGCTGCCATCGGCATAAAGGTCAGGATCAGGACTGTTGAATGGGCCACATTTATTCGGGAGTTTGTGGATAAAGGACGGTTTGACGCAATCCTGCTTGGCTGGAGTACACCCCAGGACCCGGATATGTATAATGTCTGGCACTCTTCTCAGGCTGTGGAGAATGGGCTTAACTTCATTGGTTTTAAAAATGACCGGGTGGATGAACTTCTGGAAAAGGGCAGAACAAGTTTTGACCTTGAGGTCCGGAAAACGGCCTATGATGAAATCCAGGAAATTTTACATTATGAGCAGCCGTATATGTTTTTGTTTGTTTCCAATGCTCTGCCTGTTGTTCAGGGCAGATTCACGGGGATTGAGCCGGCTCCGGCCGGGATTATGCACAATTTCAGGGACTGGTGGGTTCCTAGAGAGCTGCAGAGGTTTTCACTCCAGCCGGCTATGCTCAAGTAATGATGGGAAAAGATAAAATAGTGGTCGAGTGAGTATGTATTCCAAGCTTCAGGAACTCCCGCCGAAATGGGCCAGATTTTGCCTGAATATCCAGTCCTGCATGGAAGAAATGACTGGCCAGCCCATTAAGGACAGCCATCTGCTTATTGCCTTTTCAGCAGGACCTGATTCCATGGCTCTTCTGAGGATTCTGGATTTTGTCAGGCAAAGGGCCAGAATTAGATTAAGTGCTTTTCATGTCAATCATATGCTTCGGGATGAGGCCAGGACTGAGCAGGATTTTGCTGTTCAGGAATGTTCCCGCCTTGGCATTCCCATCCAGTGGGTTGAAGTAGATGTCAGATCCTTTGCAAAGGCAGAAAAAATCGGAACTGAAGAAGCTGGAAGAAAACTTAGATATGAACATCTGCTCAAGGCTGCATCCCGGGATAATGCTGACTATATCCTGACGGGTCATCAATTGAATGATTTGGCTGAAGATATGGTTATGAGACTGTGCAGGGGAACAGGCTGGCCCGGTCTTGCAGGGATGTCCGGATTTGATCCAAAGAGAAAGCTGCTCCGTCCCCTGATTCTTACTCCAAAGCAAAGTATCCTGGATTTTCTGGATGTGATTGATCAGCCATATATCAAGGACCCATCCAACAAGGAAATGAGTTTTCTGCGCAACAGGGTCCGCCATGAACTCATCCCTTTGCTGGAAAACATAAATCCGGGTTTTTTAAAGTCTGCGTCTGGACTGTGGAAGCTGGGAAAGATTGATACGGAATACTGGGACGGACAAATTTCCCAAGTAAAGGTTGTAGAAAGTGGCGATGGAAAATGGTTGCCCCAGGAAAGCCTCTTATCCTTGTCCCAGGCTGCCAGGTTAAGGCTTTACAAGGATGTTCTGGACAGACTTGGGCCTGGTCAGGTCCTTTTAGGCAACCTTCTGGATTTGGACCGGCTCTGGGCCAAGGGAGATGGCAACAGGGAAGTGGGGTTTCCCGGCAGCAAAATTGCCAGGATAGTCAAGAAAGGCATTCTGTTTGAACAAAATGACATTTACCCGACTTGATCAAGCAAAAACCCTCCTGCCCGGTACTCTGACCAGTAGATGTTCTTTCTGTCTGGAAGGTGAAAGCCCACATGCCCGCCGTATTTAGGTATTTCCAGAAAAAGATTTGAATTTTTTGAGGCCTGTTCCAGAGGGAAACAGGATGGAGTCAAAAAGGGATCGTCCTGGGCCTGGACCAGGAGGCTTGGAACACGAATGTTTTGCAAAAATTGCAGGCAGGACGCCCTGGCATAGTAATCCTCAGCGTCCCGGAACCCATTCAAAGGGGCTGTGTAACGATTATCAAAGTCGTGAAAAGTCCATATCCTGTTCAGATCTCTTGCATCAACAATCCGGGGGAACATCTCTGCCTTCAGGCGGATCTTCGCTCTGAGACTGCGCATGAAGTACATGACATAAATGCGGCTTACACTTGAGTCCAGCCTGGCTGATGATGCGGATAAATCGCAGGGCACGGAAAAGGCAACAGCAGCCCGGACCTGGGAAGGGACCTGTTCAGGAGCTTCCCCCAGATACTTGAGCAGCTGATTACCCCCCATGCTGAATCCTACAAGGAAAACATTCTTATATCCCTGTTTGACAACATGGCGGATTACCGTATCCAAATCATCAGTCACACCACTGTGATACAGGCGGGGCAGACGATTGGGAGTGCCCGAGCATCCCCGGAAATTCAGGCACACTGCATCCATCCCCAGCCGGGTTAAACGCCTGGCCATACCCAGAGGGTATTTTTTGCGCGAATTTCCTTCCAGGCCATGACTTATAATTGCGGCTGTTTTTTTATCTGATTGCGGGCTTAGATGCCAGTCAATATCCAGGAAGTCTCCATCCGGAGTATCTATGCGTTCCCGGACAGGATCAGTGTCCGGCACAGGACGAAACAAGGCTGGATATATAGTGTGTATATGGCCGTTTTTAAACGGTTGAACCGGGGTGTAGCTGGGGCTTGGTAAAACCGGCATGTTGATATTTAAATCATCCTGGTTAAAGTCACCTCAAGATTAAAATCCTTCCACCATTCTTGAAATGCCTTCTGGTCTGTAAAAAGACAGGATTCAGAACCTGACCATGAACCGAAACTGTGTTAAAGAACCATAACCCAGAAAAAAGCGGATTTTAAGCGACATCTTTCCTGAAATTTATTGTAAATGATATTTTTCGAAAGCTGGTATGTCAAACATGACAGCCAGTATTACTGGTCAAGAGTATTTCCGTCGAAAACAGGATGCCTTGAAGCTGCTGGCAGGGCTGTCTGTAGTGTAGATGTCATTGGGGAGAGGCAGTCATACCGAAGTGGATTATTGAGCAGAAGACAGGAGCAGGCTTGGGGTTAAGCTCTAAAATGATGTTAGCCAGTAATTGACCAGTCCAACGAGTTAAAGTAACTACCCGGCGGGATAAGGACCAAATCTGATTCGCATGAATTTGATAATTTTAACGGAGGAAAAGTAAGAAGTGGAAATAGATCTGCAGTTGGCCAATGAGAAAAGGGTGATTCTGGGCAGGGACTTTCTGACCTGGCTCTGGTTCAAGAGTGAACAGCAAAACGGCATGTTCAAATCCCGGAGTGGAGAGGATTTTTCTCTATACCTGGAACAAAAGGTCGTTGTCGAGGGCGGAGAAGGAGAAAGTCTGGAAAAGGCTGTATGCACCGGGATGATGTCTGAACTGCGTGAAGCCAAGCTCGGTCTTCGGACCGGGAAGAAAGTCGCTCAGGCAAAGATAAGGCTGGAGCAGGACGCCAACGAATGGATCATGCAGGTGGATGCCTCGGACTTCATCTTTTCAGGACTGAAGACTCCAAAGGTGGACACCAAAGTAGAGGAGGGGGATGATCCAGACAGCATTCTCCTGGAAAAGATGTTTCTTGTGGAAAAAGCGTTGGGCTTTCTTGATGATATTTACACCGGGTTTGTGGACCTCAGGCTGTCCATTCATTGGCAGGGTGAGGTGGAGTCTTTTAAAAAGTGGCTCTATAGGGATGAGGATTAACAGGAATCATTCTTCATCTTCCAGGGAAAGTGGTCTGGTGAATAATTTATACTGATTTGCACAAATCAGTGGATGGGGCTATACTGACCCTACTTTTACAGCCAACCAAAGCTCAGGAGAGTGATGACTAAAGAAAAATGTTTTGATTCTGTCCAGGTCTTTGGAGAAGTCCTGTTTGACGTATTTCCTGATCAGAAAAGAGTTCTTGGCGGGGCTCCCTTTAATGTCGCCTGCCACCTTAAGGGATTTGGTCTGGACCCTCTTTTCATGTCCAGGGTGGGCAATGATGATCTGGGCAAAGAGGCTGTCAGGGCCATGGATTCCTGGTCCTTATGTCTGTGTGGTCTGCAGCTGGATAAAGTGCGACCTACCGGAACAGTCCGGATCAGATTCAAAGATGATGAGCCCTCATATGATATCAAGGACAATGTGGCCTATGATTATATAGCTTGGGAAATGCCGAATCTGCCCGGTTCAAGGGGCGCAGGGCTTATCTATCATGGCACTCTGGCTGCCAGAAATCAGGTGTCTGCTCAAAGCCTTTATAAAATGATCCAAAGTAACGGGTCTTGCGTTTTCTGCGATATCAACCTGCGAGATCCCTGGTGGAGCACAAAACTTGTCCGGGATATCCTTTCCTGGTGTTCCTACCTGAAAGTCAATGAGGATGAATTAAGGGTTGTTGCTGATGTCTCGGGCATTGGAGGATCATCGGACATTCGGAAAACAGCCAGAGCACTGCAGCTCAAGCATAATCTAAAATGCCTGATTGTCACCCTTGGCTCTCAGGGTGCAGGACTTTATCCGGCCGGGGAAGATGATTATTTTTCCGAAGCTCCTGAGGTGTCCGGTTTTCAGGACAGCGTGGGGGCCGGGGATGCCTTTTCCTCTGTCTTTCTGCTGGGGCTGGTAGAGGCTTGGCCCTGGGAACAAATTCTTGCCAGAGCTGTTTATTTTGCAGCCAGGATCTGCCAGGTCAAGGGGGCTGTTCCAAAAGACAGGTCTCTTTACCGGTCCATCAGACAGAAATGGGAGCAGGAGCATGCCTAAGTCAAAAAAGAACAAAGGACTATATCTTGTCCACCTGAGCATCCATGGGCTGGTCAGGGGGTACGACATGGAGCTCGGCCGGGATGCAGATACCGGAGGTCAGGTCAAGTATGTGGTTGAACTGGCAAGGGCCCTTGGAAGGCGTCCTGAGATTGCCAGGGTGGACTTGATTACCAGGAGGATCCTTGATGAGAAAGTCGATCCTGTGTACGGGAAAACCATTGAAAAATTGGGAGAAAAATCCAATATCGTCCGGATTCCCTTTGGCCCCAAAAGGTATTTGCGCAAGGAAGTGCTCTGGCCCCATCTGGATGAGTTGACCGACAGAGTTCTTCAGTATTTCAGAAGGCTGCGCATGGTTCCGGACATAATTCACGGCCACTATGCCGATGCTGGACTGGCCGGAGCAAAGCTGGCTCAGCAGCTTGGCATCCCCTTTATTTTTACTGGCCACTCCCTGGGTCTTATCAAGAAGGAGAAGCTTATTGATAAGGGAAGAACTACTGATTTCATCGAATCAAGATACAACATATCCACGAGAATAGAAGCCGAAGAGATGGCCCTTGGCAATGCGTCCATGGTGATCACCAGTACCTCGCAAGAAAGGGATGAACAGTACCTGGAATATGATAACCACCATTTTTCAAGGATCAGGGTGATTCCACCAGGAGTAGATCTGGAGAGGTTTTATCCGTACAAACGCGGACAGAAAAAGCCGGCAATCGCAGATGAATTGGAAAGATTTCTTCATAAACCTTCAAAACCCATGGTTCTAGCCCTGTCCAGACCGGACGAACGTAAAAACATCAGCACGTTGGTCAAGGCTTTTGGAAATAATCCAGAATTGCGCCAGGCTGCAAACCTGGTTTTGATAGCTGGCAACCGTCAAAACATAAGAGACATGGATGCAGGCTCCAAACGGGTCCTGACCGGCATTTTGCTGGATGTTGATAAATATGATCTTTATGGAATGGCAGCTTATCCCAAAAACCATCACCCTGATGACGTGCCTGAGCTGTACCGTCTGGCGATGAAAACCAAAGGCGTGTTCGTCAACCCGGCTCTCACAGAGCCCTTCGGCCTGACCCTGCTGGAAGCCGGTGCAAGTGGTCTGCCATTGGTGGCTACTGACGATGGCGGGCCCAGAGATATTATCGGCAATTGTCAAAATGGTATTCTGGTTGATCCTTTGGACGAGGAAAAGATGGGACAGGCAGTACTGTCCTTTGTTCAGGACAGGAAAAAGTGGAAGCAGGCCTCAACAGCCGGGATCAAAGGAGTCAGGAGACATTATTCCTGGGAAACCCATTCCAGACGCTACATCAAGGAGATTTTTACCTTGATCTCCCCCAGGATTGAGCCAATGCCCAGACTGCCCATAATCAAAAGCAAGCTGCCTGTGTCAGACAGGGTGTTTGTCACTGATATCGATAATACCCTGCTGGGCAACAGAGCATCATTGAAAAGACTTTTACGATACCTGACCAGATATAAGGACAATCTGGTCTTTGGAGTGGCAACGGGCCGAACCCTGGAAAGCACGTTGAATGTCCTGGCTGAGGAAAACGTGCCCATACCTGAGATCATCATTACGGCAGTAGGGAGTGAGATCTACTATGGACCGAATATTCTTAAGGATCATGGCTGGAGCCGACATATCGACTACAGATGGAAACCGGAAAAAATAAAAAAAATAATGCGTGAAATCGATGGGGTGGAACTCCAGTCAGAAGCAAATCAAAGGGAGTTCAAGCTCAGTTATAATTTTTATTCCGATGCTTTTCCCGGTGTCAGGCATATTCGCAAACTCATGCGCAGGAATGATCTGCATGCCAAGATAATCCACTCCCATGCAAAATTTCTTGATTTCTTACCCCTGAGGGCATCCAAGGGGCTGGCCATAAGGTACATCTGCATGAAATGGGGAGTTGATTTTAAAAAGGTCCTGGTGGCAGGTGATTCAGGAAATGACCGGGAAATGCTCTCAGGAAACACATTAAGCGTTGTTGTGGGCAATTACAGCCCGGAACTCAAAACTCTTACCCCGGGGCCAACCACTTACTTTGCTGCAGATGGTTATTCAGCCGGGATTATAGAAGGCATGAAACATTTCGGTTTTTTGGAGGAGATTGATGGTACTAAGAACTGATGAAATAGAAATTGCTGACCCTGAACTGAGAAAGATAGTTTATCTTTTTTTGCGTGAACTTGTAAAAAAGGAAAAGGTCTTTATCCTGCGCTCGGAATTGGAAGACCATCTTGAACTGTTTTTTGAGGATCAGGATCATGCTGAATTTCAAGACGAGCAGGTATTTGATATATTCAAAAGTTCCCAGGTGGCCTGTATTTCCAACCCCTGGGTTTATTTGTCGGTCCGTCCTCAGATCGGACAATGGCAATATTTTAGGTTTCATGTGGATGATGTCTTGTTTGATGAGATTGATGTTCATGATTACCTGCGTTTTGAGGAGATGCAGGTCAACAATACTTCAGGGACCGACGATTTTCTTTTGGAAATTGATCTTGAACCTTTCAACCGTGAATTTCCAAAGCTCAAGGACTCATCTTATATTGGAAAGGGTGTGGAATTTTTGAATCGGCATCTTTCCGGCAGATTCTTTCATCCCACAAAAAAAGGTTATGAAAAGCTGTACGAGTTTTTGCGCCTGCATCAATGCGAAGGCTGTCCATTGATGCTCAACGACCGGATTGATTCTCCCTCCCAGTTACGGGATGCCCTGCGTAAGGCAATGAAATTCCTTAAAAAGAAAAGCCCGGATACCAACTGGCCAGAGGTGGCCAGGGAAATGAAAGATCTGGGGTTTGAGCCGGGATGGGGCAGGGCAATTGATGATGTTCTGGAAAACTTCGAACTTCTCCAGGAGATCCTTGAAGCGCCTACCCCCAGGATTCTTGAAAGGTTTTTAAGCAGAATCCCCATGATCTTTAAAATAGTGATTGTTTCCCCCCATGGATATTTTGGCCAGTCCAAGGTCCTGGGAATGCCGGATACAGGCGGTCAGATCGTCTATATTCTGGATCAGGTCAGAGCCCTGGAAAAAGAAATGCATATCCAGATTAGAAATCAGGGCCTGGATATTGAGCCCAGGATCATAGTTTTGAGCAGACTGATTCCTGAGGCTGGAGATACGACCTGTAATCAGCGTCTTGAAGATATTGTCGGGACCAGAAACGCCAAGATACTGCGGGTCCCGTTTCGCTACCCCAGTGGAGAAATTGTTAAACACTGGATATCCAGGTTTCATGTCTGGCCATTTCTGGAGAGATTCTCCCTGGATTCCACCAATGAAGTGTTAGGCGAACTTGGGGGCAGACCTGATCTGATCATCGGCAATTACTCCGACGGCAACCTGGTGGCCTCCCTTATGGCCAAAAAACTCAAAGTGACCCAGTGCAATATCGCCCATGCCCTGGAAAAATCAAAATATCTCTTTTCTTCCCAGTACTGGAAACATAAGGAAAGTCAGTACAGATTTTCCAGTCAGTTTACAGCTGATCTCATCTCCATGAACATGACCGACTTCATCATTACCAGCACCTACCAGGAGATTGCCGGGACCGAGGAGAGTGTTGGTCAGTATGAGACATACCAGTCCTTTACCATGCCCGATCTCTACAGGGTGGTTAACGGCATTGATGTGTTTGATCCCAAGTTCAATGTGGTCTCGCCAGGGGCAGATGAGAATGTCTACTTTCCATATCATGAAAAGGATCGACGGCTTCTTGAACTCCACGAAGAGCTTGATGAGTTTGTTTACGGTCCTGAAGGCAGTCAGGCCAAGGGACAGCTAAAAAGCAGGGACAAGCCTCTAATCTTCACCATGGCCAGGCTGGACAAAATCAAGAACCTTCCTGCCCTGGTCCGCTGGTATGGACAGAATCAGAGGCTGCGCAGTCTGGCCAACCTTGTGGTGGTGGCCGGATATATAAACAAGGATGACTCCAGGGATGAAGAGGAACGCTCCTGCATCGATGAGATGCATGCTCTTTTTGAGGAATTCGGCCTTCATGAACAGGTCCGCTGGGTTGGAGCCAGGCTGGATAAAAATATGACTGGCGAGCTGTACAGGTATGTGGCCGATTCCAGAGGAGTTTTTGTTCAGCCTGCCCTTTTTGAGGCCTTTGGTCTGACTGTGGTTGAGGCCATGAGTTCAGGTCTGCCGACTTTTGCCACTATATTCGGCGGACCCCTGGAAATAATCGAGCATGAGGTTTCCGGATTTCACATTGATCCGACTCATGGAGATAGGGCAGCTGAAATGCTGGCTGATTTTTTTACCAGAAGTCAGGATGATCCGGAATTCTGGGACAAAATATCCATGAACAGCATTAAAAGAGTTGAGGAAAAATACAACTGGCGGCTTTATGCCCGAAAGCTCCTGTCTTTTTCCAGGATTTACGGATTCTGGAAATACGTTTCCAACCTGGAACGCGAAGAGAGCAGGCGATATCTGGAAATGTTTTATTCCCTCAAAATGAGAAGCTTGTCCGTATAACCGCTTGTGATAACTGATAAAGTTAAATATAGGCTTCAGGTTCAGGTTTTTGGATAAGATGAAAAGCCGATTCAGACAGAATAAAATTACAGGCGAATGGGTGATATTTGCTCCTTCCAGGCGCAAGCGTCCAATGGACTTTGTCAGGGAGGTGGTGGAGGTTGAGCAGCCAGAATATGATCCTGAGTGTCCATTTTGTCCAGGAAATGAAGACGCCCTGGCCAGGGTGGTTTATGAGGTCAAGGATGACAGATCAGCAATCTGGTCTTCCCGGGCAGTCCTGAACAAATATCCGGCCCTGACCACAGAGGGGGAAAGCTCCAGAAAGACCAGGGGCATATATCTTGAGGGGGGCGGCTATGGCTCCCATCTGGTCATCCTGGAGTCTCCCAAGCACAATCTCCAGCTTGGAGACATGAACCAGAAACAGATTATGGCTGTGCTCAGGGCCTACCACCATTGCTACTCCATGCTTTCTGATGATCCCGGGATAATGATGGTCATGCTCTTCAAAAATTTCGGCAGATCAGCTGGCGCTTCCTTGTTTCATCCGCACTCCCAGATTGTTACTTCCAGTGTTGTCCCCAGATTCATTAGGGAGCGGGAACGCGAAGAACAGAGGTACTATGATGAAATGGGCAGATGCGTCATGTGTGATATCCTTGAATTTGAATTCCGCAAAAAAGAACGACTGATTTTTGATAATCATGGTTTTGCAGTATTTGTCCCTTTTGCAGCTGAGGTCCCCTTTGAGGTATGGGTTGTTCCACTAAGACACTGTGCAGATTTCAATGATACCCAGGAGGCAGAACTTGTTGATCTGGCTGAAGCCATGGAATGGGTTCTTAAAGTCTTCAAACTCAGGCTGGGAGACCCTGACTATAACTTTACTGTCAATTCCTGTACCAGATACAAAAGTGGGGAGCCCCAGCTGCACTGGTATCTTAGGATTGTTCCCAGGCTTACCACCAGGGCTGGCTTTGAAATTGGATCAGGCATGTGCATCAATCCATCCATGCCCGAACTAGATGCGGAGTTTTTAAGGGGTTGAGCATGGGCACTAGAAGACCTGGGTGTACATGGCAGCCCAGAGGTTGGAGATGAGAATTATGCGGCGTTGGGCATTGTTCTTTATTGGATTGATTTCTTTTATGTACCTGTTCTTTTTTCTTGAGCCTGCAGCTTCATTGGTGCTTGATGGTCAGATGAATGAAGTGAATGGCCTGCCCAGAAAAGAGATCAGCATCAAGGGGCAGAGTATAGTGGTGGAAGTGGCCAGGGGGGGAGCTGTAAACCATGGGCTCATGTTTCGGGAGACTTTGCCCTGGGATAAGGGAATGCTTTTTGTTTTTGAGCCTCCCAGAAGGACTGCCATGTGGATGGAGAACACATTTATACCCCTGTCGGTGGCGTTTATCTGTGAGGATGGATACATATCAAATATTAAAGAGATGAAGCCACTGACCACTGATCTTCATTATTCAAAGGGAATTGCTGCCTACGCCCTGGAGATGAATCAGGGCTGGTTTGAAAATAATGGAATCAACCCTGGTGACCAGGTTGATCTGAACAAAATAAAGGCCTGGGAATGATTTTTTCACAAGCCAGATAAAATTAAACTCCGGTCTGCAGGCGCCACCCAGCACCTGGCAGACCGGAGTTACGACCTGAAACAATCTCAGGCCGGGAGGAGGGGCATTGTCAGCTCAGGTTTCTGCCGGACCTGAACAGTCTGGCAAAAACTTCTTTGCGGTTGTAGAGTCTGGGTCCCACGCTTGAGACAGCCCTGGGATGAAACTGGTTGGGCCGTTCATGGAACAGGTAGATGACCCGGACCGCATTGGGGTCACCAAGGACGGCATTGGGGTATATCTTTTTGACTTCAGCCAGCCTTTCTTCAGCCAGCTGCTTCATGTCATCCAGATCACCGAAATGCATGGTCCCGGTCGGACAGCTCTTGACACAGGCCGGCACAAGTCCGTTGGTGACCCGGTCATTGCACATGTCACACTTGGACATGATCAGACTTTTTTCGTTTTCCCTGGGTATGTCATAGGGACAGGAATTGCGGATTTCATCAAAGAACAGGTTCTGGGTGCGCTGGGTGAACAGGATAGCTCCTGTGTTCCAGTCCTCCAGGATGGCCTGTTCATCGTCCATGTCCCCGACCATTTTACAGGGCGGGC